>PMND01000128.1:1698-25405 GCA_003161955.1 Ignavibacteriota bacterium | reverse complement strand
CGACGCAGACCTCCACGCCAGCATGGCCTCCCTCTGCTGGAGCGCGGCCTCGATGACGCTGTACGCCGGGGGACGCGAGAGCGGAGTATTCAGGCTCCAGCTCGGGAAGAGAATCCGTGAGGTACTGGGGGAGTGACTCCTCCCCCTTCGCGGCAGAACGACACGGGCGTCACCCCCCCACCAGATTCCACCGGAGAAACTGACAATGACATCCGACATCATCTCTCTCACACATGAGCAGGGATACGCGCTCATACGGCTGAACCGCCCCGACGTGTTGAATGCGATCTCCCTGCAGCTCATGACCGACCTCGTCGCCGCACTGGAAGAGTCGGACGCCGACGACGCGGTGAAGTGCATCATCATCACGGGGAACGACCGGGCGTTCGCTGCGGGAGCCGACATCCGCGAGATGGCGGAAGCGACCGCGACAGAGATGATCAGGCGCGATCAGTTCGCCCTGTGGGAGAGGATCAGGAAAATTTCGAAACCGGTCATCGCAGCAGTCGGGGGGTTCGCGCTCGGGGGAGGGTGCGAGCTTGCAATGGCGTGCGACATGATCATCGCTTCCGAATCCGCACGGTTCGGCCAGCCGGAGATCACGATCGGAGTGATCCCGGGGGCCGGAGGGACGCAGCGCCTGACGCGCGCCGTGGGAAAAGCCAAGGCGATGGAAATGGTCCTCACCGGGAGGATGATCACCGCTGACGAGGCTCTCAGATGGGGACTGATAAACAAGGTCGTTCCCGCAGAGTCACTCCTCGCGGAAGCCCGGGCCTGGGCGGCCGGGATCGCCTCTTCCCCCCCACTGGCGGTCCGCCTGGCAAAGGAGGCCGTCCTCAAATCGTTCGACACGACGATCGAAGGAGGACTGGCTTTCGAGCGAAAGAACTTCTACCTCCTTTTCGCCAGCGAGGACCAGAAGGAGGGGATGCGATCGTTCCTGGAGAAGAGGAGGCCCCAGTGGAAAGGACGCTGACGGGAGGAACCGGCCATTCATATTCGACACTCCTGTGGACGGCGGACGGAGGGGTACTGACGATTACGCTCAACCGCCCGAAAAGCCATAACTCGATCAACGAGGCGATGAAGGAGGAACTCAGCGCCGCCCTGCGGGAGGCGTCGCACGATCCCGGAGTCCGCTGCATCGTCCTGAGAGGCGCAGGGGAAAAGGCCTTCTGCTCGGGGCAGGATCTGAAGGAACACCGCCCGGCGGGCATGTCGCTGAGGGAGTCCCTCGAGCGATCGTATAATCCCCTCATACGGCGGATGCGTGAGATGGAGAAGCCGATCATCGGGATGATCAACGGCGTCGCGGCGGGGGCCGGATGCAGCATCGCGCTGGCGTGCGATATGCGCATCATGTCCTCCGACGCCACGCTCATCGAGGCGTTCGCCAGGATCGGTCTCGTGCCGGACTCAGGCTCGCACTGGTTTCTGCCGCGGCTCGTGGGAATGGCCCGGGCGTTTGAGTATGCCGCGACCGGCCGGGAGATCCCGGCCGGCGAGGCTGAGCGGGTGGGACTCGTCAACCGGGTCGCTCCGGCCGACCGGCTCGAAGCGGTGACGATGGATCTGGCGCGNNCTCGTCACGGACCTGACTGCGCTGCTGGAATACGAGGCGGCAATCCAGGAGATCGCCTCAGCCACAGACGACCACCGGGAAGGCGTTGCCGCGTTCCTCGAAAAGCGGAAGCCGGCCTTCATCGGAAGTTGACAATCGGCCGTTTTCTTTCTATTTTTTTCCCGTGAGATCCGATCGTTCATTACCATAGGAGAGCGCATGCAGACTCCCGGGGGTGCCGCGCGTCCGGCCGCCGAGCGTGAAGCGATCATGCAGGGGAAGCTGGCACGGAAGGAATCGATCGAGAACGTCGACGAGATGAGCGACGAGTACTTCGATCTGTTGACCAACCTCATGACCCAGCAGGCCGACTCGGAACTCGCGGGAGGATTCGGCTACGTCCCGTGGATCATGAAAGCGCCGACCACCGAGGAGAAACTCGTCGTCTCACAGATCGTGAGGGACGAGGTGCGGCACGGCCGCGCGATGTACCGCCTCCTGGAAGACATCGGCGTCCCTGTCGACGACTATGTCGAGCAATTCGACTTCACGTACCGGGTCGAAGGTCAGACCGACCTTGGCGCGACCCGCGCGGGGACGGACAAACGGGTCAATATTTTCTACTACCCGATCGACTCCTGGCCGGACTTCGTGATGTTTAACTTCCTCATGGACCGGGGGGCCGGACACCAGCTTGAAGACGTGAAGCACTCCTCCTACGGCCCCTGGCGGCGTGAAATCGACCGGATATTCAAGGAAGAGCAGACACATGTCGCGCATGGCGACTACTGGGTGAAACGGCTCGCCCTGGGGAGCGAGACAAGGGGGGTGATCCAGGCGTCGCTCGAGCGCTGGTGGCCCCGTGTTATGGCGATATTCGGGAGGCCCGGATCGAAAAAGAACGCGCGCTACCGGGCGCTGTCGCTCAAGCTCAGAGACAACCACCAGGTACGGCTGGACTTCGAGAAGGAAGTCCGCGGGAAGGCCGAGCAATGGGGACTGGCAATCCCCGGCTGGACGCCGGACTGGGAAAAGATTCCCGACGACGCTGTGATCTCCGGTTAGCCTCCGAATGAAAAAAACCGTCGGCATCATCGGCGCGGGTACGATGGGGGGCGGGATCGCCCAGGTCGCCGCGCTGGCAGGTTTCGACGTCCTCCTCTATGATACATCCGGCGAAGCGCTCAAGGCCTCCATGGAGCGGATCAGAGGGGACCTGCGCACGTCGGTGCAGAAGGGGACGGCGACCTCCCCGGAGGCAACGGCCGCCCTGACGCGGATCCGCCCGCGGCGCACGTTCGAAGAGATGGGAGCCGCCGACGCGGTGATCGAAGCGGCACCCGAAGACCTGGAGGTCAAGAAGGAGATATTCCGCGCGCTCGACCGGATCGTCGCCCCCCGCGCCGTACTGGCCACCAACACCTCCTCCCTCTCCATCACATCGATCGGCTCTCTCACCAGGACGCCGGAATCGGTTGTCGGGATGCATTTCTTCAATCCTCCTGCGCGGATGAAGCTCGTCGAGATCGTCAGGGGGAGCCAGACATCAGAACAGACAGTGCGCACGGTCCATGAGATGGCGCTTGCGATGGGGAAGACCGCCGTCTTCTGCAGCGACACCCCGGGCTTCATCGTCAACCGGGTCGCGCGGCCGTTTTACGGGGAAGCCCTCCGCGTCCTCGGCGAGGGGACGGCGACTGCGGAAGAGATCGACCGGATCGTCAGGCTTTCCGGCGGGTTCAGGATGGGACCGTTTGAGCTCATGGACCTTATCGGGATCGACGTCAATTACGCGGTGACGAAGTCCGTCTACGAGCAGTTCTACCACGAGCCCCGCTTCCGCCCCCACCCGATTCAGCGGCGCATGGTGGAAGCCGGGACGCTCGGCCGGAAGACCGGCAGGGGATTTTACCGATATGAATGATCCCGGGGGCAGCGAGGCGAAGCGGCGCGTCTTCATTGCGGGAGAGTCGCCGCTCGTGGAAGAATATGCCTCGGCATGCGCCGGCGCCGGGATGGCGGTGGGGGTCAGNNGTAGGGATCGAGCTGACGAACACATCGCGCGAGACCAAGCGGAAGAACCTCGCGGAGATGGACCGTTGGCTCCCGCCCGCTTCGCCGATTCTCTCGGCGTCCGCCGCAACCACGGTCGCGGAGCAGTCGGCGTGGGTCCGGACCCCGGAACGGCTCATCGGGATAGCGGCACTCCCCTCCCTGCTCCGCGGCACGCTTGTCGAGATCGCCCCCTCCCTCGCGGCCGGGCGGCGGGCAGTCGAGGCGTCGCAGAGCTTTTTCAGGGACCTGGGGAAGGAGACTTCCATCGTCCGGGATTCTCCCGGCATGGTGCTCCCTCGCATACTCTGTATGCTCGTCAATGAAGCGTCATTCGCCCTCGGCGAGCGGATAGCCCGGCGGGGGGATATCGACACCGCCATGACGCTCGGAACGAATTATCCGTTCGGCCCTTTTGAATGGGGGAAGAGGATCGGTTTTGAACAGGTCCGCGCGGTTCTCGAGGGATTGCGGCGCGAATTCGGAGAGGAGCGCTACCGCACGGCCCCGCTCCTGTCAAGAGGGACCCCGGAGGATACGGCCGCAGGACCCGCCGGCGCCCCCCCTTTCCACTCTCAATAACAACGAGGCAACCAATCGTGACGACACCACGCGGTGCGATAGCCATGGCCCTGGCCATCCTCATCTGGGTCCCCGCAGGATCGCAACAGAAGCCCGGGGTGAAACCTGCGGCGAAACTCGTCGTTCTCGAAGGGACGCAATTCGACTTCGGGAAAATATACCGCGGCTCCGTGATGGAACGGACGCTCACGCTGAAAAACGCGGGGACAGACACGCTCGTCATGGGGAACATCGGCGTCTCGTGCGGCTGTACCGGTGCGATGGTAACGGCCGAGAGGATCCCCCCCGGCGGGACCGGGTCCGTCCGGATCACGTTCAACTCAAAGAATTTCACCGGACCAGTCCACAAGACTGTCACGCTCAATTCAAACGGCGACAGCCTCGGATACACGACGATCGAGTTCACCGCGTCGGTCATCGATGAAATAGGCCTGAACCCGCAGTCGATCATCGTGCCGGGAGCAGAAGTGAACAAGACGAGCACCGTCATGCTGACGGTGGCCAACAACGGCATGACGCCCCTCTCCCTCACCGGGTTCCGGACGCAGCTGAAAGGACTTGTTCTGAAACTCCCTCCGGATCCCATCCCGCCCGGAGGGACGGGGGAAATACGTGCCGAGTTCACACCGGAAGCCCCCGCCAACATGCTCACTGAAGGGGTCTTCGTGACGACGAACAACATGAGGCAGCCCGAGGTGTACCTGCAGGTGTACGGGGGCGTACGGCAAGCCAAATCGCCGTAGAGGGAGCGGACAGTATCATGCCCGATCGCCCGATCGCCGTCATCGTCAGCGCCCTCCGGACACCTGTCGGCAGATACGGCGGGACTCTCCGCGACATGCGTCCCGACGACCTCGGCGCCTCCGTCATCGGGGCACTCGTCAGATCTGCGCGCGTGGACCCCGGCGCCGTCGACGACGTGATATGGGGGTGTGCGAACCAGGCGGGCGAAGACAGCAGGAATGTCGGGAGAATGAGCGGGCTGCTGGCGGGGCTTCCGTTCTCAGTCCCGGGGACTACCGTGAACCGGCTGTGCGGGTCGAGCCTCGAAGCGGTGGTTCAGGCGGACAGGGCCGTCCGGTCAGGGGACGCGGAAACGGTGATCGCCGGCGGCGTCGAAAGCATGAGCCGCGCCCCCTTCGCGGTGGCAAATCGCCGGCCCCGGGGGCCCGGCAGCATAACCGCCTTCGATACTGTTCTGGGATGGCGGTTCCCGAACCCGCGGATGGCGGAGATGTTTCCCCTTGAAAGCATGGGGGAGACGGCGGAAAACATCGCAGAGAGGTTCGGCATCAGCCGTGAGGAACAGGACAGGTTTGCGTATGAGAGCCACATGAAAGCCGTGCGGGCGCAGAAGTCCGGGTTGTTTGAAAACGAGATCGTCCCGGTGGATGTCCCCGCCGGGCGGGGCAAATCCCTCCGCGTGAGCAAAGACGAGGGACCGAGGGAGGACACGTCGCCCGAAAAACTCGCCGCGCTCGCTCCGGTGTTCCGTCCGGGAGGGAGCGTGACGGCGGGGAACTCCTCCCCTCTCAACGACGGCGCCTCGGGGGTGCTTATCATGAACGAAGCCCGGGCGCGGAGCGCGGGGCTCACACCACTGGCCCGCATCGTCTCATCGGGGGTTGCGGGGGTCGATCCGCGATTCATGGGGATGGGCCCGGTCCCTGCGACAACCATCGCGCTCAGCAGGGCGGGACTCTCGATCGACGACATCGGCATTGTCGAGCTGAACGAGGCATTCGCCTCGCAGGCGATTGCGGTCATGCGGGATCTCCGGACCCGGCCGGACCGGGTCAACCCATCCGGCGGGGCAATCGCACTCGGCCACCCTCTGGGCGCGAGCGGGACGAGAATTCTCACGACGCTGTTAAACGGGATGCGCCGACGGCGTGTCAAATGGGGACTGGCGACAATGTGCGTCGGGGTGGGGCAGGGGATCTCCGTCGTCATCGAAAACCACTCAGGCTTCTGAGACAAGAAAACGGACGCACATCGCTTCGCCATGCCCTCCCCCGCTGACACCGTCCTCGCGTACATCCAGGCCATCAACCGCCACGAAATCGGGACACTGATGAACCTCATGACGCCCGATCATGAGTTTGTCGATTCGCTCGGTGTCGTTGCAGCCGGGAGGGACCTGATGCGCCAGGCATGGATCGCGTATTTCTTCATGATCCCGGATTACCGGATAGAGGTCACGGGGGTTTTCTTCCAGGGGACAAGCGTCGTCGTCACCGGAAAAGCTTCGGGTACCGTGGCGGTCCGGGGCGAACTCCCCCCGGCCAACGCGTGGGAGATACCGATGGCCGCGCAGGCTGACGTGCGCGACGGGTGCGTCGCGCGGTGGCGGGTGTTTGCGGACAATGAGCCCGTCCGCCAGATCCTGAACAGACAGTAACATTCTCGCCGTGAACCGGATCCTCATGCAATCAGCTCTCCCGGCCTCACCCAGCGACATCTCCCCAACAGTGACACACAGGCACAACCCGTGAAACGGAAATACTTCTACCTGATCGGCTTCGCCTTGCTCCTCATGGGGCTTTTCGTCTGGCGCCTCGCATCCGGCGATCCGGCCGCGGACACGCGCAAACAGAATGTCCCCGTCGTGAAGACCGAAAACGCACTTCGCCAGACCGTCACATACAACCTCCTGTACACCGCCGATGTCGCGGCGGTGCAGCAGGCCGGCATCTACCCGAAAGTGAGCGGCACCCTCGACCGTGTGTACGCCGACATGGGAACCCCCGTCCGGCGCGGCCAGATGCTCGCACTCATCGACACGACCGAGCTGTTCCAGACGCGCCAGCAGGCCGCCGCGACCGCGGAGAACGCACGGCTGACATACCGGCGGAACAAGGACCTGTTCGACCAGAAACTGGTGGCGGCACAGGACCTCGAAAACGCCGAGGCCGCGATGAAGGTGGCGGTCGCCGCCCTCGACGTTGCGACCACCCGCCTGGACTATGCGAGGATCAGGGCCCCGTTCAGCGGCACGATCACGAAGAAGTTTCTCGACCCCGGAGCGGTCGTCAGCGCGCTGACTTCCACGCTCTTCACGCTGATGGATCTCGACCAGATGAAGATCATCATCAACGTCCTTGAACAGGACATCCCCCGGGTCACGATGGGGCTCGAAGCCTCGGTCTCCGTCGACGCGTTCCCGGGGAAGAAGTTCACGGGAGAAGTGTCCAAATTCGCGCAGGCCGTCGACCTCGGGACCCGGACGATGGCCGTCGAGGTAGACCTGGCAAACCCCGGACATCTCCTCGCCCCGGGGATGTTCGCCGCAGTTTCGCTCAACGTGGGGGAGAAGAAGGACGCCCTGACTCTGCCGACGCAGGCGCTCATGAAAGACGACCAGGGACTCTACGTCTACCTTGCCAGGCAGGATACCGCACGCCGCGCGCGGGTTACGGCGGGGACCGAACAGAACTCCCGCACCGAAATACTCTCCGGCCTCGAAGGGACGGAGGACGTCATCACCACCGGCCAGCAGTTCNNCCGGTGGACCTCCTCCCGAACATCACCGTCCCGGTCGTCTCCGTCATCACCTTCTACACCGGGGCGGGCCCGCTCGACATGGAGCAGTCGGTCACCCGCATCATCGAGCGGGGGGTCTCCTCCACGAACAACGTCGATTACGTCGTTTCGTCAACGCGTGAAGGGATCTCTTCCGTCCGCATCTTTTTCACGTGGGACGCGAACGTGGACGTGGGACTTGTCGACGTCGTGCAGCACGTCAACAGGATCCTGACACAGCTCCCCACGGGGATTTCGACCCCCGTCGCGCTCCGGTTCGACATCACGAGCCAGCCCGTCTGCAACATCGCGGTCGCCGCCGACATGGATGAGCGGGACCTGTACGACCTCGCCTACAACACGATCGAGCCGCAGATCGAGCACCTCTCCGGAGTGGCGCAGGCCCAGGTCCTCGGGGGGCGGATACGCGAGATCCATGTCACGCTCGACCAGGACCGCCTCCAGGCGCTCGGACTCCCCGTCTCCGGCGTCTTCAACTCTGTCGCCAGCGCAAACCTGATACTCCCGTCGGGAGATCTCAAGACCGGCAAGTTCGATTACACGCTCAAGACGGAGAGCCAGTTCAACGTCGTCAGGCCCATGGAAGACATCGTCCTGAAGGTCGTCAACGGCGTGCCGATCCGCGTCAGGGATATCGGTTCTGTGGACGACAGTTATCAGGAGCAGACCGAGCTGGTCCGCATCGACGGCAAGCCCGGAGTGACGATGCGCGTGCAGAAGCTGGCCAACGCGAATACGATCGACGTCGTCGACAACGTCATCAAATCGATCCCGAAGCTGACCGGCGTGCCGCCGAACGTCAGGATGACGCTCTCCTTCGACCAGTCGCTCTACATCCGCCAGACGATCTCGGGACTGCAGCGGGAGGCGGGCCTGGGCGCACTCCTCGCCATGATCATCATCATGCTTTTCCTCCGGAACATCCGGGGGACGCTCATCATACTCGTCGCGATCCCCCTCTCGATCCTCATCACGTTCATATGGTTCAGGTTCGGCGGGGACTCGCTGAACATTATGACGTTCGGAGGGCTCGCGCTCGCTGTCGGGAGGCTCGTCGACGATTCGATCGTGGAGCTGGAGGCGATCTCCCGCCATTACAATGACCGGAAACCCCAGCAGACGAAGATACAGGCGACACTCGAAGCCGCACAGGAGGTGGCCTCCCCGATATTCGTCTCCACGCTGACGACGGTCATCGTCTTCCTCCCGATCGTCTTCCTCACCGGGATCGCGAAGCTCCTCTTCATCCCGCTGACGATCACAATCGGTGTCGCGCTCTTCGGTTCGTTCTTCGTCTCGCGGACCGTGACGCCGCTGATGTGCCTCAGATTCCTCCCTCCCGAAAAACACCTGGACAGGGAATCCACCGCGCTGAGCGACAGGATTCGCGTCAGAGCCCACGACTGGCTCGAGGCGATCGACGGCGGGTACGAACGATGGCTCCAGTGGACCCTGGGGCACCGCCGCTCGGTGATCATCGGGATCATCGCCACCGGAGCGGTCTCGCTCCTCCTTTTCAAGTTCATCGGGACGGAATTCTTTCCCGAGCAGGACGAGGGGCAGTTCTCCATCACCGTGAAGCTTCCCGTCGGCACGCGGATCGAGGAGTCGACGGTCGTCTGCCAGGAAATCGAAAAAGTCCTGCAGGAGAACATCCCCGAGGTACAATCCATCATCACCGACATCGGGATACCGACGGCGCGGAGCGGGTCTCTTTTCGCCAGGAACTCGGGAACGCACGCGGCGAACATCGGCGTCGCCCTCGTTTCTCCGGAAAAGCGAAAGCGGGACATTTTCGAGATCATCAAGGCGATCCGCCCGAAGCTCGCCAGGATACCGGGCGTGGCGCTGTACATCAGTCCGAGCGGGTTTCTCAGGTTCCTCCTGAACTTCGGCTCCAACGCCCCCATCGACGTCGAGATCAACGGGTATGACATCGACGCCGGAACCGCGCTCGCCAAGACGGTCGCCGGGATCGTGCGGTCGACCCCGGGGGCCGTCGACGTGCAGGTGACCCGGGAGGACAACCTGCCTGAGCTGCGCGTGAAGATCGACCGCGACAAGGCGGGAGCGCTCGGCATCAACGCGGCGAACATCTCGAACACGATAAGCACCTGCATCAACGGGAGCGTCGCCTCCCTCTACACCGACCCGGTGTCGGGGAACGAGTACAACATCCTTGTGAGGCTCAACCAGGACTACCGCCAGAGGATCGAGGACCTCAGGAACATCGTTCTGACGGCGGACAACGGCCAGCCGGTCCTTCTGGGAAACGTCGCGACGATCGTCAAAGACAACGTGCCGGTCCAGATCGACAGGAAATACCAGCAGCGGCTCGTCGAGGTCACCGCGAACGTCCAGGGATCGGATCTCGGGACCGTCGCACAGGCCATCCAGAAGAGGATCGACGGGCTGACGCTTCCCCCCGGGTTCGAAATCCGCCAGAGCGGGAACGTCGCGCAGCAGAACAAGACGTTCCGGGATCTGGGGCTGGCGTTCGGACTCGCGATCATACTCGTCTACGTCGTCATGGCGTCCCAGTTCCAGTCGCTCATCGACCCCCTGATCATCATGTTCACCGTCCCCCTCGGCATCGTCGGAGTCTTCTGGGCGCTGTTCCTCACACGGACGACGCTTTCCGTGACGTCGTTCCAGGGGGTGATCGTGATGGTGGGGATCGTCGTGAGCAACGGGATACTCCTTGTCGACTTCACAAATCGTCTCCGCCAGAAGGGGGTGCCGCTGGAGGAAGCGGTCGTGAAAGCGGGCCGGACGCGGCTCAAACCGATACTGATGACGTCGATTGCCACGGTCCTGGGCCTGATACCGATGGCGATCGGGTTCGGGGGTGAATCGACGCAGGCGCCTCTTGCGATCGCGGTGATAGGCGGGCTGACGGTCTCCACGACGCTCACGCTCTTTTTCGTCCCTTCGCTCTACGTGGTTTTCGAAAAACGGTTCAAGAGGGAGATGAATGCCCCGGGAGAGGAGGCCTGAATGAACACCCAGCGGATCTTCCTCGCACTGGCCATTCTGGCCCCCGGGTTCACCCCGGCCACGGCACAGCAGCGCGATACACTCACGCTCGAACGGGCGGTCGCGCTGGCGATCGACAATCAGCCGTCGCTCCGGGGCTTCGAGGCGGAGGTCCGGGCAGCCGATGCCGGATTCCGGCAGGCCCGGGCAGGATTCCTCCCTTCGATCGGATTCAGCGCTTCGGACACGCGGACAGGGGGGACGATCATCCTCAGCCCCGCAATCCCCCCCACGCAGAGGATATACAGCAGCTACTCCGCCGCGCTCCAGGGGAACCTCACGATCTGGGATTTCGGGAAGACAAGCGGCAGGGTATCGCAGAACAGTTACCTCTATGACGCCGCACACGGCGACTACGCCTCGGCAGTCGAGGTCATCGCGTTGAATACGGAGGTCGCCTACCTCGCGTTCCTCCAGGCCCGCCGCGTCGTTACCGTCGACGAGGAAGCTCTTGCCACGACATCCCACCATCTCGTGCAGGCACGGGCCTTTTACATGACGGGGAGGCGTCCGCAGCTCGATGTGACAAAGGCGGAGGTGGACTCGCTCAACGCCGAGGTGAACCTGATACAGGCCCGGAACGCCCTCCGGATCGCCAGGCTCCAGATGGAGAACACGATGGGAGTCCACCCGGCAGCCGACTACGCAGTCGTGGACTCGTTCACCGTTCCTGCGACGTCCGCCTCGCTCCAGGAGGCAAGGACCACTGCTCTCCGGACCCGCCCCGAGCTCGTTGCGGCCCAGGCACGGGTCGAGGCCGGCCGGGAAGGGATCACGGCGGCATGGGGACAGCACCTCCCGACGATCGCCGCGTTCGGCGGCTACAACTGGACCGCATTCGATTTCCCCCTGTTCAGCCACTGGAATGCGGGTGTATCATTCACGCTTCCGATATTCCAGGGTTTTGCGCTCGATGCGGGGGTCGAGCTGGCCAGGGCGAACAGGGACATCGCGCAATCCGATCTGGATACACTCTCAGAAGGGGTCATGCTGGAGGTCGAGCGGCAGTGGCTCACCGTCCGGGCAGCGGCCGAGCGGGCGGTCGCGACCTCAAAGCTCGTCCAGGAATCGCGGGAGAACCTGAACCTCGTCGAACGCCAGTACGCCGCCGGGGTTGCGACGGCTCTTGACGAGTCTGACGCCCGGCTCACGCTCTCCAATTCGGAAATCACCGACATACAGGCGCAGTACGACTACCGGACCGCCCTCATCCGGCTCAGGCGGGCAATGGGACTGAGCGTGATGCCCGGCCCGCCTCCACGATAGCTCAACTGATCATTCCCCCGGCGCCCGGCCGCCGCCGCCATCGGGCCGAATACCGGGAACCTCCTGCGCCAGTTGATAGGAAGAGTCGTCACGAGCTGGTAATCGAAGGGGCTCCGGCATCGCTCCCGGAGCCCCCCCTTCCCGCGTTACGCCGCGGCCCTCCCAGATTGCTTCAATTCGCTCGCAATGACCACGACATCGCAATGACTGCGACATCGCAGTTCATGCGACATCGCAATGCCTACTTGAGAAGTGCCATCTTCCTCATCGCCGTGTACGCCGCACCTCCGTCAAGTCCCTTCACCTCGATCCGGTAGAAGTAGACGCCGCTTGCCAGCACCCTTCCCGCAGCATCACGGCCGTCCCACACGGTTTCATGAATCCCCGCGGTCATGGGTCCGTTCACCAGCGTGGCAATCTGCTGTCCCAGGAGATTAAACACACTCAGCGTCACCGTCCCCGCCTGCGGCAGGGAGAAGCCGATGCGCGTGGANNGAACGGGTTCGGATAGTTCTGCCCGAGGGCGTACGCCTGCGGGACCGCCTGCGGGCCGGAAACCGACGTCGTGATCCCGAGCGAGAAGTCCTGCGCCAGCGCAAACTGCGAAGGACCGACGCTGATCATCTGCTGCGCACCGTTGTAGCCCATATAGTCCGCGGTGAGCGTGACCGGACCCGCGGGAAGCGCATCGATGACATAGGAGCCCGATCCGTCGGTCATGCCGTACCCCAGCGCCGCTCCGCCGGCATCCTGCGCAATCACATTCACCCCTCCCAGCCCCTGGCCGGCCGATGTGATCCTGCCGGTCAGCGTTGCGACGCCGCTGCTGTGTATCTGCACGACGCCGATATCGATCCCCGTGACATTGGCCGCGACCGTCACCGTATCCGCGTCCTTCCAACGGATCACGCCAAAGGCACCCGCTTTGTAGAAGGCGGGCGCGTACTTGCCGAACGGCACAGCCAGTACAATGTATTTCCCCGCAAGCAAGTGGCCGACAGAGTACGCACCGAGTGAATCGGTGAACCCGAACCGGGCCGGCCGGCTTGCATACGACCGGAGGGGAAACACAACGATCCGGGAGGGGACCCTGATTCCCGCGGAATCCCACACCGCGCCGCTGATGCTGTACATCTGCAGCGGATGGTACGGGTTCAGATTGAAATCAATTCCCGTCACGTCACCGTTCACCGGAATCATCGTCGCTTCGGACGGCGTGTTCTTGTGGTCGTAAAATTGCGGGAAGTATCCCCCCCTTGCCGCCAGAGCGATATAGGAGCGCTGCGACAGAACCATCGCATCGTACGAGCCTGCCGAGTCGGTCAGACCCTTCCACGCGACCCCCTGTATGCACCCCACATTCTCCACGACGAGCGTCTCCCCCGGGAGATCCGTCACCGCTTCCCCCGCGGAAGACATGGCATGCATCTCCTGCACGGTGCGTGTGATCGCCACGAGCGCCCCCTTCAGAGGATTCCCCGCCGAGTCCCGCACAATCCCTTTGAGATGGACGAGCGTGGGGAAGACAAACCGGGCGAGCGCGAAGTCGATGGTCTCAGTCCCGCCGTCACTCACCTTCACCGGCGTGGCATGAGCCGGATCGTAGGCATCTTTGTACCACTTGGACTTATAGACGGGAAACGGCAGGACCGTCATGACGAGCCGCCCCATCAGAAACGGGGGATTGCACTCGACGAGGTAGGTTCCGGTGTCAAGAACCGCCGAATACCGTCCGAGGCTGTCGGCCCATGTCTCCGGAATCCAGAGAATCGGCGAGGACGGCCGGAAGAACATGACCCGCGAATTTGGAACCGGTTTGCCGCTGACGCTGTCGGTCACCGTCCCGGCGATCTTCCCGGTCTTTTCACCGCCGGAAGGTCCAAGCTGCACCCAGGCCAGGTTGCTCCTGGGGCTTTCCCGGATCGTTGAATCAGGCATCACGATCCAGACCCACGTGACATAGTAGTAGTACGTGTGCCCCGCAACCACCTGCCGGTCGCTGTAACCGGCATTGTCGGTCATGTCGAGGTACTTGAAGGAGATCGAGTCGTCGACGGAACGATAGACCTTGAATATGTTAAGCGAAACCGGCGGCAGAATCTTGACCAGATCCCACTTCAGTTCGACCCCCAGCGGAGCCTGCGCTGCTGCGTGCGCCGTAAGATTGACCGGCGGGGGGGGCAATTGCGCCGACGCAACGCCGGACACGGCGACAGAGAGGAGTAGTACAAGGAAACAGTAACCCAGGAGCTTCATAAAGAGGTCCTCCTTGAGAAAGGGTGATAGTATGCCGGGAATTCTCGCATTTAACCCGGTACTACTACAACAGCCGTGCCAGCGCCAGGGAGCAATCACGCCCCCCTCTCGCGAAACTTAAGTCATTGAAACAGAATCGTCTATGNNGGCGGGCAACGAACCGGCGGCAGCGTGAGATTCTATCAGCTCTTTATCAACGGTCAATTCGTCGACGGGGAGGAGAAGCGGACGTTCAGTTCGCTCAATCCGTTCAACGGCGAAACGCTTGCCACGTGCGCACGTGCGGGAGCCGCTGACGCCCGACTCGCCGCCCGGGCGGCGCGCGAGGCATTCGATTCGGGGCCCTGGCCCCGCATGAAGCCGGAGGAGCGCTCCTCATGCCTGAAGGGACTCTCCGACGCACTCAACGCGAACGCGCCGCTGTTTGCCGAACTCGAGGTCGCGGATTCCGGCTCCACGCTCAGGAAGGCGAAAGAGGACGTCTACCTGAGCGCCCGGGCCCTGGGGATTTATTCGAAGTACGCTCTCGTCGATCTGACGGAGCAGCTCGACGCAGTTTCACGCCCGGGGATCAGCACGAACTTCCTTCTCCGGGAGCCGGTGGGAGTGGTGGCTGCGATCATCCCCTGGAATTTCCCTCTCAAGATGGCGGTATGGAAGCTGGGACCTGCGCTCGCAGCCGGTAACACGATGGTCCTCAAGCCCTCGGAGGAGACTCCCGTCACTGCGATGGAGCTCGCCCGGCTCATACACAACGCCGGTTTCCCCCCCGGAGTTGTAAACATCATTACAGGATTCGGCGAGGATGCGGGGGCGGAGCTGTGCCGCAACCCGCTCGTCGACACGGTGGCGTTCACCGGGTCGACGGATGTGGGAAGGCAGGTGATGCAGGGGGCGGCCGGGACGCTCAAGAACATCACGCTGGAGTGCGGGGGGAAATCGGCCAACATCGTCCTTGACGACGCAGACATCGAACTTGCCGTCGACGGAGCCCTGTACGCGGCGTTCTACCACCAGGGGGAGTGTTGCGAGGCGGGAAGCAGGCTCTTCCTCCCCGAACGGATCGCCGATGAGTTCGTCGAACGGCTGACGGCGGGTGCCCGCGCAATGAAGACGGGTGACCCGATGAACATGCTCACCGATCTCGGTCCCCTGATCTCCCGCCGCCAGCAGGAGTCGGTCCTTGGCTATATCGCGCAGGGGAAGAGGGACGGGGGCGTGCTCGCCACCGGAGGGGGGATCCCGCACGATCCTTCGTGCGCGGGCGGGTTCTTCGTGGAGCCGACCATTTTCGACAGAGTGGAGAATTCCTGGACGATCGCCCGGGAAGAGATATTCGGTCCCGTGCTTTCTGTTCTGCGGTACAGGGATACGGACGATGCCGTCCGCATGGCGAACGATTCCGTCTACGGACTCGGCGGGGGAGTCTGGTCGAAGGACCCGCAGCGGGCTATGGATGTCGCCCGGTCGCTCCGCGCCGGCACGGTCTGGATCAACGAATGGCATCTCCTGAACGAACGCGCCCCCTTCGGGGGATACAAGCAGAGCGGGATCGGGAGGGAATTCGGACTCGAAGGGCTGAAAGAATTCACCGAAACAAAGCACATCCACGTGGACCTGGCGGGCTCCCGCGACAGGAAACCGTGGTACGACGTTGTCGTGCCCAGACATTGAACAATCATTATCCAATCACAATCCTGGAAAGGCGGACCCGATGACAATCAACGCCCGATATGCGGCGAGCGCTGCCCTCTTCTGCAGCACGCTGTTGCTCTCCCTGTTGATCGCGGGATGCGGCGGGGAAAAGAAAATGGAGCCGGTGAAACCGGGCGAGCTGGAGACGTACAGGGACCCGGGGTTCGGCTACTCGATCCAGTACCCGAAAGGATGGATGACGAACGCCGAGGTCGGGCGGGCGGGATTTTACAGTGCGCAGGAGGTTGACAAGAAATTCCTTGACCCGACCGGACAGTTCCCCGACGGCGTGATGATCGGAGTGACGGTCATCCGATCCTCCAACCCGGATACGGCAAAAAAGATCGTCGATGACATGATCAAGAGCGGGTTTATCGTCACCCGGGCGGAGACACTCACGGTGGGAGGCAGGCCGGGAACCCGGTACGGGTATACCGGGCTCTACACAAAAACCGTCAAGGAGACCGGACAACATATCTACATCCCCGCCGACACGGTGCTGTACGACGTCCGCTGCGCCGGCTTCGGCGGATACTTCGATGCATACAGGGCGGTATTCGACGCCTCGATCGCCACCTTACAGTTCCCGAAACCGGCCGTCCCCGGAAGAGATCCGACGCTCCCGTCGGAAACCACGGCGGAAGTGAGCGGAAAACTCTTCTCGCTCCAGTACCCCGACAANNTTCGGCGCGAAGGGCCTGACGGTGGAGAAGGTGTTCGACCAGAACAAGGGAAAATACAAGGCGACGGCGACGGCCAGGACCACGGTGTCGGGCCTGCCGGCCCTCTCGCTCACGTATGCCGCGACTCCGAACGTGCAGAGGAAATTCTACTTCCTCGTGAAAGACGACAAGGTGTTCCGCGTGACGATGGACTGGTATCGTCCCCAGAGCGAAGAGTACCTCANNATGGATCCCAAACTCGTCACCACCGCGTTCACACTCGACGGCTATCGCATCGTCAGGAATCTCGGCATCGTGCGGGGAATCACCGTGCGGTCCAGGTCGATCATCGGCAATATCGGCGCGGGCATCCAGACGCTGTTCGGCGGGAACATCTCCCTCCTGCAGCAACTGTGCGAGCGGGCCCGGCAGGAGGCGTTCATGCTGATGATGCAGCATGCAGCCGAGCACGGCGCCAATGCAGTCGTCGGCATGCGCTACGACGCCAACGAGGTGATGTCGGGCGTGACCGAAGTGCTGGCATACGGAACCGCGGTCGTAATAGAAAAGGTATAACGGGAGGGGATGTTCCCCTCCTCCATTTCCCCTTACTCACTCAAAGGTCTCTTATGCGAGGTCTGATCATCTGTTCCGCATTTTGCGCGGCTCTCCTGGCCGCAGCACCCGGGGTCTTCGGCCAGCAGCCGATCCCCAGTCCCCGGGACTCCGTGTTTCTCTCTCTCGACACCAATGTCATCAGCGTAAACTACGGACGCCCCTCGATGCGCGGGAGAAAGATCATGGGGGGGCTGGTCCCGTGGAACAAAGTCTGGCGCACGGGCGCCAACCAGGCGACGCACCTGAAGACGTCGTTCGACATGACGTTCGGTGGCGTGCCCGTAACCCGGGGTTCCTACACGCTCTGGACCCTTCCCTCCCCGGACGGCTGGAAAGTGATACTCAACAAGCAGACCGGCCAGTGGGGGACGGTCTACAATCCATCCCTGGACCTCGCCCGGTTCGATGCGACCGTTGAAACCGTCCCGGCAACGGTGGACACATTCACGATCGCACTGAGGGGAACGGGCAAATCCTCCGGGGTGATGAAACTTTTATGGGAGAACACCGCGGTGTCCGTCCCCTTCCAGAAGAGCGATCATGTCCGCCCGCTGAGCGGAGGGGATTCCACGGAAATCACGCTCGGAGGGAAGAAGGCGGCCATCAGGTACAGCCGCCCCTACATGCGCGGTCGCACAATCTGGGGGGTCGTCGTCCCGAACGATTCGGTCTGGCGGACGGGGGCAAACCTCGCCACGTCCCTGACGACTGAAGGGGACGTGACGATCGGCGGAAACACCGTCCCCGCCGGGTCGTACACCCTTTACTCGATCCCCTCGGCCAACGCGTTGACGCTGATTATCAGCAAGAAGCCGGGAGGGCGGGAGCCGGCCTACGATCCCAAATCCGACATTGCACGGATCACGATGAAGCAGGAGCGGGCCCTGTCCTCCATCGACCCGTTCCGGATCTGGTTTGAACGGGACGGGACATCCGGCGGGACGCTCAATATCGGCTGGGGGGACAGGTTCTTCAGCGCCACCGTCGCGCCGAAATAGGAGTCCGGTGAGGGACGACGGCAACAGTGACCGCCCCGGACGGGGCGGTCTCTGTTGCATATTCCCCGGTTCTGCAGTACATTGATGCACCTCTCTGTTCTTGCAGCGTTTCGCACATTCCCGGCACACTCTCTCGATATCGGCGTATGGATATTCAGGGCAAGACCGTGCTCGTCATAGGCGGATGGGGACTCGTCGGATCGGCGATATGCCGCCGGTTCATGACCGAACGTCCCAAGCGGATGATCGTGACTTCCCTCACCAGAGCGGAGGCCATGGAAGCAGTTGCGGGGCTGAGCCATGACTATCCCGAGGCCGGGAAGAACTTCTTCATCCCCTGGTGGGGAAACATATTCGTCCGCGAGGAGTTGAAAGACATGCCGCGCGAAGCCGTCCTGTCGAACCGGAAGTACCGGACGATGATCATCGAGGACATCGTCGAGGAGCTCTCCGGGCCGGTCCTGAAGCGGTCGAGCCTGTACCGTCTGATCCAGAAATACAAGCCCGATGTCGTCGTCGACTGCGTCAACTCCGCCACGGGGATCGCGTACCAGGACATATTCCAGGTCTCACGGGAGCTCATCAGAGAGGTGAAGCANNATCCGGCACGTGCAGATCATGTACCGGTCCATGCAGATAGCGGAGACCGGCATCTATATGAAGATCGGGACGAGCGGGACCGGGGGAATGGGACTGAATATCCCGTACACGCACAGCGAGGAACGCCCCTCACGCGTGCTCCTCTCGAAATCCGCGGTCGCGGGGGCGCACACGCTTCTCCTGTTCCTCATGGGCCGGACGCCCGACGCCCCCATCACCAAGGAAATCAAGCCGACAGCCGCCATTGCATGGAAGAAGATCGCGTACGGCGAAATCACCCGCCGGGGAAAACCGATCCAGCTCGTGGATTGCCACCCGTCCCGGGCGGTCCGCCTTGACAGGATGCTCCGCCTGCATATGCCGGGGGCCGCAACGCCGACAAAGCAGACTCTCAAATCCGTGTATATCGACACCGGCGAAAACGGGCTCTTTTCACGGGGGGAATTCGAGGCAATCTCGACACCCGGTCAGATGGAATTCGTGACGCCCGAAGAAATCGCCGAAAGCGCCATATTCGAAATCAGGGCCGGGAACACCGGCCATGACATCATCAACGCGCTTGACAACGCGACTCTGGCTCCGACCTATCGTGCGGGGTTCATGTTCAACAGCGCCATGGACAGCCTCCAGCAGCTTGAAAAGGACCACGGCGTGGACAGCGTGGCGTTCGAGATGCTCGGCCCCCCCCGGCTTTCAAAACTCCTGTACGAGTCGTATCTTCTCAGGCTCTGCTTCGGAGACATCAGGAGCGTCACGCGATCCGACGCAACGACGATGAGCCGGCGGCTCACGGACCTTATCGAAATCGACGACCGGCTCCGGTCCCGGATCATCTCCATCGGCATCCCGATCCTTCTCCCGGACGGGAAATCCATGCTCCGGGGAGCGACGATCAAGATCCCCCCGGACCGGGGGGACGAAGCGCTGCCTGCGACGCCGAAGTCGATCGACCGGTGGGCGCACGACGGATGGGTGGACCTGCGCGAAAAGAACATGACGATCTGGCTCAGGCGCCTGACGGAGATACGCAGGATGGTGGAGAACCTCCCCGCGGAAGAGACAAGCTCGCGCGTCATGCTCAACCGTGATTACTGGAAAAACCTCGCCGAGATCGATCCGGGAAAGATCTGCGGATGGATCTTCACGTACGAGGAACAAGGAAAACGAATGAAGGCATAACACTATGAAACGCATCGGCATACTCACAGGCGGCGGAGACGTCCCCGGCCTCAACCCGTGCATCAAGGCGGTGGTTTTCCGCGCCATCGACGCGGGATACGAAGTCCTCGGCATCCGCCGCGGCTGGGGGGGGCTCCTGAACTACAACACCGCGGACAAAGAGAATTCGTCGGAGTGGGTGATCCCCCTGACGAAGACGAACACACGCACGATCGACCGTTCGGGGGGGACGTTCCTCCACACATCCCGGACGAACCCCGGCAAGGTCAAAGCCGCAGAGGTTCCCGCCTTCCTGAGGGACCCCAAGCACCCGCAAGTGGACGGCAGGCTGGATTTCACCCCCCACATCCTCCGCGTTCTCGCCGCGCTGAACGTCGATGCGCTCATCACGATAGGGGGGGACGACACGCTCAGCTACTCGGTCCGGCTCCACGAGGAATCGTTCCCCGTTGTGGCAATCCCGAAGACCATGGACAACGACGTGTACGGGACGGATTACTGCATCGGATTTTCAACGGCGGTGACCCGGAGCGTCGACTTCATCACGAACCTCCGCACTCCGACCGGCTCCCATGAAAGGATCGCGATCGTCGAGCTCTTCGGAAGGAACTCGGGGGAGACCTCGCTGATCTCGGCCTACCTGGCGGGGGTGGACAGGGCGATCATTTCCGAGGTCCATTTTGATCCGGAGAGGCTCGCAAAATTCCTCATGGAGGACAAGAAGAACAACCCGAGCAACTATGCGATCATGACGATCTCCGAGGGGGCGCAACTCGTGGGGGGGAAGATTGTGGAGTACGGCCAGGCGGACGCCTTCGGACACAAAAAACTCGGCGGGATNNTATCTCATGCGGAGCGGCGAGCCGGACGCCCTGGACCGGATGGTGGCAATAAGCTACGCAAGCCTCGCCACGGACCTGATATTGAAGGGGGAATTCGGCAAGATGGTTGCACTGCAGGAGGGGAAATACACGGTCAATCCGATCGAGACGATCTCGCAGGGAAAGAAAGTCGTCGATGTGGCCGAGCTGTACGATAGCGAGAATTACAAGCCGAAGGTCACGGCGTTACTCGGCAAGCCGATGTTCCTGTACTGATTGCTTCGGCCCGATCGCAATCACGCATTAGTCGGGGATGCGGTATTCGCTGCCGGCGGGCCTGATCGCATCATGCATCCGCCGCAGCGCCCGGAACGAATCCTGGCTCCCGCGCACCGAAGCCGCGCGGTAGTAAAAAGCCGCTTCGGCGTCCCTGACGGGCAGTCCTGTACCCGTCTCGTAGCAATAGCCGAGCCCCACCTCTGCCAGCACCGAACCCTGATCCGCCGCCTTTCTCAGGATCTGCACCGCCTCCTTCCTCCCGGAAGTATCGGCCGGCGAGCGGAGAGTCATCAGCGCGATCCGCACTATGGCGTCCTTGCTTCCGAGCGAAGCGGCCCGTGTCCAGAGTTCGGTTGCTTTTTCCATGCTCCGCGGCACCCAGCGTCCTGCATAGTATGCGAGTCCCGCTTCCACGAGCGCGGGCGTGTACCCCTTCTCCCCAGCCTTCGTCAGAAACCGGAACGCTTCGTCCCCGCTCAGGTACACCTGCGCCTGCGCGAGGACCCCGTCAAATCCGAGCGCGGATATTCCCGCCCACGCAAACTCCGCTTCGGGCTCACCCTTCGCCGCCCCGGCCTTGATATGCGGGAGCGTGCTCTTCTGCTCGAGCAGCTTCAGGAGAAGCTCCGGAGCCCTGGGAGAATCGAGCCGCACGGCGCGGACGTACGACGCACAGGCTCTGACGGGGTCCTTCGGCACACCGATCCCCTTTTCGTATGATCGTCCGAGGACCGTCAGCGCTTCGGGGCTCCCCGCGTCGCCGGCCTGAATGATCGCTGCGAGTGTCGCGGAATCGGCCTGCGTCTCGGTTTCAAGGAGCTTCGATATGCCGAGCGCCTTCCTGATCGAGGGGGACGCATTTTGAATCGCCTCCCGCAACAGCAGGCTGTCCCCCGACACGGCACCGGTATCCTGGGCAAAATCGAGGAACACCAGTCCGGTGTTCGGCGGTTTCACGGGAGGAGCCTTCACGCTGTCCTGGCGGCCCGGTCCGAGTCCCATCTTCTCCAGCCGGGCAAGTGCTTCCTTCGCCGGCGCGTATCCCCCGTCAGCCGATTTCTTCACCCACACGTACGCGGAGTCGAAGTTACGCGGGACGACGAGATCCTCCGTGAGGAATTGCGCCATTGCATACTCCGACTCCACCATGTTCTTCAGCGCACAGGAGCGGAACAACCTGTACGCTTCGAAAGGATTCCACGGAACCCCCCAGCCGTTGTAGCACATGATCGCAAAATTGAACATCGCGGGGGTGTAGTCCTGGTCGGACGCCTTCCGCATCCAGTAAGCCGCCCTGAGGGTGTCGGCGGCCGCACCCCGGCCGAGCAGATACCGGATGGAAAGCTCGTGCTGGGCAAGAACGTCCCCGGAGTTCGCCTTGCGCGTGACGATGAACGTCTCCCACATCTGGTACAGCGCGTCGGATTGCACGACGAGCGGGGGCTGGGGCGGCGGGCGGTATTTCTTGAAGACCGGACTGTCGCTCTTTTCCTGTGCCGCCAGGGGCGGGGGAAGGAGGAAGGAGAGCAGGATTCCCGCGGCCAGTGCCGTGACGCCGGAGCGCCGGAGCAGCGCGGAGAAGTTCAGGCCGGAGGGGAGTCGGGAGCAGAGGGATGGCGTCATTCGTACCTGAGGGCTTCGATAGGATCGAGGTTGGCTGCCTTCCACGCCGGATAGACGCCGAACACGAACCCGACGAGGGAGCAGGAGACGAGCCCGATAACCACCCAGTCCCACGGGATCACCGCAGGAGAATCCGTGAGTATGCTCACCACATTCCCCCCCGCAATGCCGGCAAAGACACCCACCGCACCGCCGATCTCGCACAGGATGACCGCCTCGATCATGAACTGCGAGAGGATGTCGCTCTTCTGCGCCCCGATCGATTTCCGGATCCCGATCTCGCGCGTCCGCTCGGTCACCGAGACCAGCATNNCTGAAATCGTCCTCCTCTCCCGGATGGACGTTCCGGGCGGTCCGGAGGATCCCGCGGACCTGCTCGACAGCGTCGTCCATGACATCCTGGTTTGGCGACTTGACCATGATGTGCAGGCTCTGATTCGACCTGCCGTACTTCTGGAAGTAGGTCGAGAGGGGGATGACAACAAAATTGTCCTGGTTCCCTCCCAGCGAGGTCCCTTTCTTGGCGTACATGCCGATGATCTGGTATATTCCCCCGTCCACCCGTATGGCCTCCCCCACGGGATTGACGTATGCCGGGAAGAGTTTCTCCACGACCGCCGATCCCATGACGGCCACGTGCCGCGACATGTCGTTGTCCTGACCGATGAGCCCGCGCCCCTCCGCCACGGTCCAGTCGTTTGTCTCCTGCCCCTCGATCGTCTCGCCGAGGATCTCGACGTTGGGATTGGTCTTCTTCCCGGCCCACCAAACGATCTTCCCCCCATCGGATCCCTCGATCCCGACGGAGGCGGCAAGCGAGGCCTTATCACGCACCTGGATCGCCTGTTCGTACGTGATGTTCTTCCTGTTCCGCATCTTCCTCCTCTGCTCCGGGGTGGTGTTGAAGTCCATGCTGAACTTCTGCACCTGGAA
>PMND01000128.1:0-1681 GCA_003161955.1 Ignavibacteriota bacterium | reverse complement strand
CCGGTTGTCAGAGGAAATAAAGTGAAATGTACCACATTCGGGAGGGAAATTCAATGGCGGGTGGGATTGCTTCGTGGTGGCGCTTACAGCGCCACCACTCGCAATGACATTCGGGTGGGGTTGCTACTCGAAGCGGAGGGCTTCGATCGGGTCGAGGTTGGAGGCCTTCCATGCGGGATACACGCCGAAGACGAACCCGACGACAGAGCAGACAAGGATGCCGATGCCGACCCATTCCCAGGGGATGACCGCCGGGACTTCCATCATCAACCCGACGACATTTCCGCCCATCACGCCGAGGACGATGCCGATCACGCCGCCGATTTCGCAGAGGATGATCGCCTCGATCATGAACTGCGTCAGGATGTCTCCTTTCCGGGCCCCGATGGACTTTCGGACGCCGATCTCCTTCGTCCGCTCGGTGACGGAGACAAGCATGATGTTCATGATGCCAACGCCCGCGGCGATCAGCGATATCGAGCTGATAAGCAGAACTCCGAGCCGGAGGTAGAGCGTCAGGTCGTTGAACTCTTTGATGAGCGAGTCGTTCGAGAACCAGCCGAAGTCGTCCTCCGCTCCGGGTGCGACATGGCGGGCGGCCCGGAGGATCATGCGCGACTGTTCGACCGCATCATCCACGACTTCCCGGCTCCGGGCTTTCACCATGATATGGATGTCGCGGCCTTCCTTGCCGTACCTGCCGAAGAACGTCGTAATCGGCGTGCAGACGAAATTGTCCTGGTTCCCGCCGAGAGCCCCCCCCTTTTTCTGGAAGACGCCGATTACCTGATAGATCGCCCCGTCCACGCGTATCGACTGGCCGACCGGGTCCACGTAGGGAGGGAAGAGCTTTTCCACGACCGGCTTCCCCAGGACCGCCACCATCCGGGCCTGATCCATGTCAGCGTCCGAGAAGCTGCGGCCGCTCTCGATCACCCAGTCGTTCGTGATCACCCCTTCGGGATTCTCGCCGCAGACCTGGACGTTCGGGTTGGTCTTCTGTCCCTGGGAGAACACCACCCGCCCGAACTGCCACCCCTCGATCCCCACTTCTTCGGCGAGCGTCGCTTTCTCCTTCACCTGGACCGCCTGCTCGTACGTGATGTCCTTCCTGTTCCGGAAGCGCCCCCTGCGGTCGTCGCCGAATGACGCGGGGTATTTCTGGATCTGGAATGTATTCGCGCCGAGCTGCGTGATCCCGTCCTCGATGCTGTTCCGGAGGACGCCCAGGGCCGTCATCACCGAGATGATGGAAAAGACGCCGACCGCCACGCCCAGGAGCGTGAGGACGGAGCGGAGCTTGCTCCCCCTGATGGCGGCGAGGGCCATCAGCATGCTCTCGCGGAAGCTGTCCCACTGCAGCACGAGTCTACTCATGCCTGAGCGCCTCCACCGGGTCCATTTTCGCCGCCCTGTAGGCGGGGAGGAACCCGGAAATGAGTCCCACGACGAGCGAGATGCCGATCGATATGAACACGACCGAAATCGGCATCGCCGTCGGGAGGAACTGGTCCACTATCAGACTCAGCGGGAAAGCGATCGCAAGCCCGATGATTCCACCGATAAGGCAGAGCGCGGCGGCTTCGGAGAGGAACTGTATCAGGATCGTCCTCCGCTTCGCGCCGATGGCCTTCCGGATTCCGATCTCACGGGTCCGTTCCGTCACTGAAACGAACATGAT
>PMND01000060.1 GCA_003161955.1 Ignavibacteriota bacterium | reverse complement strand
AGCCGGACAATCCTGAAGGCTGCATTCGTGGCCATCTCATTCGTGGTGACCGGTAAGTTCGTTGTCTCCGCCTTTGCAATGCTGCTGCTTGTCTTCATGACAGACTTCGCGAAGATTTCCCTTGCCACCGACCACGTTCGCCCCTCCAGGAAACCGGAAACGTGGAACATCGGAGGCTTTGTTGCGGTGTCCGTGGTCCTTGGTGTCGCAATGGTTGCCGAAACGCTGCTCTTTCTCTGGTTCGGTTGGTCGTTTTTCGGTCTGGCAACCAACGATAATGCCCTCTACACCTTCAGCTTTCTTATGCTGCTCTACTTTGCGGTATTCTCCATCGTGTCCGCTCGGGAGCGCCGGTGGTTCTGGGCGACGATGCCCAGCAAAACCTTCCTGTTAGCTCTCGCGGCCGATGCGCTCACGGGGACCGTACTGACGTTCGTGGGTCTCCCGGGACTCATGCCATTGCCCTGGTGGCAGACGCTCGCGGTATTCATTTATGCCATGGTCATGTGCCTGGGCGTGAACGACACTGTGAAGGTTGCGATCATTAAACGGTTCGTTCCTGCGGCGGTAGCGTAAAACGCGGCTTTGAGTGCGCGCGCGATTCGCAGGGCGACGGCCGACGAGAGGCTGGAATCGAGTCGCGCGGCGGTTGAGAAGTAGAGGGTGCGGTGTGCGCGCAGCCTGTCGATGTCTTGATCCTGCCTGCTTGATTGTCGGGAGGGCTTCACATATCTTTTGGGGGAACAGTCCGGTGACGTCATGCGTGTTCTCATCGTTGAAGATGAAAGGAAGGTTGCCCAGTTCCTGAAAAAGGGCTTCCAGTCGGAGGCGTTTGCCGTGGATATCGCTCCGGACGGATCCGAGGGTTTGCGTCTGGCGATGTCCAATACCTACGATGCCATCGTTCTCGATGTGATGCTCCCGAAAATGAGCGGGCTGGAAGTCCTCGAGGAGCTTCGCCGCCAGCGGATTACCACACCTATCCTGATACTCACGGCCAGAAGTGACGTGGAGGACCGGGTGAAAGGACTTAACTCGGGGGCCGATGACTATCTCCCGAAGCCCTTTTCGTTCTCGGAGGTCCTCGCGCGGGTCCGCGCGATAGTTCGCCGCACTTCGGCGGATGTCCGTGGTTCCGTTCTCGAAATGGGGGACGTGCGCATGGACCTGCTGACCCGGTCCGTGGCGCGAGGGACAAAACCGATCACGCTCACCAACAAGGAATTTGAGCTTCTCGAGTACCTGCTCAGGAACAAGGGACGCGTCCTTTCCCGTGTTACGCTCACAGAACACATCTGGGACATGGATTTCGACACCGAAACAAATGTCGTCGATGTCCTTGTTAACCGCTTGCGTCGCAAGTTGGAGGACGGTTTTGCGACAAAAGTGATCCTTACAATCCGAGGCGTTGGATATGTCATGAAGGAATCGGCCGATGCAGATCCTTCATAAGGTACGATCCATCCGTTTTATCCTCACCCTTTGGTATTCGGTTATCCTGCTGATTGCATTCGTCCTATTCGGATCGGCGGTCTATATTTACCTGAAGCATTTGCAGGAAACCTCGCTCCAGGAGGATCTGCTGGAGGAGGTGGACTGGATCGCGCGCATCGTGGACGTGGAGCGGACCAGAGTCAGCGACCTGGCGGCGCTGGAGGAACTCTCGTCCGATGTCGAGCGGAGGATTACCGAGCACTTCGTGTTCAATCCGCGCAATTACATCGTTATGCTCACTACATCGGGCGGAAATGTCCTCTATGAATCGGACAACAGGCAGAACAGGGACCTGATAGGAGAGAATATCCTGGCCGGAGCGACTCTTGTCTACACGGTACGGGATAGCGACGGAACAGTGATGCGCGTGGCGGCACGGCGGGATGCACCGTTTGTCATACAGGTGGCCTACACAGAAAACGTCATGCGGGCAGTCCTGGAGCATCTGCTTTCTATTTTCGCGGTGCTCGCACCTGTGGTCCTTTTCGTCGCTGTATCCGGAGGTTGGCTTATGGCCGGGATCATGCTCCGGCCGATCAGGGATATCTCCATGCGTGCCAAGGACATTACGGCCAGCAACCTCTCGGGCCGGATCGTCACTCGCTCGACCGACGATGAACTCGGCGAGTTGATCTCCACGATCAATGGCATGATTTCACGCCTGGAAATGTCCTTCCGGAACATCAGAGAGTTTTCATTGAGCATTGCGCATGAACTCAAGACTCCCCTGACGATACTGAAAGGGGAGTCTGAACTTGCATTGACGAAATCTCTCACGTCCCGTGAGGCGCAACGGCTCGCCGCGACGTATCTGGAAGAATCTTCGCGCCTGTCACGTATAGTGGACGATCTCCTGACCCTCGCGAAAGTGGAGGCCGGACAGATGACCCTCCACGAGGAACCTGTCCGGCTGCACGAACTGGTGGATGGCATCTACGAAGACGCACTCATCCTCGCGGCGGACAGGCGAATTTCGGTCACACTGGACCGGAATGACCAGGGGATGGTCTCCGGAGATCCTGTTCGTCTCAGGCAGCTGCTTCGCGCACTGATCTCGAACGCGGTCCGCTATACCGACCCCGGGGGGTGGGTCCGGATCCGGAACGAACGGAGTGAGAACGCTGTGTCCGTATCCGTCGAGGATTCCGGTCTTGGAATTCCGGCGGAAAGCCTCGACAAGATTTTCGACCGGTTCTACAGGGTCGATGAAGCGCGTTCGCGCGCTCAGGGCGGGAGCGGTCTGGGGCTTTCGATTGCAAAGTGGATCGCCGAGGCGCACCATGGATCCATCAGTGTTCAGAGCACGCCAGGAAAAGGCTCTTGTTTTACTGTCCATCTCACGTTTCATTCTCCTGAAACGATCAGTTCCATAAGGCCGTAGTCTCCCCCCCCGCCCGTTCCATATCAGCCTTGCATGACAATTCTGTAATGTCCCTGTCACCGTCCCGCCATCTTCGCTGCGTTCTTATATGCAGGAGGCACAGGGAATTCAATGTCGCGGGAACCACATCCGAAGAACGACCGCCTGGAGATGTCGCCTATCTCTCTCGGCACCCGGCGAACATTGCTCGGTATTCTGGCCATCGCGGCCGCGGCAATCCTCCTCCTTATCGCCATCCGGTATGCCCTTTTGTAGCGAACGGGAGAGAGATCAACGCACCCGTCGCCGTCAGGTTCAGGACTGTCACATCAGGAACTACCATAAATTCACCTTCCACAAGAGTCACGTATGCTTTCCCAAAACTCCAGATCATTCCGGGACCTGGTGGTCCTCGTTGTACTCGCGCTTCTGACTCTGGCGGGTTCCCTCTGGTTCGATCCTTTCAGCCGGGCGGTCGCATGGGTCTACAGGCACGACAACTGGAAACTCGACGAACTTTTCACGCTGAGCATCACCCTGACGTTCGGTCTTGCTTGGTATTCATGGAGGCGTTGGAGCGAACTGGTGGAGGAAAAAAGGGAGCGCGCAAAGGCCGAACAGGAAATGCACGCGTTGACCGGCCTTCTCTACGATGCGTTAGCTGAACTGCGCGTGCTTCAGGGTTTACTGAGGATATGCGAATCGTGCAAGCGTGTTCGTGATGAAACTGGGTACTGGATCCCGCTCGAGGCATACATCGAATCAAATTCGAAAGCAAGGTTTTTTCAGGGGATCTGTCCCGAGTGCGCCCGTAAGGCCTATCGCAGCAGGGAGGTGGATGAATCAACAAGAAACCTCCAGTGAACATCTCAGCGAGGTATCTCCGACGGTCGCTGATCATGCCGTCGATGATCGTTTGGGCTGCTTCTGCAGGAGTTCCATTCACGAGATGAGAATTTCATCAAACGATGATGCGCTTGATCGAGGAGGGATGCATGCGACGGTCTCATGATCTGCGGAATCACAGGCTCGCGATTTGCATCCCGCGGGGCCGGGTGGTTGCTGTGCAGGTGCTCATCTGCTGTGTGCTGGCCCTTTCCCTGTGGATGGTACCTGCAAGGTTGGCCGCTGCATCGCAGAAAAGGGTTCAAAAGCGTTTCCGGGTCGGATCGGGGGCGATGCTCGCTCTGAAAACCCACGCCGGTTCGGTGTCGATCACCGGAGGCCCCTCTGACGAGATCTCCATTGATGTGAACGTCCGGGGGAGGGACAAGGACGTCAAAGATTTTGAAGTCACGGCGGAGCAAACCGGCGATCAGATCGATGTCAGCGGATTACTGCAGACTGAGGATACGTGGATCTGGTACTCCCCGGATCTCAGAGTTTCGTATGAGGTGAAAGTCCCACGGAAGTGCAGGTTGAGTGTGCACACCTCGCAGGGATACATCACGGTCCACAACGTAAAGGGGGTTCTGAAAGGCGGAACGTCAGAAGGGGACATTTCGATCTCCAACTGCGACGGTGATATTAACCTTGAGACATTCGGTGGCAGCTTGAGGGCGGATAGCTGCGCTGGTACCATTGGCATGCGGACCTCATGCGGTGGGATTAACTTTTCCGCAATCACAGGGGATGTCGACGTCAGCACGTCCGCCGGGGACGTGAGGATTCTGGATGTTGGCGGAAAAGTCCGCGCATGGACTGCGGGAGGGGACATGGTCGTCAGGATGAGGGGATCGAACGAGGGGGTGCATGTCGAGTCATCCGGCGGTGACATATCAGTTATTCTTCCGCCTTCGGTCGCCGGCAATATTGATGCCGAGGCTGTTGCCGGTGAAGTGAAATGTTCCTTGCCGGGCCGTCTGGTCGGGGAAATTCGGGAGAACGAGCTCGAGGCAAAGATCAATGGTGGCGGGGATCCAATTTATGCTCACACAGTTGGAGGGAATATACGATTTCTCGCCGCTGACTGACCGGTACGTGTATGCATCCGATGCATTGTCCCCCCTTTGGATCCTTTCCAGGGCGAACGAAATAACCGAGCGCTTTGTTAAAAGCGTGATGGAGAGGCCATGTCATACAAAGGAAATACGTCATCAATGTAAGAAATCATGTGGCCAGCTTGATAGATGTGAGAACTGGGAATGAAAGTAATGGAATGATCGAAGTGTTCGGTGAAATCATGCCAAACGACATCATCATTAGTTAAGGCGGGCGATGATATTAAGCAAGATCAGCTTATCCGATACTAAGACGTCAAAGGCATCCAGATGAGGATTTGAACAGTCGCACTCACGCGCCATTTTATTGACTCCTTGTTCGATATTTGCGATTGAAGGCAAGACAAGGCCCGTCGCCGCGGTCGGACCCTCCCATTGCTGAAGCTTCCGCTTCAAATCCGCATTACCTGCCAGCGTTTTCATTCGTTCAGGGGGTTTGGGTGGCAGTTTCCTTGACTTTCCCCCCCTAATTTGTTAGATTTTAACGATTTTTAAGTTGCCTTCCCCTTTTCTGAGGTGGATATGACCGATGACGTCTCCGGCTCGGTAGCGGCGAGGTTTCGGCAACTGTTTTATTCTGTTAACGGCGTCATCGCCCTGATAGGGATAGTCGCCCTCGGCATCGTCATTTTCGCGGGTTCCACGGTAGGGCGCATCGCAGGGAGCCTCGTTGCTGCCTCGGCGGGGGTCTATCTGTTCGCGTGGTGGCGTACAGAGATGAAAGAGGAGGAGAATGAACCGTCGGAGCCCGAGAGAGTCGATTCACCGGGACAGGAGGGGAACATGAAGAAGCTCCTCTTTGACGACTACCAGTCGTCCGCAGGGAAATACGTTGTCCGGGAAGTGAACCTGGGGGAGTCCGCCGTGGTTCCTTCATCGAAGACGACACAACCGGTGCCTCAGGCGGTGAAACCGGAATCGGTTCGCGAGATGGAGATTCCGGATTTCTTCGATCTCGATTCGGACGTGCCGTACAGCGAGACGGAGCCGAAGAGCGAGTTTCATTCTCTGCTCAACAAGGTCCTCCTCGTGTTGAAGGATGTGCTTTTCGCACATTCCGTGGCGTTCTTCTGGGCGAACCGTGAAAAATCCCAGATGGTGCTCGAGTCGATGGCGACCGACAGCCGGCAGTTCATGGCTGCGAAGCGGTTCGCGATGGGGGACGATATCGTGAGCCAGGTGGCCGCCAGCGGGAAACCGCAGCTCCTCGGGCGCGTGAATCCCGCGACCGAAAAGGAGTTGCTCCCTTTTTACGAGTCTCCCGCGTATGTCAAATCGGTCTTCGTCGTCCCGGTCTTTTTCATGGACCGCGCCAAGGGGATACTTCCGGTCGGCACGATCGTCGCGGACAGCAAAGCGGAAGATGCATTCGGGCAGGAGACGCTGGAGCTTCTCGGAAGGTTCACGAAGCTCGTCTCGGCTCTGATCAAGAGCTACACGGACAAATACGACCTGCTCCTTGACTCGGAACTTCTTTCCTCCATACGCCGTATGCAGGATCGTGTCCGCTCCGAGCCGGGCGAACAAACTATTCTGACGGCGCTCGCGGAAGAAGCCCGCCGCCTGGCGAACTGGGATTTCCTCACCGTGGCAATGTACGCCGACGAGCGGCGCGGCTGGAGCCTCCAGAAAGTGGTCAACAGGATGGGGGAGCCGTATGCCGCCCCCGACCAGCTCATCGAGGACGAGGGGAGCATCGTCGGCTGCGCGATCGCGACAAACCGGGTCGTGACGGTCGCCGATATGTCCGCGGAGCCGCGATTCCGGTTCCACGCATCTGAGAATATCGGGAAGCAGGGATCGTTTGTCTGCATCCCGATCAGCTCGATGAACAGGTGTTACGGCGCGATGACGCTGGAAAGCAAGTCCCCCGGACAATTCTCGGGAAACGAAGTCGAGACGATGTACCGGCTCGTCGAGAACGCGGCCGGTTCGCTCGAAGTCCTGTATATGAACAACCTGGCGAAGGAGTTCGTCCACGTCGACCAGCTCACGGGGTCGCTGACGAGGAAGTTTTTTCTGCGGAAAGTCGAAGAGGAAGTCCGCAGGGCGGCCGATTTCGCCGCGGAGCTTGCGTCCGTATCGATTGCGGTCGACGGCATGGGCGAGCACCTCGCACGGTACGGCCGGGAGGGATGTGACGCCATACTCAACGAAGCGGTAAAAATCCTCCGCGCGAACATACGCCCGTATGATGCGGTCGGGCGTCTTGAAGATGACCGTCTCGGCGTGCTGCTCGTCAACACGGCCGCCAGCGACGCGTATCTCTGGGCGGAAAAGATGCGCAAGGCGGTATCGAGTCATGTCATGGTTGTGGGGAAGCGGAGTTTTTCCGTCACGGTAAGCGCGGGGGTGTGTGGACTGAGCGAAGGAATGGGAACGGACGACCTCGTTGCCGGGACGTCTCAGGTCCTCGGCAAAGCGCTGGAACACGGGGGAAACCTCGTACGGGTGTATTAACAGCATATCGAAAGGCTAAGAAATGGCAAAACAGCAATCGTTTGCGGACAAGGCCACGAAGGCCGCTCAGATAAAAGGCTCCAAGTGCCCGGTCTGCGGCGCAATCTTTCAGCCTATCCTGATGGTCTCCTCGGAGCGCTCCAAAGCCGGCTCGAGCTGGAAATTCAACGAACACAGGGTTCAGGTCTGTAAGTGCAACGAAAAACAGGTCTACGCTTGAGGGGTCCCTCTCAAGAAGATGTCATCGGGGATCTCTTTCCGCCCGGGCGGGGGGAGATCCCCAAGTTTTCACGTCTTGTACCCGATTCACCACGAAGAAGATCGTTCTCATAATCCTGGACGGTGTGGGCTGCGGAGAGCTCCCTGACGCCTCTCTCTACGGCGATACGGGAAGCAATACGCTCGCGAACATCGCCCGCGTGACAGGCGGGCTGCGGCTTCCGACGCTGGCCCGCCTCGGGCTGGGGAACATTGCGCCCATTCGGGGAGTAGAGCCTGCGCCCCGTCCGGCGGCCAACTTCGGACGGATGGCTGAGCGCTCAAAGGGGAAGGACAGTACAACCGGCCACTGGGAGATTGCCGGCTTGATCGTCGAGAAGGCGTTCCCCACGTTCCCTTCCGGGTTTCCCGGCGGCCTGATGGATCGGTTCCTCTCTGTGACCGGCTGCCGGGGGTTTCTCGGAAACAGGACCGCTTCGGGGACGGCCATCATGCGGGACCTGGGGGACGAGCATCTGAGAACCGGCTTCCCGATCGTGTACACGTCGGCGGATTCGGTGTTTCAGATCGCCGCTCACGAGGAAATAATCCCGCTCCCCCGGCTGTACGATATCTGCGCAAAGACCCGGACAGAGGTTTGCACGGGGGAGTTTGCGGTCGGACGGGTTATTGCGCGTCCGTTCACCGGCCGGAGCGGGGAGTTCACGCGGACAACGAACAGGAAGGATTTTTCTCTCCCCCCCGGCGGGGAGACACTGCTGGACGTACTTCAGGCGGCCGGCGTACGGACCGTGTCGGTGGGGAAGGTGGATGATCTCTTCGATGGGCGAGGCCTGGCGGAGATGCATCACTCGAAGACGAACGAAGAAGGCATTGCCGAGATCATCCGGGCCGCCTCGGGGACCGGACGCGGATTGATCTTTGCGAACCTCGGGGATTTTGACACGCTGTTCGGGCACCGGAACGACCCGCGGGGTTTTGCAGGTGCGCTCGAGCGGTTCGATGCGGGTCTCCCCGGAATACTCGCGACGATTGAAAAAGGAGACCTCCTGATAATTGCCGCCGATCACGGGAATGATCCCGTCAGCGCGAGCACCGACCATTCGCGCGAGTACGTGCCGCTTCTGTGCTATGCTCCCGGCGGCGCGTGTGGCGCCAGTCTCGGGACGCGGGAGACATTTGCCGATGTGGGTAAGACCGTTGCCGATTATTTCGGAGTTTCCAACACACTGGCGGGGACCAGCTTCCTTGCGGCGGTGAGTGCTGGATGAAGACTGAAGAAGAAGTGTTTGAGTTTGAATCGTCGATCGACGGGGAAGGGAAGATCGGTGTGCCGGGAGAGGTGCTGCGCCGCCTGGGCGCGCATGCCGGATCGCGCGTCCGCGTCCGTCTGATACCGGCGGTCATTGCTGCGGCGCTCGGCCGGAGGAATGTCACGATCGATGAGGTGGAACGGATCGCCGCCCTGCAGCTCGAACCGCAGGCCAACGTGATCTCCTTCCTGCTTTCGGAAGGAGTCCTGGCGACCGGTGGGGGGAGGCATCAGCGGACGAAAGGGCGAAAGAAGTGAGGGAGGCGAAACTCGTCGTCCACAGCGATGTCCTCCTCGATCATCTGCGGGGTGCGGACCACCCGTCGATTCTACGGAGGACGATGGGGCTCTTTTTCTGCTACACGACGGTGTTTCAGGCGATCGAGGTATTTGCGGGAATGCGGACAGCGGTGGAGCGGAGGTGGGCGGAAGACGCGATGTCGGCGATGAAGCTGCTCGGATTAAATCCGAAAAACGCTCCACGCTACGGGAGGTTGTTCGCCAGGCACCCCGGCCGCAGCCCGATGGATCTCCTTGTTGCCGGGCTCTGCATCGAAGCCAGACTGCCCCTGCTGACCGGACGGGGGAAGGAGTTTGCGGGTATAAAGGGGCTGAAGCTTATCTCTCCGCGGATGATCACACGGGGGAAAAACGCGTCGGACATACTCAACGGACTCGGACGGTGATCGCATGGTACTCGGAAAAGTCGTAGGCACAGTGTGGGCGACGCGGAAAGATGAAGAGCTTGTCGGGATGAAGTTCCAGATCGTGAGGCACATCGACCTTCAGTACCGTGTCAGGGAGACCTTCGTCGTTGCGGTGGACACGGTGCAGGCGGGTGTGGGGGACGTTGTCCTGGTCTGCAGCGGAAGCTCCGCCCGGCAGACTGCTCAGACGAAGAACAAGCCCGTTGATGCCGTGATCATGGCGGTCGTAGACAAGCTGGACGTGACGGACTGAGATGTTCCTCGCGCGCGTGATAGGGACGGTCTGGGCTACCAGGAAAGACGAGCACCTGAAAGGGTTCAAGCTGCAATTTATCCAGCCCATAGACCGGCGGCGGAACGATGTCGGGGATCCCATTGTTGCCGTTGATACCGTCGGGGCGGGGGCGGGAGAGACCGTCATGTACATCACCGCCCGCGAGGCGGTGATCCCTCTCCCCGTCGATGAGGCTCCGGTTGATGCCAGTATCGTGGGAATTGTAGATCGGATCGATATCAGTGAATAGCGGAAGGTGAGTGAATGGTGAAGATTACCAAGCAGTATACGAATCGGGAGAGCCAGTCTCTCGACAAGTATCTGCAGGAGATCGGCAAGGTCGATCTCCTCAAATCCGAGGAAGAAATCGAGCTCGCCCAGAGGATCAAGAAGGGGGACCAGCGGGCTCTCGAAAAACTCACCAAGGCGAACCTCCGGTTCGTCGTCAGCGTGGCGAAGCAGTATCAGAACCAGGGGCTTTCCCTCGGCGACCTGATCAACGAGGGGAACCTCGGACTCATCAAGGCGGCCAAGCGGTTCGATGAGACGCGCGGATTCAAGTTCATATCGTACGCGGTCTGGTGGATCCGCCAGTCGATCCTCCAGGCCCTTGCCGAGCAATCCCGCATTGTCCGTCTCCCGCTCAACCGTGTCGGTGCGCTGAACAAGATCGGGAAGGCGTTCAGCTCGCTTGAACAGGAGTTTGAGCGCGAACCGAGTGCGAGCGAGCTTGCGGAAGAACTCGACATGTCCCTGTTCGAGGTATCCGATACGCTCAAGATCTCGGGCCGCCACCTCTCCATGGATGCGCCGTTTGCTCAGGGAGAGGACAACCGGCTTCTGGACGTGATCCAGGACGAACGACAGCCTGCTCCCGATAACGAACTGATGAAAGAATCGCTCAGCAAGGAAGTCGAGCGTGCCCTCTCGACGCTGAGCGAACGGGAGGCCGAAGTGATCCGCCTTTATTTTGGACTCGGCCGCGAGCATTCGCTGACATTGGAAGAGATCGGCGAAAAATTCAAACTGACCCGAGAGCGGGTCCGGCAGATAAAGGAGAAAGCGATCCGCCGCCTGCGTCACGCATCCCGAAGCAAACAATTGCGGGCATACCTGGGGTGAACCCCCTCCGGGGATGTCGGGGGGTCGATGATGGGAATGAGAACACTCGGTGAACTCTGCCGCCGTGCCGCGCTTCCGGCGGCGTTTGCGCTGGCGTTGGCCGCGGCAGGCCTGGCGGGCTGCGCATCCACCTCTCCCCGCTTCCGGGCGGGATATCCCGCGGAGAGGGCCGGCGGGATTTCCCGGACGAAGGAACTCAGCGGCGTACGTGCCATCAAGGCGCGCCCCTGGGAGGATGAGCCTCTACCGGGTGCGCTTAACAGGGACCATGTTCTCCTGGAGATCGTGTCATTGCTGGGGGTCCCGTACGAATACGGCGGGGCCGACAGGGGGGGGATGGACTGTTCCGCATTCACGGAAGCGGTGTACGGCAATGCGCTTCGCCTGCGGCTCCCGCGCTCGACCTCCGATCAGTACAGGGAGGGGACGGAAATAGGACGGGATCGCCTCCGGTTCGGCGACCTGGTCTTCTTCAACACGACCGGGGAGTCTCCTTCGCACGTCGGCGTCTACATCGAAGACGACCTGTTCGCCCATGCGAGCGTTTCGTATGGAGTGACTATCTCCTCGATGGAGAGCTCTTACTACCGCGACCGCTTTATAGGCGCCCGCAGGATCATCCGGTAAAGTCATTGCGAGGATCATGAAGTAGAGTCATTGCCAGGATCATCCGGTAAAGTCATTGCAAGGTCATGGCGCCACAGGCGCCATGAAGCGCGTTCCTTGCGTCCCGCCGCAGGCGGGGCAAACTGGTTAACACTAGCCTTGAACAGCGTTGTGTCCGTCCTCCCCATCTACATTTACGGCCAATCCGTCCTCCGGAAGAAAGCCCGTCCTGTGAGGAAACCCGCGGAGGAGATTTCCGTCCTCGCCGCCGATATGATTGAGACAATGCGCAAAGCGAACGGGATCGGACTGGCGGCGAATCAGGTCGGGGAGCTTCACCGCGTCATCGTTGTCGATGCGGGAGCGATCGAGGAAGCGCCCGGCGTACCCCCGATCGCCATGATCAATCCGGAGGTCCTCAGCGAAGAAGGGACATGGACGATTGAGGAAGGGTGCCTGAGCATCCCGGACATCAGGGAAGAGGTCAACCGGGCAGAGAATATCCGGGTTCGGTACCTCGACACCGGCTTTAACGTGCAGGAGGTTTCGGCTGAAGGTCTGCTGGGGAGGGTGATACTCCACGAGATCGACCATCTGAACGGGGTCCTCTTCCTCGACCACCTCGGTGCGATGAGGAGAAAACTCCTGCGCGGGAGGTTGAACAAGCTCGAACGCGGGGAAGTGGACGTCGATTACCCGATCGTCGGCAACTCGCCGCCGGCGACTGGCACGGACCCCCGTTAGGGGAACCCCCATGGCCATACTCCGCATCATGTTCATGGGCACCGCTTCTTTTGCGGTGCCCAGCCTCGCGATACTCGCCGAGAACGGGTACGCGATCCCTGCCGTGGTAACGGGTCCCGAAAGGCCCCGCGGGAGGGGGAGAAAGATGAGCCCCACTCCCGTGAAGGAGCTGGCGGTTGCTCGCGGACTCCACGTCCTGCAGCCGGAAAAATTGAAGGATCAGGCGTTCGCCGGCGAAGTCCGTTCCCTGGATCCCGATCTTATCGTCGTCGTCGCGTACCGGATACTCCCCCCTGAGGTGTTCAGTATACCCCGCCTCGGTTCGATTAACCTCCACGCCTCGCTCCTGCCCCGCTATCGCGGCGCCGCCCCTATCAACCGCGCGATCATGAACGGTGAAGTCGAAACGGGAGTAACGACGTTTTTCCTGGAGGAGTCCGTCGACACGGGAAGCGTGCTCCTTCAGGCGCGAACCCCGATACTCCCCGGCGACGATGCGGGGACGCTTCACGACAGGCTTGCCGACGTGGGGGCCGAGATTGTCCTCCATACTGTGAGGCTCATTGAACAGGGAAAAGCGGTCCCCCGCCTTCAGGATCCGGCTCTCGCGAGCCCGGCGCCCAAGATATTCAAGGAGGACTGCCGGATCAATTGGCATACACCCTCCGAACAGATCCGTAACCATATACGCGGGCTTTCCCCTTCTCCCGCCGCGTTCACGACGCACGATGGGAGAGTCCTCAAGCTCTTCCGCGTGCGCATCGCTACGGAGTCGCTCGCGCCCGGGATCATGCCCGGGATCGTCGATGTCAGGAAGGACGCCCTCCTTGTCGGAACAGCAGATGATCCGATTGAGATCGAAGAACTGCAGCAGGAGGGGAAAAACCGGATGGCCGCCGGGGACTTTCTCCGCGGCTACAGGATTTCTCCCGGCGACCGTTTCGAGTGATGCCGTTCAGGTTCCCTTTTTCCCCCCCGGATTAACACAAACTTAACCTCCCGTTTACACCGGCGTAATCTTCAGTCTGTATATTCTCCCGCCTTCGGCAATGTGCGTGGGCGGAGGCACCCCTGCTATCGATTTGGTACCGGTGGGCTTTGCCCCCGGGAACAGTACGGGCCCCTCAGGCGGATCCTGACCCCTGCCTACCGGGGGCCCTGCTGTTCTTGCGCTGGCAGATGAAAACCTGCTAATTCCGGTCGTCAACGCTGAATCAATGGGTCCCTTAACAATTTCTTAACGCGCGGGTAATACTGGGGTAACGGTCCGGTTGTATATTTGAATCCGCAGGGGTCGATCCAGCCGCGCAATTACGCTACTCTTTAATTATTTCCTATCCATCAACCATTTACAAGAGGTGGTATGAAACGCATTGCTATGCTCATGTGCACTCTCGCCGTCCTTGGCGTCGCCCTCGCGGGTGCTCAGGGAAAGTTCTCCGGCCTTGTCTTCGGCGACTACTTCTATAATGTGGCCAAAGACACAGCTTTCTCGAAGCTTTCCAAGACGGTAGTCCCGGGAAGCAAGGACTTCCAGGCGTTCCAGATCCGCCGGATCTACCTGACATACGACAACGACATCTCGGAGAAGTTCACCGCGCGGTTCCGGCTCGAGGGGAACATGATCGCCTCTGAAAACGGAAGCTCGTCGACCGCCTCCCGCGTCAGCGGAAGCTCTCTCTCGCAGCTGTACGTCAAGGATGCATATGTGAAATGGAAGAACATATTCGCCGGAAGCGATCTCATATTCGGCGTCCAGCCCACGACCGCGTACGATATCTCAGAAGGCGTGTGGGCCTATCGTTCACTCGAGAAAACAATAATGGACCTCCGCGGCATCATCTCTTCGCGCGATCTCGGCCTTGCCCTGCGCGGGAAATTTGACGACGGCGGCATGTTCCAGTACTGGTTCATGGTCGCAAACAACAGCGCCCAGGACGACGCTGTCAACAGGTACAAGAGGGTGTCGCTTAATCTTCAGGTAAAGCCGGTCAAGAACGTTATCGTGACGCTGGACGGCGACTACAGGTCGCAGGACAAGATCAATGATCCGGCCAGCACCACCGTGCCGAAAGCGACGCTTCCGAACAACGTTCTGACGTACGCGTTGTTTGCGGCGTACAACGACCCGACACTGTTTACGCTCGGCGTCGAGGCGTTCATGCAGTCGACGCAAAACGGAGAAGTGGATCCGTCCGACAAGACGGCGAAAACTCTCAAATCGCTCAACGCCCTCGGCGTGAGCATCTTCGGCTATTACTGGTTTACACCCGAGATCGGCGTTGTGGCACGATACGACCTGTTCAATCCAAATACCGACAGCAACTTCCCCGCCGCCCCCACGGTCATGCCGACGGGATCCGCCGCGTACCCCTATTCCCTCTCGCGGAACTACCTTGTTGCCGGATTCCTGTTCAGGCCTGACAAAAACGTTCAAATCATGCCGAATATACAGATGGAGACGTACCAGGCGCCGCGGAACCTTACAAATGCGCCCTCGATCAACGCCTCGGTCACGGCGCGCCTGACATTCTACTGGGTGTTCCTCTGACCTCCGCGTACATAAACTCACATTACTGAAACAAAGGAACGTCACATGAGAAAACTGAACATCATCATAGCGGCCGCCGCCGTGCTCGGNNGACGTCTATCACACGAAAACAGGTATCGAATTCAACTACCAGTCGATCGGCAGCGGCGGCGGGATCAAACAGGTGACCGAAGGGACAGTGGATTTTGGCGCCACCGACGGTCCGATGAGTGATGCACAGCTCAAGGAGGCGGCAGAGAAGCAGGGGACAGAGGTCCTGCACATCCCGACGGTGATGGGCGCGGTCGTCGCCACGTACAATCTCCCGGGCTATACGGGGGACCTTCGTCTGACGCCGGACGTCCTCGCCGGGATATTCCTCGGCGATATCACGAAGTGGAATGACCCAAAGATCACGGAAATCAACCCGGGGAAGACACTTCCTGACGTGGCGATCATCGTCGCCCACCGGTCCGACGGAAGCGGGACCACGTATATTTTCACCGACTACCTGACAAAGGTCAGCAAAGCGTGGGAGACCAAGGTTGGAAAGGGCGGATCCGTGAACTGGCCTGTCGGGCTCGGCCAGAAGGGGAACGAAGGCGTTTCCGGGATTGTGAAACAATCAGAGGGTTCCATCGGCTATGTGGAGCTCGCATACGCGGTGAAGAACAACATGCCGTACGCGTCGCTCAAAAACAAGACCGGGAACTTCGTGAAAGCGTCGTTCGACGCGGTCTCGGCAGCTGCAGAGGGTGCCCTGGCGAACATGCCCGAGGATTTCCGCGTGTCGATCACCGATGCAGGGGGCAAAGACTCGTACCCAATCTCCGGGTTCACCTGGCTCCTTGTCTACAAATCGATGAAGGATAAGGAAAAGGCTGCCGCCCTCGTGAAGTTCCTTCGCTGGGCCATGACTGACGGACAGTCGTTCGCACGGGACCTGTACTACGCCCCGCTTCCCGCGCAGATTGTGAAGCTCGTCGAGAAAAAAATCTCCACGATCGAGACCAAATAGAGACCGTGACACCGGAAAGCACCGTAACACCGATTGACGTATCCACCGCAGGCGGCGGAGGGAGTTTTCCCCCCGCCGTTGCGGCGTCTGTGCCGCGCATGTCGAAAGTCAGGTGGAACGTCGGCGACTTCGTTTTCAAACACCTGACGATGCTCTTTGCGTTTGGCGTGCTTTCGCTCGTGTTCCTGATGGGCTACGAAATGTACGCGGGGTCCGCGCTCACGATCACGAAGTTCGGCTGGAACTTCCTCGCCACGAGCACGTGGGACCCGGTGCAGGATGAGTACGGGGCTCTCCCGCTGATATTCGGGACGCTCCTCTCCTCATTCCTTGCCCTTCTGCTCGCCCTCCCCCTGAGCATCGGCGTGGCGATATTTCTCTCCGAGCTCGCGCCGCGGTGGCTCGAGCGGCCCTTCTCGTTTCTTGTGGAGCTGCTCGCGGCGATCCCGAGCATCGTCTACGGTCTCTGGGGGATATTTGTCCTTGTGCCATGGCTCCGGCAGAGTATCCAGCCCTGGCTCGCGTCGCATTTCAGTTCGCTTCCGTTTTTCAAGGGGCCCGCGTATGGTTTCGGGATGCTCGCTGCCGCGCTCATCCTCGCGGTGATGGTCCTCCCGATCATCGCATCGATTTCCCGCGATGTGCTGCAGGCCATACCGAACCTCCAGCGCGAGGCCGCGCTCGGACTCGGCGCAACGCGATGGGAGTCGACGAAAATCATACTCTCGACCGCCAAATCAGGCATACTCGGGGCCACGTTGCTCGGACTCGGACGTGCGGTGGGAGAAACGATGGCCGTCACGATGGTCATCGGCAACCGTTCGGAGATATCGGCATCCCTCTTCAGTCCCGGCTACAGCATGGCCAGCGTTATCGCCAACGAGTTTGCCGAAGCGACATCAAAGATGTACACGAGTGCCCTCATTGAGGTCGCGTTCGTGCTCTTTGTGCTGACGATCGTACTGAACGCTCTGGCCCGGCTCATCGTGTGGAGCGTCACGCGCAGGTTCAAAACGACATGACGACGAACGAGAAGCTGTATTTCTTCTGGCGCAAGACGAAGAACAACGCCATGCTCGTGTTTTCGATGGCGTGTCTTCTTGTCGCCGTGACGCCCCTTGTCCTCATATTCTCGTACACGCTGCTCCAGGGAATCTCCGCTCTCAACCTCGATTTCTTTATCCAGATGCCCAAGCCTGTCGGGGAAACGGGGGGCGGCATGGCGAATGCCATTGTGGGGACCGGCATACTCATCGGGCTCGGCGCCCTCATCGGTCTGCCTGTCGGCATCATGGCGGGGATATACCTGGCGGAGTACGGCGACAATCCCTTCGCCGCGGCTACCCGTTTTCTCGCCGACGTGTTGAGCGGGATTCCCTCTATCGTCGTCGGCGTCGTGGCGTATATCATCGTTGTGCTGCCGATGAAACACTTTTCGGCATTTGCCGGGGGCGTCGCACTGGCGATACTCATGATACCGACGGTCACGCGGACGACCGAAGAGATGATCCGGCTCGTCCCGCAATCGTACCGCGAGGCGGGTCTGGCGATCGGCATCCCCCGATGGAAGACGACGCTCAGGATCATACTCCCGACGGCGCTGAAAGGAATCACGACCGGGATACTTCTGGCCATCGCCCGGGCGGCCGGGGAAACAGCGCCGCTCCTCTTTACCGCGCTGGGGAACAGGTTCTGGTCGACAGCGATCGATCAACCGATCGGATCACTGACTGTGTTTATTTACGATTACTCGAAGGCTCCCTTTGAGGACTGGATCCGGCAGGCGTGGGGGGCGGCGTTTGTGCTGATCGCCCTGATCTTCATACTCAGCGTCATATTCAGGATTGTAACGCGGAGCCGCTATGCGGAGCATTGATCTGGCACCAAATTCCGAGAGGAACGTCATGGATGTCTCTTCAGGCGCGCCGGCCCCTGCCGTTCAGGCGGCGTTGCCGGCGAAAATGGTTGCGAAAAATGTCGACGCATTCTTCGGCAAGACCCAGGCGCTCAGGAACGTGAGTCTCGAAGTGGCCACAAATCGTGTCCTGGCGATTATAGGCCCCTCGGGGTGCGGCAAATCGACGTTTCTCCGCTGCCTCAACCGGATGCACGAGGTGGCCGGAGGGACGATGAAGGGGACGGTCTTGCTCGACGGGGAGGGCATCATGGAGATCGATGCGGTGAACCTCCGCCGGCGCGTGGGGATGGTGTTTCAGAAGCCCAACCCTTTCCCGACGATGTCGATATTCGACAACGTCGCCGCGGGACTCAGATTCAACGGCCACCACAATCGCAAACATCTGGCCGANNTGCATCGCGCGGACGCTGGCCGTGAACCCTGAGGTCGTCCTGATGGACGAGCCCGCGAGCGCCCTGGACCCGCTTTCCACCGCCAAGATCGAGGAGCTCATCTACGAGTTGAAGGCGAACTACACGATCGCCATCGTGACACACAACATGCAGCAGGCGGCCCGGGTGAGCGACATGACGGCGTTTTTCTATCTGGGAGAGCTGATCGAGATCGGCGAGACGAAGCGGATATTCACAACTCCGGACAAGAGACAGACGGAAGATTACATCACGGGCAGGTTCGGCTGATATGGAGCGACATTTCGAACGGGAGCTTGAGGATCTCAAGGGGAACCTTGTGACGATGGGAAGTCTCGTGGACGGACAGCTCGGGTCCGCCTGCCGCGCCCTTTTTGAAGGGGACACGGCGCGGGCACGCGAGGTGATGGACAGGGACAGGGAAGTCGATTCTTTCGACACCCTCATCGACCGGAAGTGCATGGACATCCTCGCGCTCGCACAGCCTGTCGCTGTCGATCTCCGGCTCCTTATGTCCTCTCTTGCGATTAATTCACAGCTCGAACGGATAGGGGATATCGCGGTCAATATCGCTGAGCGGGCTGAGCCGCTTGTCGCCCACCGGGAGTTCCTCCTCTCGACACGCCTCTCCGAGATGGCCAACATCGCCCGCATCATGGTGCGGGACAGCCTCGACTCGTTCATCCACGGCGAAGCGTCGCTTGCCTCCCGTGTGCTCGTGAGCGACGACGTTGTCGACAGGCTCGACGGTGGCCTCTTCCGCTCGCTCGTCGCTGAAATGAAGGTTCGCCACGACCGGATCGAGGCCGCCGCTCATATCCTCATCCTCTCACGCCATCTGGAAAGGCTCGCCGACCATGCCACCAACATCGCCGAAGACGTCATATTCATCGTGGAGGCGAAGCTGGTGAAGCATAACGCCGGCGAAGGTATCCGACCCTGAAAGCCACGACGATTTCAGGCGTGGTGAAAATCACGTCGCCACNNGGCGCTTCTGGAGAGGGATGCGGAACTGGCCCGGGAGATCATCGCCCAGGATGAGCGTATCAACGCGATGGAAATCGAGATCGGCGACGCCATCGTGGACCTTCTTGCATTGCAGCAGCCCGTGGCGACGGACCTCCGGTTCATCCTGGCCGCATTGAAGATCAACAACGACCTGGAAAGGATCGGCGACCATGCAGTGAACATCGCCGAATCCGCCCTCAAGTACGCGGGAATGGAGCCGGTCAAGCCGTTCGTGGACATGCCGAAGATGGCGCAGGTGACAAAGGCGATGCTCCGCGACTCGATCGATGCGTTCATCCACGCGGATTCGGCAAAAGCGCGGTCGGTTCTCATCAGCGACGACACAATCGATGACCTCAACAGGAAGATCGTGGGCGAGCTCGTGGCGCTGATGCGCGCCGAACCGGTCCTTATCGAACAGGCGCTCGACCTGATCCGTGTGAGCCGGAATCTCGAGCGGGTCGCCGATCTCTCAACAAACATTGCCGAAGAAGTCGTATTCGTCGCCGAGGCGCATGTCGTCAAGCACCACGCAGAAGAAAAATCCCCCCCTCAGACCCGCGACGCCGGCCCGACAACGGCATAGCAGGGCTACCCGACGCGGGTAATCCGCGGCCTATTCCCTCCCCCCCCGGCCGTACTATTTGATTGCATAGAACCTGCAAAAGAGGTATCTTTTCGGATAATCCGATGTTTCACGACGTTTCACGACTTTGTATTCCGGGAGCCTCTCCGCGCCCGTGCTGCGGGCGGAGAACAGGCGATTCCCGAATTCCTGACGGTGGTTCTTGGGCAAGATCATCACCATAGCAAACCAAAAGGGGGGTGTCGGAAAGACCACGACCGCGGTCAACCTCTCGGCCTGCATCGCGGCAGCCGAAAAACGGACCCTCCTCGTGGATACAGACCCGCAGGCAAATGCCACGAGCGGGATAGGACTGGAAGCATCCTCCGAAGGGAGAAGCACATACGAGGTCATGGTCGGCGGCCTCTCGGCGGCCGGGGCGATTCAAAAGAGCCAGATGCCGTTTCTTTCCGTCATGCCTTCCCATATCAATCTTGTCGGGGCCGAGCTCGAGCTCGTCCAGCTCGACGACCGCGAGAGGCGCCTGAAAACGGCGCTGGACGCCGTCAGGAACGACTACGATTTCATTTTCATCGATTGCCCCCCGTCACTCGGACTCGTGACGCTCAACGCCCTCACGGCCGCCGACTCCGTCCTCATTCCCGTGCAGTGCGAATACTACGCGCTCGAGGGGCTCGGCCAGCTCCTGAACACGATAAGCATGGTGAAGAAACAGCTCAACGAATCCCTGGATATTGAGGGAGTGCTCCTCACGATGTTTGACGGCCGCCTCCGGCTGTCGAACCAGATCGTAGAGGAAGTGAAGAAGTATTTCGGGGAGAAGGTGTTCAAATCCGTCGTGACGCGCAATGTCCGGCTGAGCGAGGCGCCCAGTTTCGGGAAACCGATCATCCTCTATGACGCCATGTCCACCGGAACGCGCAACTATATGGATCTTGCGCAGGAAGTCCTGGTGAAGAACAACCACCAGATCATCACACAATGAACGGGACATCATGGCCCGAATAAAACCCGTCCTCGGCAGGGGGCTCGCCTCGCTCATCCCGCGGCAGGCGGCCGTGCCTCCGCTCCCGTTGGGAGGACAGGACGACGGTGTCAGCAACGACATCATCGCCTCGATCGCGCTCGACCGCATTCAACGGAACCCGTACCAGCCGAGGGCCGAGTTTGAGCCGGTCGCTCTCGATGAGCTCAAACGCTCCATCCAGGAGAAGGGGATCATTCAACCGGTTACCGTCCGCCGGCTCGGCGACGAGTACCAGTTGATTTCGGGGGAGCGCCGGGTGCGTGCTGCACGCGAAGCCGGACTCAAACAGATCCCCGCGTACATCATCAGGGTCCGCTCGAACGAAGAGATGCTCGAGCTTGCACTTATCGAAAACCTCCAGCGGGAACACCTCAACCCAATCGAGATCGCCATCTCGTACAAGCGGCTGATCGACGAATGCCGGTACACCCAGGAAGAAGTGTCGCAGAAGATCGGCAAAGACAGGACGACGATCACGAATTTTCTTCGGCTTCTGAGACTCCCTGAGCCGATCCAGAATGCCGTGCGGAAGGGAGAGATAAGCAGCGGCCATGCCCGGGCGATCGTTGCCATCGAAGATCCGGACCGGCAGATGGAGATATTCCGGAAGACTATCGGCAGAGGGCTCTCGGTCCGCGACGTGGAACGGCTGGCACGCGAAAAGAGCGAAAAAAAAGGGGCCCGCCGCCCTGGTGCTCACGGCGCCGGGGCGGTCTCCAGCTCACTTTCGAGCATCGAGGAGCGTCTCCGCCAGTTTCTGGGGACGCGGGTGCAGGTGAGAATGCTGCAGGATGGGAAAGGGGAGATCGTCATCGAGTATTATTCCGCCGATGACCTGGAGCGGATCCTGGAGATTTTCTCGGAGATAGAGGACGGGACGAGTTGATTGCTGCAGGGACTTCGACAGGAGAGCTTTGCATCATTAACCCGGCCGCACAGGTTGGCCACACAATTTGAGATGACCAATGGAGAAAACAGTCATTTCCACGCCGAACGCCCCCGGGGCGATAGGGCCTTACAGCCAGGGGATCGTCGCCCCGCAGGGGTTCGTGTTCACCGCCGGGCAGATTCCTATCAACCCGGCCACGGGAGAACTCGTCGGCGGCGACATCGGGGCCCAGACCCGGCAGGTGATCGAAAACCTCAAGGCGATACTCGAAACGGGGGGGTCGGATCTTGCGTCGGTCGTCCGGACAACCGTGTACCTGAAGGACATGGGGGAATTCGCGGGAATGAATGAGGTGTTCGCAGAGTACTTTCGTGCCTCCCCTCCGGCCCGGTCAACGGTCGAGGTGGCCCGGCTCCCCCGGGATGTCCGCGTCGAGATCGATGCGATAGGGATCACCCGGTCTCGCTGACAGGATACGATGAAACCGGTCGCCCGGCACGTGCTGGCGCTCATGATTCTGCTCAACGCCCGCCCACTCAGCGGGCAGATGCATTCCACCGGAGCTCCGCGCGCCGATTCCGTCCGTGTCCTGCATGGTGCGGACTCAGCCGCGCGGGGATTCGACACGCTCCGGCACGCGGCACTCCCACAGAAATCGCCGGGTATCGCCATGCTCTGTTCCGCTCTCCTTCCCGGAGCCGGCCAGTTCTACAACCAGTCGTATTGGAAAGTCCCCGTCGTCTTCGGTCTGGGGTTGTACTTTGTCTCGACGTGGCTCGATCAGAACAGAAGGACGGAGATTTATCGACAGCTATACGTCGACAGCCTCCTCGTAAATTCTCCCTACAGCGATACGTACCGGAGAGAGAGGGATTTCTACAAGCAGCAGCGCGACACCTTTGCATGGTATTTCGTCATCCTCTACATTCTGAATATCGCGGATGCCTACGTCGATGCAAGCCTGTTTGATTTCGATGTCGGGAAAGATCTTTCGCTCCGGCTCATTCCCGGTGCCCCGGGGCCTGCTTACCCCTCTCCCGGATTGACTCTCAGGCTCGGGTTCTAATCGTTGCGCCGGTTCCCGGCGGGGCTGACGCTCTGGTTCTCTCTGAATTTCAATCACCGGACGCCCCATGCTGAACTACATCTGGATCTCACTCATCCTTCTCGGCGTACTCATCGCCGCCGGCAGCGACATCGCCGACGAGGCGGGGAATACGTACCGTAACGGGATGCCCCTCGACGTGAGGTTTGACGTCGCGAAGCATCCCTCCCCTCTCCGTTCCACATGGGAAGGGACAATTCAACTCTCCGCAGGCGAGTTTAATACGTTCTACGGTCCGGGAGCCGCCGATTCGGCTGTACGCCAGCCGGCGATCATCTCCGTGGACGCCTCCGGCCGCTCAACGGTGTCGATGCCGATCGGCGAGTCTTCCCCCCTCCGGTGGAGGGAGATGGCCCGCCATGCGGCGGAGAAGGACCGGCTCACCGCCTCGGTCGCATCGATGAAGCTCACCGGAGATGAGAATGCCGCATCGGTCCGGATAGTGGTGGAGCCGGTCAGATTCGTGAAGCTGAAAGCAGTCACCGCAGCCGCGCTCGATTACGCGGCCACTGCAGTGAACATCTCGATCGGGCTCATCGGCGTGATGGCCCTCTGGCTCGGAGTGATGAAGGTTGCCGAGGAGGCGGGGCTGCTGAGAGTCATCACCCGGTTCCTGGCGCCTCTCACCCGCCGGTTGTTCCCCGACGTCCCCCAGGACCATCCCGCCCTCGCGGCGATGATCATGAATATCGCGGCAAACATGCTCGGGCTGAACAACGCGGCGACGCCGATGGGCCTCAAGGCAATGGAGGAGCTCAACAGGCTGAACCCCAGGGTCGGCACGGCGACGAACGCCATGGTCACGTTCCTGGCGATCAACACGGGGGGGCTGGTCCTCATCCCCGCGACGGCAATCGCGGTACGGGCGGCGGCGGGATCGGCGAATCCGGGGATCATCATCGGGACGTCCATCATCGGGTCCGGATGTGCTACCATCGCCGGCATTGCGGCCTCCCGGATCCTCCAGCGGCTCCGGCGGTACCGCAGGCAGGAGGAGCCGGACAATGGCTGACCTCTTCCGCGCGCTGATTAATACGCTCGCAGTCGCCGCCATTCCCCTGATGTTCGTCGTTTTTCTCGGGTGGGGNNGGGTTCACGACGGCCGTGCGGATCATTCCGTACCTTGTGGCAATGCTTGTCGCGATCGGCATTTTCCGGGCGAGCGGTGCCCTGGAGCTCCTGACGAGGGTCCTTGCCCCCGTCACTGCGCTGATCGGCATGCCCTCGGAGACACTTGCGATGGCGCTGATGCGTCCCCTCTCCGGGAGCGGTTCGCTCGGGGTGATGACGGAACTGATGAAAGTCCACGGACCCGATTCGCTTATCGGCATCATGGTGTCGACGATGTACGGGAGTTCTGAAACCACGTTCTATGTCCTTGCGGTCTATTTCGGTTCCGTGGGGATCCGGGACACGCGCCACGCCGTCCCCGTCGGCATCATCGCCGATGTCGCGGGGATGCTCGCGGCCGTGTGGGTTGTGAACTTCCTTTTCCGCTGACCGGGAGCACGGAACGTACCTTGCTTTTCAGAGGGGTGATGGGTATATTTTTGCCGCAAACCGAAACCGCTCGCTGCACGTTCTCTCCCTTTGAAACTACTGCATGGTTGCTCCGCCCGGCCTTTTTCCTCTTCGTCCGTGAACCCCGGAATCCTGCGGGGCGGGGAAATGGACGATGAGGGGGAATGGGTGAATCACAAATTACTGGACATGCCATGCATCTCCTGAACCGGCTCGTTGTTGCGGCGATTCCCGCAGTCCCGAAACCGATCGTGCGCTACTTTGCCGGCCGTTACATCGCCGGCGAGACAGTTGAGGATGCCATCGCCACGGTCCGTGCGCTCAATGCGGAAGGTGTGTGTGCGACGCTGGACGTACTCGGCGAAGACATCACCCGTCGCGATGAGGCGATCGCTTCGCGCGAACAATCAAACCAGGTCCTTCATACGATCGCCCGGGAAAGACTCGACTCGAATCTCTCCATCAAGCTCACGTCTCTCGGCCTGAAACTCGACAAGGACTTCTGCGCGGAGAACGTCCGGGAGATCCTGAAGGTCGCCGCAAGCCACAACATATTCGTCCGGTTCGATATGGAGGATTCGACGTGTACCACCGACACGATTGCGATATTCCGCGCCCTCCATGTGGAATTCCCTGACACGGGCATCGTTCTCCAGGCCTACATGAGGCGGTCCGAGGATGATGTCATCGGGCTCCTCGGCGACAGGCCG
>PMND01000129.1 GCA_003161955.1 Ignavibacteriota bacterium | reverse complement strand
GAGTTCGTCCTGTAGCCATCGCTGGTGATCCTGCCGAGCCGGCCGTACAGCATGTACCGGCCGCCGACGAGTCCCGAAGTAAACGAGGCGCCATATTTTCTCGTGGTCAGGGGGAAAGGCTTCGCGCTGTCGCCGAACTCCTGGAACCCCGCCATCATCTCCAGCACGACCCCGGGCTCCCCCCCGTAGGGGTTCGTCACCAGATTCACCGACCCGCCGATGGCGGGGGGACCGTAGAACGCGCTCCCGGCGCCACGCTGCACCTGTATGTTGTCCGTACTGGAGAGAAGGTCCGGGAAATCTATCCAGTAGACGTTATGGTCTTCCGGATCGTTCTGGGGGACGCCGTTGATCATCACGGAGATCCGTCTCTGGTCGAACCCGCGGATATTGATATAGTTGTACCCGATGCCGTTCCCGTTTTCGGAATATGTCGTGACGGAGGGGAGCTCCGAGAGAAGTACGGGGACATCCTGGACCGAGTAGCGTTCCCGGAGGTTCTGGGGCGTAAGGTTGGAGAACGTGACAGGGCTCTTCCGCCCGGTCGCCTCCGTCGCAGTCACGATGACAGGCGACATCTGGTAGACGGTGTCTTTTTTCGGCGGCGGGTCCTGCGCCCTCAGGCCTGCAATCGAACACCCGAGGAGAATAACCAGCATCCCCGAACGCTTCATGTTCCCTCCAAAAAACAATCCCGCAACCGGACCGGCGCGGGATTGAAAAGGAAATCAAGAAGCAGACTTGGTTCCGTTTCCCTACGCTGGCATGATCCAGATCAGGTTTACAGGGTGTGATCTCAGTCCCGCCGATTTCCAGCGGGACACCCCTAACGGTGACGCTGATAATCTGGCAAACAATTCCGCCAATTGCAAATCACTCCGGATCGGAATGAGCTTCAGGAGAGAGAGAAGCGGAGGATGGCTGAGGCGATGTACTCCCCGGCCGGCGGGAGGCAAGGAGAGACCGCGCGTCCTTGCAACAATAACCATTATGGGATATCTTCAGAATGGCGAACAATCACCGGAGGAACGATGAAAGCACAGGGAACGTATACCGTCAAGAAGTGGGATGAAAACACGTATGAGCAGATTTCTCCGGACATGAAAATGACAAGGGCCTCTGTCGAATACTCCCTCAGTGGAGAAATCGAGGGGAGAGCGTCCGTGGAATACCTGATGTTCTACAGGCACTTTGACCTGAAAGACCAGCACAACTCCTCCGCATCATATGCGGGCCTTATCCGGTTTAGCGGCGTTGTGGCCGGAAAGCAGGGGAGCTTTGTCATGAAGGACGACGGCACATTCGAAGGGGGGAGCGCCGTCTCGGCACTGCGGATTTGCGAAGGGTCCGGGACGGGAACGCTTGCAGGAATCACGGGAACCGCTCTGTATCGTGCCGGCCAGGAAGGGCTTCATTTTGAGCTGGATTACAAATTGCCGTAGGGGCTTTCGTCGCGCCAGGACAACGCGGACAATCAGTCAATCATGCCGGAACTCCCGGACCTTCTCTACATACGGAAACATCTCGCCCGCGTGCTCACCGGACGGTCGATTGCGGCCGTGGAGGTGAAGCAACCGGTCCTGGTCCGGAACATGCTTGACGTGCCGCTCGGCGAAGCCCTCCGCGGCCTTTCCGTGCGGGAAGTGGAACAGCATGGACCGTTTCTCCGCGTGGGCCTCGGCGGGGAGATCGACATCGTGACGAACCTCATGCTCGCCGGAAGGCTCCAGCACCAGAAGAAAGGGGAAAAGGCGGAGGGGTTTCTCTGCGTCGCGTGGATGCTGGACGATGGATCGGCGCTCCGGCTCTGTGACGAACGAAAAATGGCGAAGCTCTATGTCTGCCGCCGCGCCGACACGGACGCGATACCACGATACGGGACGCAGGGGGTGGATATTCTCTCCCCCGCGTTCACCCGGGAGAAATTCAGGACGCTTGTCGCCGGGAACTCACGCCGGCAGGTGCGCGTGATGATCAACGACCATACGGTCCTGAGCGCGATCGGCAATGCGTACGCCGATGAGATTCTGTTCGAAGCCCGCATCCACCCGAAGACATTTTCAGCCCGGTTGAGCGAGGAGGAGACCGACAGGCTGTTCGTCGCTATCGGGAGCGTCATGACCTGGGGGACGAAGAAGGTGGAGGAAGCCGCCCGGCCGATCCATGTGAAAGTGCGCGAACATCTTAAGGTCAGAAACAGGAGAGGAGAGCCCTGCCCCAGATGCGGCACGACAATACGGCGCGAGGGAGTCAGGGGACACGACACATTCTTCTGTCCATCCTGCCAGCCGGCTTCGAGGAAACTCTTCATCGACTGGCGCACCGCCGGGGAAAAACCGCCGGACCCGGATTGAGCCATTCATCACCCCCGGGAGTGTGACGCCCGCCACACCCATCCCCTCAAAATGGGCCGGAATATCAGTTTTCCTGGAATCCGGGACAGGCCGCCGTTGATTCACAGTCCATGGCGGCGTATATTGGATACGTCACTCCGTGAATTTACCGAATTGCCATGACACTGAACGAATTGCTTCTTGAACGTATGGCAGTGATCATCGAAGCCGCCACGGAAGCCATGTCGCGCGCTCACCTGAAAAGCTATGAGAAAAAGGGGATCGAGCACACACGCCAGCGGCTGAAGGCACTGCTTGTGCTTACAACGAGAGCCGTCAAAGAACGTAATCTGGGCCCGATGGTCGCGCACGCGGACTCGATCGCACGTGAGCGGTTTGCGTCCGGCTTCGATCTCTGGGAGGTGCAGACTGCGTTCAACGTGCTGGAAGAAACGATCTGGAACCACATNNAAGGACACTCTGGCCCGCCGCTACGTCTCACTGGCGAGCAAGACGAAGGCGTCCACCCTGAACCTGCAGTCATTATTCACCGGGATGGAAGGTGCCTGACAGACCGGGTGCGTATTCACGCCGGCACACTTATTGATTGGGGGGGGAATATGATTTCAGCTCCACGTGCGCCGTTCCACAGGACGCGGCGCGGGATAGTGTTTGCGCTCTCCGCGGCAAGCGTCCTCTTTGCCATTGCTGAGGCGGGAGCACAGGGGGATATCCGTGCCCAGATTTTCCGGGAGGCCAGCGAGGCGCGCACGCGCGCGAACCAGATCAGCGCGGACCTCCTTGCCCCGCGGAGTTTTGAGCGGGGGACGGCGGCCTACGCGAACGCGGAGGATCTCTTTTCCCGCGGGAAGCCGCTGGATGACATCAGGGAGCAACTCCGGCTGGCATCCCAGAACTTCACTCAGGCCGTCGAGGCGAGCAAAACCGCGCAATCCTTATTCGCGGCGACTCTGAATGCACGTGCCGAAGCGATCAGTTCGGAGGCCGTGCACCTCTCCCCCGGGCTCTGGGAGAAGGCGGAGAAGATTCTCCTTCAGGCCGCCACATCGCTGGAAAATGGCGACGCCGGCGCTGCGCGCAAGGAGTCGGGGGAGGCGCATGGGATCTACAAATCCGCCGAGCTGGACGCGATCAAGCTGAGTCTCCTCACCCCCGCGCATGAACTTCTCATCCGGGCGGAGAAACTGGAGGTGAAGTCGACCGCCCCGGAGACCATGAACCGCGCGTACCGGTGCCTGGAACTTGCCGAAGCCATGGTCAAACAGAACAGATACGACGTCACCGAAGCCCGGCGGCTCGCGGGGGAGGCAAAATACGAGGCGGCCCACGCGATCTACCTCCACGAGATCATCTCCCAGATGCAGGAGCACAAGACGACATTTGAAGACGCGATCCTCCTGTCGGAGACCGCGATGGGACGGATAGCCTCGGCCCTGAACACCCGCGTCCGCTTTGACGGCGGGTATGAGCCCGTCGTCCAGCAGATCGTCACGGCCGTCAGGAGCCGCGATTCGGCACGGGCCACACTGGCGGAAAACTTCAGGCACCTCCGGTCCGAGAACGCGGCCCTGCATCGCCGCCTCGCGACGACTGAACCGCGCCCCGGCACGACAAAGGGTCCGGACCCGGCGCGGAAAGCGGAAGAAGAGCAACGCGTCAACGGCGCCGTCGCACTCGCAAGGACCTTCTTCGACCCGCGTGAAGGGACCGTCCTGCGGGACGGGGACAATGTCGTGCTGCGGGTATTCGGGCTCACGTTCTCCGCGGAGAATAAAGCGCTTGCATCGGACTCCTTCGAACTTCTCAGCAAGATCGAGCACGCGATCCGCCTCTTTCCCAACTGCCGGCTGGCGGTGGAGGCACACACCGAGACCGGGGAGAACGAGACGCTCAATCAGAAGATTTCGGAGAGGTGCGCTGCGACGGTTGCTGCGTACCTGAAAAAGTCTCCGCCGGTATCATCCCTGATCGAGTCCCGGGGCTGGGGGAGCAACAGCCCGATCGCCGACAGCAGCACCGCCGAGGGGCACGCCCGGAACAGACGGATCGATGTCGTCATCAGTCCCGAATAGCAGGCCGCGCGGCGCCGGAGAACGCATATTCCCCCACATGGCACAACGTCACACATGATCTCCACCATTAACGACTTCGAACACCTCTGGTCGAGCGAGCTGGAGGCCACGCAGAAGATTTTCAAACACCTCAACGACCGGTCGCTGTCGCAGGCGGTCAACCCGGAAGGGCGCACGCTCGCGCGCCTCGCATGGCACATCACGACATCGATACCGGAGATGGTCTCCCGCACCGGATTGAAGATACGCGGCCCGGGGCAGGATGACGCGATCCCTGCCACTGCGAAGCTGATCGCACAGGCATACAGCGAAGCCGCGATTTCGCTCCTCGAGCAGGTGAAGGCGGCTTGGACGGATGCGACGCTCCTGGAAAAGGACGAGATGTACGGCGAGAAATGGGCGAGGGGATTCACGCTCACCGCGCTCATACTCCACCAGGTCCACCACCGCGGGCAGATGACAGTGCTCATGAGACAGGCGGGGCTCGAAGTCCCGGGACTCTACGGTCCGTCCCGTCAGGAATGGGCCGCATTCGGCATGAAACCTCCGGCGATCTGATCTTCCGCCGCGCCGCTGCTGCACCCCCGGTGTTCCGCTCTCTCAACGGCGCAGGCACGCAGTGTTGGATATCATGCTGCCCGGTTTTACCTCAAGTTCATCAGGGACTTCGTGAAGGTCGACGTGCTGAAGGGCCTATTCAAAAAATAGAAGGTCAATGTCTACAACCGTCTCCGGCATCCTCGAACTTGATCCAAAACAATGCGGTTTCCTTCGCACGCCCACACACGGCCTCTCGCGCGACGAGACAGACCCGTTTGTCCCTTCCGGCCTCATCACGCAGCTCGGCCTCCGTACCGGGGCGTTTCTGGAGGCGAGCGCGGTGGAAAAGCAGGGGAAAAGTCTCCAGGTCACCGGCGTCACATCCGTTAACGGTCTCCCGCCGGACAAGTGGAAACAGCTGAAGGAGTTCTCCGCGCACGAAGTCGTCTCTCCCAATGAGATCATACGCCTCGAAGGGAAGGGGGCCGACAGGGCGATGCGGGTCGTGGAGCTCTTCTGCCCCGTCGGGAAGGGTCAGCGCGCGCTGATTGTCTCTCCCCCGAAAGCCGGGAAGACCATGCTGATGCAACAGCTCGCACATGCGGTCAGCCTGCACAACCCGGAGATCGACCTGCTCGTCCTTCTGATCGACGAGCGGCCGGAAGAAGTGACGGACATGCGCCGCACAATCCGGGGGGAAGTGTATGCGAGCTCCAGCGACAGCGAACGGGGGACCCACGTGCGCCTCGCGCAGCTTGTCCTGGAGTACGCGAAAAGGAAAGCCGAAACGGGGAAGGACGTGGTGATCCTCCTCGATTCGCTCACGCGGCTCGGCCGGGCTTTCAACATACATCAGAAAAGCAGCGGCAGGACTATGTCCGGCGGCGTGGACGCCCGGGCGCTTGAGATCCCCAAACGCATTTTCGGGGCGGCGCGGAACCTCGAACACGGAGGCTCGCTCACAATCATCGCCACCGCCCTCATCGACACGAGTTCGCGGATGGACGAGCTGATTTTTCAGGAATTCAAGGGGACCGGGAACATGGAGCTCGTCCTCGACCGCGGCATGGCAAACGAACGCATATTCCCCTCGATAAACCTCGGGGCATCCGGGACCCGGCGCGAAGAGCTGCTCTTCGGGCCGGAGGTCGGCAGGCACCAGAATCTCCGCAGGTCCGTCGCGCGGCTCCAGCCCCGCGAAGCGATGCTCTCCGTGCTGAAGCTCCTCGAACAGTTCCCGACGAATGCGCTCCTCCTCAGCAAATTCTGAAGTATTCCACATCACCGCTCCCGCAGGGTTCGACTTCTGGCGGACCGCCTTCAGCCATGGATGGTGCGCACTCCCCCCGTTTTCTCACGACCCGGAGCGGAGAGAGCTCCGCCGCGTGTTCATGCTCCCCCGGACCCTGACCGCTTCCTGTACGATGAACGCCGGTGGAAAGGGAGTCCGTGTCAGTGCGGAGTGGTCCCGCGAACCGGGCCCCGGAGCCCGGGCGGATCTCATCGGCCAGATCAGGACGTGTCTCCGGATGGATGAGGATTTCACCGAATTCCACAGGGAGGCGTGCCGGCATCCGCGCTATCGCTGGATCGCAGCATGCGGCGCGGGGAGGATGCTCCGGTCGCCGTCCATGTTCGAGGACGCACTGAAGATGATCTGCACGACCAACTGCACGTGGGGCCTTACGACACTCATGGTCTCCAATCTCGTCGCATGTGCCGGGGCACGTCCCGGGAAGGGTGGCACGGCGTTCCCCTCCCCCGCGGCGGTCGCGGGGATGACGGAATCATTCCTCAGAAAAGAGGTCAAGGCGGGATACCGGTCCCCCTTCATACTCGCCCTGGCCGGTCGAGTGGCATCGGGCGATCTCGACATTGAATCGTGGCGAGCTTCCCCCCTGCCGACGCCGGCTCTGTTCGACGAGATGAAAACCGTCAAAGGGATAGGGCCGTACGCCGCGGGGAACCTGCTCAAGCTGGCGGGGAGGTACGACTACCTGGGCCTCGATTCATGGGTCCGGTCAAAGTACTTCGAGCTCCACCGGTCCGGAAGGCGGGTAAAGGACTCCACGATCGAAAGGGACTACGGGGAATTCGGGAGGTGGCGGGGCCTTATTTTCTGGCTTGAGATGACCCGCGACTGGCACGACGACAAATTCCGCCTCTCGCGACCGGCGCAGGCTTCAGCGTAACATTCCTGCGGAGAGAGAGTATAGTCCGGAGGGGCGGGGCGCGATGAGAGTGTGGGTCAATCCCCGAGACAGGTCCCGACGGCTTTGGCGGCGAATATGAGTTGCGAATCCGGAGGAACGAGACGCTGACGACCGACCGCGTCTGCGAGGGGGACGGTGATGACGGTGTTCTGGCGGAGACTCGTCATGACGTCGAACTGTCCGTTGGACATCGCCTGAAGCGCCACGGTCCCGAACCGGGTTGCAAGTATGCGGTCAAAGGCGGTGGGGCTCCCCCCGCGCTGGACGTGCCCGAGGACCGTGACGCGCGTTTCCAGCCCGGTTTCATCCTCTATCCGCTTCGAAACGAGCTCGCCGATCCCTCCGAGGCGGACAGGATCGGTCCGTTTCTTGTCGAGCTCCCTGACGGAGACTCCCCCGCCGCTCGGTTTGGCACCCTCTGCAACGCACACGATGCTGAATTTCGCGCCTTTGCTCCTTTTGAGCACCGACTCGAATATTGCATCCCACGAGAAGGGGATCTCGGGGATAAGTATGATGTCCGCGCCCCCCGCGAGTCCGGCGCCGAGTGCGAGCCACCCGGCATAGCGCCCCATCGTCTCCATCACCATCACCCTGTGGTGGGCGGAAGCGGTGGTCTGAAGCCGGTCGATCGCCTCTGTCGCGACTGCGCGGGCGGAATCGTGCCCGAACGTCACTTCCGTCGCATCGAGATCATTGTCGATGGTCTTGGGGATACCCATGACGTTGAGTCCCATCTCGGCAAGCTTATGCGCGATGATCTGGGTCCCGTCGCCGCCGATCGTGACGAGTGCATCGAGTTTCAGGTTCCGGTAATGATCGACGACCTGTTGCGAAGCGTCAACGATACGGATGTTGTTCCGTTCTCCCATCGGGAAATGGAAGGGGTCCCCCTTGTTGGATGTGCCGAGTATCGTCCCCCCCTGGTTGATGATGCCGAGAACATCCATCGGTGTCAGCTCCCGGTGCCTGCCTTCGACGAGTCCTTCATAGCCGTCGATGATGCCGATAACGGTGGCGTTGTAATAGCTCATCGCGGGCTTGGCGATGCTGCGGATGACGGCATTCAGTCCGGGGCAGTCGCCGCCTCCCGTCAGTATCCCTATTCTCTTCAGTTTCATGTCAGGCTCAGGACTTTCCTTCGGGTCGTGTGGGTGTTGACGCGATAGCGCTGTAATATACGAAGTCCGGATGACTTATTAAAGGAGATTGCTTGTGGCCCGTAGAGTGGAGTATTCATACAAGGAATCGTTGAAATCCGATGCCTCCGACGAGCTTATCAACACGTATATTCTGCGCCCGGTTGCCGGACTCCTCGTCAGGGCTCTCTACCGGACGCGCGTGACACCGAATCAGGTCACACTCGCCGCCACGGCCTCCGGCCTTGCCGCCGCGGCACTCTACTGGCAGGGGACGCCCCTGCTGACGGCTCTTGCGGGAATCTGTCTGACGGGCAAAGACCTGCTGGATTCGGCGGACGGACAGCTGGCAAGAGCGAAAGGGCTGTTCAGCCGGGCCGGCAGATTCCTCGACTCTATCGGCGACTTCGCGGTCAATCTCGCGGTGTTCCCGGCGATCGCCGTCGCCATGGTCCGGGGCGGGAGCGGCGCCGGCGCTCCCCTCCTCTGCCTGTGCGCGTTCCTCGGCGTTTCCCTCCGCGTTTCGTACCACGTATTCTACCAAACATCGTTCCTCCATCTCCGGAACTCCTATGCGGGAAACCGGACGTCCGAGGAGATCCGTGAGGAGGACGCGGACGAGGACCGGCTCACTTCGTCGCTTCACCGGACGTTCCTCTTCATCTACCGCTGGCAGGATGACCTCGTCGCGCGACTTGACGCCGCATGCCGGGGGGAGTCCGGGACATCACGGATGGAGGACGAGAAATGGTACGGCGATGTCACGGGAGTGCGACTTTCGGGATTCCTCGGGCTCGGCACGGAGCTGTTCGTTCTGACGTTCTGCTCGGTGATCGACCGTCTTGATGTCTATCTCTGGATCAACGTCGCGGGGATGAATCTCGTCTGGCTGGTGTGCATCGCGTACAGAAGAGTGATCCTGCGGAGGGGAATCAGGTCCAGCGGCCGTTGTTCTTAACCTCCACTTTCAGAGCCGCCTGGACGGACTCTTCCTCGTCCGTGGTTATCGAAAAAAGCTTGCGAAGGTGTTCGACGGTGCTGAGATCGTCGGGAGACATCGCCCCCGATTTCAACGCTATGCGCAGCGCCTCCGTATACGTCTCCACCCGGGCGTCGCGCTCGATCTTTTTGTGCTCGCTCTCCGGGATGCCGAGCGAGAGCCGCACGACGTCGAGCATCGAGCGATCCTCCGTTGCCGGCTCTCCGCTGGCCCAGGCCTGACGCATCATCGCTCTGTACGTGTTCATGGATTCACGGTGGAGCAGTTCGCGCCCCTTCTCCGCCGACTTCAGCCGGTCCTGTTCTTCCTTGCGCCAGGCATCGCCCTGTTGCGACCTCTGCTCTGACACCGACCGTGCCTCTTCGGCCTTCCGCTGGATCGTCAGGACGCTCTGCTCGTATTCCCGGGCTTCGGCATTCCCCGGGTCCATGGCATACACCGTCTCGATCTCGGTGAGCGCCTTGTCGTACATGCCGTCCCGCGTATAGTCGCGGGTCTTCTGAAGGCAGCCGGCGATTTTCGCTTCACGAATCGCCCGCTGTTGCTGGACCTCCTCCTCCATCCGGGCCTGCTCGGCGAGCTTTCGCTGGAGCTCCTCCACCTTGTGGCGCTGTTCCTCCTGGAGTGTGCGCGCTTCCTCTTCCCGGCGGACAAACTCCTCGCGCGCCGCATACACGGTCTGCTCGAATTCGCGCGCTTCGACGTTCGCGGGATCGAGACGGAACACTTTCGTCACTTCCTTCAACGCCTCCTCGAACTGGGCGAGGCCGACGAATTCCTTTCCCCGCTCGAGATACGCGCGGATCTTTTTTTCCTGTGCGAGCCTGCGTCCCTCTTCGATGGCCTGGCGGACGGCTTCTTCGTATTGCCTGGTCTCGTCCGCCTGCCGCCGGCGTTCCGCTTCCTCCTTCTCGCGGTGGCGCCGGTTTTCCTCCTGGGACTTCCGCCCTTCCTCCTCCAACCGGAGACGCTCCTCTTCCTCGCGGCGCCGCTGGTCCTCCTCGACCCGCCGCCGGGCTTCGTCTTCGATCTTCTTCCGTTCCTCCTCGAACTGGCGACGCTGTTCCTCCGCCAGCCGCTCCCGTTCCTCCGCCAGCCGTTTCTGGTACTCTTCCTCGACTTTCTTCTTTGCACGCTCCTCAACGATCCGCCTGGCGTCCGCCTCCTGCTCGACTTGCTTTTTGCGGGCCTCTTCCATCCGGACCCGCTCTTCTTCCACCTGGCGCCGGAGCTGTTCCTCAATCTTCTTCTTCTCCTCCGCAAGCCGGCGCCGTTCTTCGTCAAGCCGGCGTTCCGTCTCGAGAACGACCTGTTTCAGCCGCTCCTCCTCCGCGTTCCGGCGCTGCTCGGCGGCCTGCTCTTCCTTCCTGTGGAGCTCCTCGATCCTCTTCCGTTCCTCTTCGGCACGGACGGCCATCTCCTCCTCGATTTTCTTCCGTTCCGCTTCCAGACGCTTGCGCGTTTCCTCTTCGATCAGTTTGAGCTTCTGCTCTTCGACCCGGCGTTTCGCCTCCGCGGCTTCTCTTTCCTGCCGCTGCATTACTTCGAGCTTCTCCCGTTCCACCTTGAGGCGGTCGAGCATCTCCTCTTCAATCCGCTTTCTCTCCGTCTCCAGCTTTCTGACCGTCTCCGCTTCGAGGCGGCGGCGCTCTTCTTCGAGGCTTCGCCGTGCCTCTTCCTGGATACGCTTCCTGTCTTCCTCCTCCAGCCGCTTCCGCTCCTCATCCTCCCGTTTCTTCCGTGCATCCTCCTCCCGCCTGCGGGCCTGTTCGGCCTCGAGACGCGCCCGGTTCTCCTCTTCGAGACGTTTCCGTTCCTCGTCCAGCTTGCGGTGGGCTTCTTCGATCTTCCGGGTTGCTTCTTCCTCCGCCTTGCGGTGGGCGTCCTCTTCCGTTTTCTTGCGCTGTTCTTCCTCCGCCCTGCGGTGAGCTTCCTCCTCCAGTTTCCTGCGCCGCTCCTCTTCCGCCTTGCGGCGGGCGTCCTCTTCCTTTTTCTTCCGCTGCTCTTCTTCCGCCTTGCGGCGGGCTTCCTCTTCCAGCTTCTTGCGCAGTTCCTCGTCCGCTTTCCGCTTCACCTCGGCCGCGGCATACCGCCGCGCCTCTTCGTCGAGCTGCCGCCGCTGCATTTCGGCGGGATCGGGGCGCTGCGTGACCGTCGATCTTGGCGGAATCGTGTCGCGCCGCGCCGGAGGGGGGGGCGTGACCGTGGGCTCGGTTTTCCGCTGCTGCAACGGGGGAACACCGGCCGGGGCGGGCGAAGCCGGACGTTGCGCCATCCCTGACGGAACGGTTCTGGGGGGGACGCTTGTAGATTCGGGTGGAGCTATTGCGGACGGGGGTGCGGCCCCCGTCGAAGAAGGGGGCTCCCTCTTGCTCTCGCGCTGCTCGATCGCAAATTTGATCCGCTCCATATATGCCACTGCATACGGGTTGTGCGGATCGGTCTGCATCGCAAGTTGGACGAGTCGTACCGCTCCCTCGTAGTCCGACCCCTTAAATAGCTTATCGGCCATTTTCAGGAAGTCGCCCGCCTTTTTACGTTGTTCCTGTCGTATTGCGTCGTCGGGGTCAGGCACAGTCGTCACGTGTAAGAACTGTCACACACCTGATTCTTCAGCATAGCTAATATATCCATTGACCCCTTGAGAGTCAACGCGGGGCAGGCCCGTGCTGATGACCGTCACAACCGCACACAGTCAGGGAAAAGGGACACCGGGAGGAGAGAAGGGGCTCCTGTCCGACGAATCGACAGCCGGAGGAAGGCGGAATTCGGCCCCGGGGCGGAAAAATGTCCTACCGCTTGAGTGTTGCGAGGAAATCGGGATCTGCGTGGAGACTGAAGTAGTCCATGTCCAGAATGGCCGCCAGGCTGAACTTCCGCGTCAGGGCCTTCCCCAGGTATTCAAGGGCCCGCTTCTTGTCCTTCTGGAGTGCGTACATGCGGGAAGTGAGGTAGAGCACATCATCGTCCCCGGGAGCGGCGACCTGCGCGCGGGCCATGGCGGCCACAGCATCTTTGAACGTCCCGAGGCGTGTATAGACGAGAGCCAGGTACGCCTGCGCCACTGCATCGTCGGGGTGCGTGACAAGACGGGCTGCGAGTATGTCGCGCGCCCTCACGAATGAGGCCTGCCATTCGGGGATCGGCCTTCCGGCGGATTGCTGCACCCGCCCGAGCTTGTAGAAATCAACATAGCTGTCCCGCATACGCGCTGTCCGGTCCATGAGCAGATCCATCCCCCTGTCGATCTGCTCCAGGTGAACGAGCACTTCCACATACAGACCGCTTCCGTAGTCGCTTTTGTCGCGGGCGAGCCTGAGCCCCTGTTCGTACGACCTCATGGCCGACCGGTAGGCCTCCCGGTTGTCCGGTTCATGGATTGCTTTGAACTGCTCGACCTCCCCGAGGAGCGTGTGGGACGCAATGTTCCCCGGGTCATCCGACACGCTGCGCTGCGCCGCCCTGACGGACTCGTCGATCCGCCCCATCGCGGCGTATGCGACGGCCAGGCGCCGCTGGGACTCAGCGTCGCTCGGAGCCACCGCCACGGCCTGCTCGAGGCGGACGATGGCCTTGTCGTATCCTCCGCGGAATTCCTCTGCGAGTCCCCAGGACCGGAAAGCCTCGGAAGTTCTCAAGCCCGCGCTCAGTGCGTGCTGTACCTCGCTGATGGCCTGAGCAATATGGGATTGCTGCATCTCGACTGAGGTTTCGTAGGCGAGAATATGCGCCCATGCGGCCGCAGAGTGCGTTTCGGCAAAGTCCGGATCGAGATGAACCGCCTGGTCAAAAAAGACGAGCGCCTCTTCAGGCGCAAAATTGTCCCCGAAGCGGAGGAGCGAGCGGCCCCTGAGATACAACTCGTATGCCGCTTCATTGCTGGTGGCGCTGCCGTAGAGGGGGCCGCCGGCCGTGGTAAGCGGTTTGACACCCATCCCGAGCGCAAGCCCCCGCACGATCTCGGGGCGCAGGGACGGAAGCTCCCTCGCGGACACATGGAACTCCGTCGACCAGAGACTCCTGGCTGAGAGCGTGTCTGTAAAATTGAGGCGGAGATCGTAGTTCTCCTGCACACGGCCGATCGACCAGGAGAGGACGTAATTCGCACCCAGCGCCCGGGCGATCTGTCCGGGCGGAGCCACGGAAGCACCGAAGGCATTCGAGGTCGCGGGGTTCATCACACGTACGTCGGCGATCCGCGCGAGCTCCTCCATCACANNGGTTTGAGGGGGATGTGGATTTGAGAGAACCGGTTGTGGATGCGCCGGGTAAGCGGGAGCGGCGGGGGACCCACCGGCCCTTTCTCTTCCGGGACAATGTCATAGTCCGATTCGTGTTTCTGGCTCAGCGATGATCCCCAGAAGTCGGTGGGCCTGCCNNCGCGCGAGCTCCTCCATCACATCCCCCGCAAATCCGTCGGCCACATAGCCAAGGGAGGTGTCACCCCCGGTCACGGGGGGGAGGACAAGAACGGAATAGCGCGCCGGCGAGACACTGTTACGGATATAGTCCACGACGAGCCACACCGCAACCGAGAGGACAGCAACCGCCGCGATTGTGAGAACNNGAGGAGGGGGGGGCCTCTTCCCGGGACGGGCGCACGGGCAATCCCGTCGCGTGCTCTCTCGCGTGCCGCTCTTCTTCCTCCGTCAGGATCTTCTCCGCCAGGTCCCGCGCCTTCAATATCTGATCACGGAGGGTGGTCGCGCGCTCATGGGAGGCATCCAGGTTCAGCACCTCCCCGAT
>PMND01000093.1 GCA_003161955.1 Ignavibacteriota bacterium | reverse complement strand
TCCTTCATGACCTCCCCCGCCACCCGGCGGACGATCTTTTCCTGGTTCGCGAGCTCCTTCACATTCCCCACGAGCGGTATCATGATCTCGGGTTCCACCGCGATGCCGCGCGCCTGGACGTTTGCCGCAGCCTCGAAGATCGCCCGCGATTGCATCTCGGTGATTTCGGGGAAGATGATGCCGAGCCTGCACCCGCGGAATCCGAGCATCGGATTGAATTCGTGGAGGCTCTCTACGCGCTGGTGGACCTTCTCGTAGGTACTCCCCATTTGCCGTGCGAGCTCGCGCTGCGCGGGCTCTTCGTGCGGCACGAACTCGTGGAGCGGTGGATCGATGGTCCGTATCGTCACCGGACGCCCGTTCATCGCCTCGAAGATCCCTTCGAAGTCCTTCCTCTGGAGCGGCAGGAGCTTCGCAAGCGCCCTCTTCCGGTCATCGACCGTGTCGGCGAGGATCATTTCGCGCATGGGACCGATCTTCCCTTCCCCGAAAAACATGTGCTCCGTCCGGCAGAGGCCGATCCCCTCGGCGCCGAACGCCACGGCGTTCAGGGCCTGGTCGGGCTGGTCGGCGTTTGTGCGGATCTTCAGCCGGCGGTACNNTAGTCGATTTCCAGCGATGAGCAGCCGGCCACGCAGACCTTCCCCATCTGGCGCGCGACAAGTGCCGCGTGCGAGGTCATGCCCCCGCGCGCGGTGAGGATTCCTTCCGCCGCGTCCATCCCCTTGATGTCTTCGGGGGAGGTCTCGATGCGGGTGAGTATCACCAGCTCACCCCGTTTCTTCCACGCCTCGGCATCGGGGGCGTTGAAGACGACCCGCCCGGTGGCTGCGCCGGGTCCCGCGTTCAGCCCCTTCGCGAGAAGCCGCCCGCTCTTCACCGCGGATTCTTTCTCTTTGAGATCGAATACCGGCCGGAGGAGCTGGTTGAGCTGATCGGGCTCGATGCGGGCGAGCGCTTCCCTGTCGCTGATCAGCTTTTCACCGACCATGTCCACCGCGATCTTGATCGCGGCAAACGCCGTCCGCTTGCCGACGCGGCACTGGAGCATGTACAGCTTCCCTTCCTGGATCGTGAACTCGACGTCCATCATGTCCCGGTAGTGCTTCTCCAGCGTGTGGCGGATCCTGTCGAGCTGCTTGTAGATCACAGGATTCTTCTCCGCCAGGTCCGAGATCGGGAGCGGTGTGCGGGTCCCCGCAACAACGTCCTCACCCTGCGCGTTCATGAGGTACTCCCCGTAGAACATATCGTCGCCGCTCGCGGCATTCCGCGTGAATGCGACGCCGGTCCCCGACGACTCGCCCATGTTGCCGAAGACCATCGACTGGATGTTGACCGCGGTTCCCCAGGCCTCGGGAATGTCGTACATCTTCCGGTACGCAATGGCACGATCGTTGCTCCACGACCCGAAGACGGCGCCGATTGCGCCCCAGAGCTGTTTCAGGGGGTCTTCGGGGAAATCATGCCCGGTTTTCTCCTTGATAGCCTTCTTGAACAGGCCGACAAGGTCCTTCATGTCATCCGCGGTGAGCTCGGTGTCGAGGTGCACCCCGCGCTCCTTCTTCCTCTCTTCGATGATGACTTCAAAGGGGTCGATCTCGTCCTTATGGACGGGCTTCAGTCCGAGCACGACNNCGCACCGACACGAGGAGCGGGTTCTTCGGATCCCCGAATTTCGCCCCCATGGCCGACTCCACCTTCTTCAACGCCGCGGCGACCTCGGCGTTCAGCGAGCGCGGATAGGTCTTCTTATTGGCGTAGAAGTGGGTGCAGACCTCCGTCGAGATCGAGAATCCGGCGGGGACCGGGAGACCGATATTGGTCATCTCTGCAAGGTTGGCTCCCTTTCCTCCCAGAAGCCCTTTCATTTCGGCCTTCCCCTCGGCCTTTCCTCTGCCAAAGAAATACACGTATTTCTTCATTGTTGTTCCTTCAGTAAGTTGTGGTGTGTCGTTGTTTCGTTCCCATCTGCAGCGTTACAACGTTCGTACCGCCCTGACTTCGGAGGCAATCCGTTCGACGATGTTCCTCGAGAACGGACCGGCCGTGTCGCTCATTCGCTCGGGGTGCCACTGAACCAGAAGCACAAAAGGCTTCCCCGCGGGATCATCCCACTCGAGGGCTTCGATGATCCCGTCCTCCGAGCGGGCGGCGACGCGCAGCCCCCTGCCGACCGCGTCCACTGCCTGGTGGTGTGACGAGTTGACGGTTCCTTCCTTCACCCCGACGACCCCTTGCAGGATCGATCCACTCGTCACTTTCACCCCGTGCACACCTCCGGGATCATCCCCCAGACGGTGGCTCTTGAAGCCCGCCATCTCGATGTCGGGGATCAGCGACCCTCCCATGGCGACATTGAATACCTGCGCTCCCCGGCAGATCCCCAGCACCGGCATACCCCGTTCCATCGCCTCGCGTATGACGTCAAATTCAAACATGTCACGGCCGATCTTCACCTCCCTGGCAAACACCGTGTCCTCGTCCCGGCCGTAAAACTTCGGGTGAACATCGCCTCCTCCGGTGAGCAGCAGGACATCGCACCGCTCGATCTCGGAAAATGTCCCGGTGACGCATGACAGGATCTGGGCTTCCGCACCGGGGATCCATCTCCTGGCGAGCGCCGCATACATTTCGTACGTGGCTACGTCACGCATCGGGTCGGTGATACCGATGATCATCATCCTCCCCTTCCTCCCAGCACGCCGCTCACCGCCTGTTCGAGCAGGGCTTCCCCCCTGAGTATCCCGATCGTCGCCACCGCGTATATGAACGGGACCGCCGCTCCGATCCGGGCCATGAGTCGGGGGTCAGCAAGGAGTCTGACCATGTCCTTTTCGGTCGTCACACAGGCATCCGCCACCGCAGCCGCCTCCAGTATCCTGTCCAGGTCTTTTCCGCTGTAGACATGATGGTCACGGAATCGTATGTCCGCCACCACGTCGAGGCCTTCAGCACGCAGGGAGGCCAGGAACCCTCTGTGGCTGCCGATGCCGCTGAATGCCAGGACGCGTTTTCCCCGCAGGGCGGTCCCCGTAAGCGGCTCATCCCCGGGCATCGTGGCAAATCCCGAAATCAGCGTCCGGTACGCAAACGAACGTGCGTCGGTCCACCGGGCGAGCGCGCCGGCCCACGGGGGATCGTCCTTCCCCGCGGCACGCGAAAAACCAATGAGACCGGCCCTGCGCAACCCCGAGAACCATTCCCTCCTCATCCCCGCCGGGAGGATCCTCTCCCGGAGGAACTCCGTGCTTGCATCGATGACGAGTATGTCGAGATCACGCCCGATGGAACGGTGCTGGAACGCATCGTCCAGCACGATCACTTCGGCCCCACATTCNNGCCGAACGGAATTTCCGCGCGATCTGCACCGGTTCGTCCCCCCCCGTGAACGCATCCGCCAGAATGTCACCCCTGCGGGAAACGACAACCACGCCGTGCGATCTCCGTCCGTACCCGCGGCTCACGACCGCGACATTCAGTCCCCGCGCCACGAGCCGGCCGGTGATGTATTCGACGAGAGGGGTCTTCCCGGTTCCCCCCGCGGTCAGGTTTCCGACCGCGATAACGGGGACCGCCCCCCTGCGGTGCGGAAGCAGACCCATGTCAAACGCGCTGTTCCTGGCAGCCGCGCCCAGCCCGTAGAGCCATGAAAACGGGAGCAGCATCATGCGCATGACGTCGGACATTATTTTGTGTAGCCGGCTTCCTTCAGCTGGCGCTCCACCTGCGCGAGCTTCTCCGCTTCTCTGTACGTTATGTGAAGGCGTTTCAGGAGGAGGAGCATCCCGATTCTGTCGTCCTGCAGTCGCTTCTGTTCCTCCGATCCCGTCCCCCGGCCGATCTTCTTCATCCCGGCCATTGCTGCGTCCGCAGCCTGAATCCCCGCCGCGAACGTCCGTTCCGCAGTCTGGTCGCGGTCCATTTTCATGTATGCCCGTCCCATCTGCCGGAAGTACGCACCGGTATACTGGGTCTCTCTGAACTTCTCCGACGCTTCGCGCTGCGATTTCACAACCCCGGCCCAGTCTTCCACGGCGTAGTACGCAACACCCAGGTTGTAATACTGCCGGTCATACGGGTACTGCTCCGCGTTTTTCTTCGCGTATTTCAGGAACCCGTGCGCGTCTTCCAGCTCCGTGCAGATCTCACACAACCTGTCATATCCCGCCGCCTCCCGGTATCCGAGGTTTTCGGCCCTGGCGAGAAATTCCCGGGCCCTCCTGAGATTTTCCCCGCGGCGCGCCCCCTCCTGCTTTATCCCGGCGTCGAAGCAGAGGAATCCGAGATCGACAAGCGGGTCCCGATAGGTGGAATCCATGGCCGCGGCGCGCATGAGCTCCATTGTCGCTTCCTCCACGTGCATCGTGAGGTAGAGCTGATGGCCGCGCAGGTAGACCGATTCCTTCGTCTCCGCCGTGTTCGTCCCGGCTTCCCGCGACGGTCCGCATGAGGCCAGCACAAGTGCTGCTCCCGCCGCCGCCCGCACGAGATCATTCCTCATGCCCCCCCCGCCAGGGAAAGTATGCCGCTCGCGACCCGCCCGGAGGCGCCGGGTCCGCCAAGCTTCTCCCGGATCACCGAAAGCTCCCGGCGGACGGAGGCCGCGAGTGACTCATCGTCAAGGAACCTCCCCACGGCCTCCGACAGCTTGCCGGCCGTCATCGCCCCCTGGATGAATTCGGGAACGATGCTCTTTCCGGCAACGATATTGACAAGTCCGATCGAGCGTATGTCGACCAGCAGCCGCCCGATGCAGTACGTCAGGGGCGAGGTGCGATAGACCACCGCCATCGGAGTCCCGAACCATCCGGCTTCGAGCGTCGCGGTCCCCGAAGTCACGATCGCAGCGTCCGCGTATGCCATCAGGTCGTATGTCCCGTCCTCCACCATCACTGCGCGCGATCCCGCCCCCGTGAAACGGCCCACAAATTCCTTCCCCAGGTTCGGGGCCACACCGATCGCCACCTGCAGTTTCCTCCCCGTGCAGAGCAGGTCCGCGGCCCGGGATATCACGGGGAGGATCCGTTCAATTTCCTGGCGCCGGCTCCCGGGGAAGAGACCGAGGAGCTTCTTCGACGGGTCGAGACCGTTGCGCCGGAAGAACTCCGCCCGCGTGCAGCTTGTCCCTATGTGCTCCGCGAGCGGGTGGCCGACAAATTCGACGTCAATTCCCTCGTTCCTGTATATCTCCACTTCGAAAGGGAAAACCACTTTCATCCGGTCCACCAGGCTCCTCATTTTCTTGACGCGCCCCCGGTGCCATGCCCACACCTGGGGGCTGATGTAATACAGAACCGGGATCCCCCGGGATTTTGCCTCCCGCGCGAAACGGAGGTTGAACCCCGGATAGTCGATCAGCACGACGACATCCGGACGGCGGCGCTCCAGCTCGCCGATCAGCATCCGTTTCAGATCCCTGATTGTCCCGAGGTTCCGGAGGACTTCGACAAATCCCATGAACCCGAGATCCGCGATGTCGCGGACGAGTTCCATCCCTTCCCGGCGCATCCTGTCGCCGCCGACCCCTGCCACATCCACGGAGGGGGAAAGGACCTTCAATGCCCGCACCACCGCCGACCCGTGAAGATCACCGGAAGCTTCCCCCGCGATCATCAGTACCCGGGGAGGCATCGCGTCACCCCTGCATGCGGAGGTAGATGTATTTCGCCACGACAATCGTGAGGACAAGTCCGATTGCCTGGAGCGTCCGCTTCTCGCTCGAGAGCCCTTCCGAAGGGTCGACCGTCTTCGCCGCCGGCCGGACGGACCTGTAGGGTGTCAGCCGCGGGACGAACCGGCGCACATTCCTCCGGTATTCGTCAAACTCCCCTCCGAACGTCGCCGCCAGGTACTCTTCTTCCCGCGTCACGATCAGGTAATATTGCAGATAAAACCAGGAGATGGCGACAAGGAGCATCCAGGGAAATAAGGCCATCGACATTATCCCCACCCCCGCGTACAGCATCATGTTCCCCACGTAAAGGGGGTTGCGCACGTAGGAGAACGGACCGTTGGTGATCAGAAACGTCCCCCCCACCGTCCCCGTCGTCCGGGTCTCCGCACCGGCGATGGAGACACCCCAGAAGCGTATCAGCTCCCCGGTGAAGACCACCGCACACCCGGCCACCAGGCTCAGGACCGTCGGCTGCGCAAACCAGATCATGACAAGGAGGAACGGGATCGGCGTGTAGCTTCGGTACTTGAATATCTGCCTGCGTATGTCGTTGTCGTTCTTTTCCATTGTCACGCGCACCGCCGGGAGTCAGGACTCGTGCCGGAACGCCGCACGCCGCTCCACAGCCGCCCGCGCCCGGGGGCGTAACCGGGTTCGCTCCAGGAGGCGCCGCAGGCGCACCACGACGTCGTCAAATGTCTCATACGGATAGTAGGAGATGTTTTCATCCTGGCAGTACGTCTGCAGGACGTCCTTCGCGAATACGATGTCGGCGTACCGGACCGGGCACCTGTCGGAATACCCCTCCCCCACATAGGCGATGATGTCTTCCTCCGCCGAAGACGTCAGCATGATGTTCCGCTTGCAACATGCGCACCTTTCGCATTGGGCATCGGCATGCGGAAACGCCACGGAAACCTCGATACGTCCGTCGCCGCCGGGACGGACCAGGGTCGCGACGTTTGAGACGAACGGCACCTCACCGCAGCCGTGCCGCCCGAGGATCCTCCGGATGTAGTAGTCGAGACCGTCGCTCACTATGAGGAGGTCCACCTCCCGATCCCTGCAGAATGCCACCAGGTCCCTGAACGAGGGGTCAATCTCCTGCGCATCGACGAGCTCCTCCAGCGCCCCGGAGCTCACCCTTCCCATGGCCTCCGCCTCGCCCAGGAAACATTCACGCGCGGTGATTTCTCCGGCGCGGAAACGCCGCACGAGCTCGTCGCATGCGGCCCCGCCGAATGTTCGGAAGAACAGGTTCCCCACGTCCCCCCGGGTGATCGTCCCGTCGAAGTCGACAAACAGCCGGATGGACATCGTTACGCCGACGCGAGCGCGGCGGATTCCACCCGGGCCCCCTTGGTGAACCGGACGGTCACGAGCTTTGATACGCCTTCCTCTTCCATCGTCACCCCGTAGAGCGCGCTGGCTGCCTCCATGGTCCTCTTATTGTGTGTCACGACGATGAACTGCGTATTGTCCGAAAATTTCCTCAGGATGCGCGTGAACCGGTCCACGTTCGCATCGTCGAGGGGCGCGTCCACCTCGTCGAGGATGCAGAACGGGCTCGGCTTGACGAGATAAATCGCGAAGAGCAGGGCCGTCGCCGTCAGCGTTTTCTCCCCCCCCGAAAGCAGATCAATCGAGGTCGGTCGTTTTCCCCGCGGCTTCGCCACGATTTCGATCCTGGCTTCCAGCGGGTCGACCTCTCCTTCGAGTTTGAGGTCGCATTCGTCCCCCGGGTCGAACAGGCTCTTGAATGTTTCGATGAAATTATTCCGGATCAGGGCGAACGTATCCAGAAATTTCTTCTGCGCAGTGACGTTGATCTCTTCGATCGTGGCGAGGAGCGTCTTTTCCGCTTCCAGCAGGTCCTGCCGCTGTGTCGAGAGAAACTCCAGTCTTTCTTTTTCGGTTGTATATTCTTCGAACGCCGCGAAGTTGATATTCCCCAGGGACTTCAGTTTGTCGCGAAGTCCCTGGATCTCGTCGCGCAGCGCGGCGAAATCGACGAATTCATCTTCCGGGTACGTCCGGAGCTCGAGATCCATCTCGAATTCCTCCCTGGCACGGGCGCGGATATGCTCCGCTTTTCCCCGAAGGTCGGCGAGACGCAGCTCGTGCTCATGGACCGTCCGGAGCGATTCGTCATGCGTCCTGCGCCGGTCCTTGATCGCGAGCTCGATCGAATGGATTTCGTCCCGTATCCCCGCCGTCTCCTTTTCCACGGCTTCCCGGCGTGCCCCGACGACTCCGAGCACCTCCCGGAGCTCCTCCAGCGTTTGCGTGCTCCGGGCGACGGCGTGATCGTCGGCGGCGATTGCCCGGGTTCCGACTTCCTTCTCTTCCTCCCTGCGGGCAATGAGCGCTTCCGCCTCAAACGCTGACCCGGCTGTCCTGGCAAGCCTCTCGTCCGCATTCTGCAGCTCAGCGCGGAGCGTCACAAGTGCGATCTCACCGTCGTTCATCTCCCGCGCCCGGGCGTTCCACTCCCCCTCGAGGACCTCGAGCTCCCTGGTTGCCGCACCGGTCGCCCGTTCCGCCTCCGCCTTCTCTTCTCCCAGCGCCGCAAGAGCGGGGGCATCGGAAGCGATTAACGATTGCAGGTCCGCCACCTCGGCGGCGAGCACCTGTATCTCCTCCTGGTTCCTCGCAATGATGTCGGCGGCCCGTTTCTTTTCGAATGCGACCTGGGCGATGCGCATCTCGATTCCGTTCATCTCCTTTTCGACGCCTTTGACCGCATCGTTCAACAACTTCAGATCGATCGCGTCGTGTGCGGCCACAACGCCTTTCCGTTCCTCCTCCAGGGCGCGTATCCGCTCGCGGAGGGAGACGGTTTCCCGCTGGAGTTCCTCGATTTGCTCCCGCTTGCCGATGAGCCCCCCCTCGTCCTGCCTCCTGCTCCCTCCCCTCGTGATCCCGACCCCGGTCCGGATCTCCCCGTCGAGCGTCACGCAGCGGACCCCGGGGAGCCTGGCGCTGACGGCGGCGGCGGCGGCCGCGTCTTTCACGATAACCACCCTGTCGAGAATGAGCCTGAACAGGGGGGCGTACGCCGGATCACACTTCGCGATATCGGCCCCGAGGCCCTCCACGCCGGGGATCGCGGGGAGCCTGAGGGACGACCGTATTTCCGGCATCCTGTCGAGGCAGACGAACGTCGCTTTCCCCTGTTCTTCCTGCTTCAGGAGGGCAATCCCGCGCTCCGCTTCCCCGCTGTTTGCGACAACGAGGAGTCCCGCATAGTCTCCGAGCGCGGCTTCGACGGCCGTCCGGTAGCGCTCCTCCGCATGGACCGCGTCGGCCACGGTGATATTGCGCGAAGGCTTCCATGCCGGAGACGACGAAAGATAGCGGACCCCTTCCGGAAGCCCTTCCCGTGATTCCACCAGCCCTTTGAGGAAATCGATCCGGGCCGATTTTCTCCCCAGGTCATTCTGCAGTTCTGCTTCCCGCTCGCGGAGGCGCACAATTTCTTCGGCAAGGTCCTTTTTGCGCGACTCGGCCTGGTAGTACCCCATCTCCGCTTCCGTGAATTTCCTCCGGGCCAGGCGGTCCTCCGCCGTGAGCCCGGCGATGACGCCGTCCAGTCGCACCATGTCCTGCTGATACGCCGCATTCTCTTCTTCGGCGTGCAACGACCTTCCGTTCAGACTCTCCACCCGCCCCTTCCTCCGGTCCTGCTCCGTCTGCCGTTCCGCCGCGCTCTGCACGAGGCTGATCGTCCTGTCATTGAGCGCCCGGAGGCCCGTCTTCGCCGCGTCAAGCCGCGACTCGCATTCCGCCAGCGCATTCTTCCGTTCAGCGAGGTCTCCGGCGGTCGCAGCCTCGCGCGCACGCAGGCCGGCGATCGCCCCCTCGAGGGAGATCCTCTCCTGACCCATACGTGCAAGGTTGAGGCGCAGGTCCGCCTGCTCGTTCTCCAGCCGGGCCGCATTCGCCCTGAGCGACTTGATCCTCTCGGCCGCGACCGCGTTGCTCTCCTCCACCTGGTGCATTGCTTCACGCTGCAGGCTGACGTCGCGCTGCGCTTCCGCCAGGCGCTTCTCCGATTCGAGCATCCGGTTCCGGAGCGACTCCAGCCTGGATTCCTCCCCGGAGAGATCGGTATCGATCCGGGAACTGTCCTCGTTCAGCGAGCGGAGCCTCTCCTCGACCGGCGTGGAACGGCCGACGAGCTGCGCATACTCCCGCTCCATGAGTTCGATTTCCAGAGTGCGGAGCCTTGTCCTCACCTCGTTGAACTGTTCCGCGCGCCTGGCCTGGCGTTCCAGCGTGGAAACCGCTTTCTGAACTTCGGCGACAATATCATTGACGCGGACGAGATCATCCTGTACGCTCTCCAGTTTCCGGTACGCCGCCTTCCTGCGGTGCTTGTACTTCGTGACGCCCGCCGCCTCCTCGAACAACCGGCGCCGCTCGTCGGTTTTGTCGCTCAGGATTGTCTCGATCATCTTCAGCTCGATCACCGAGTAGGCGTCCGCGCCCATCCCCGTGTCCATAAACAGGTCGAGTATGTCCTTCAGCCGGCAGGGGACCTTGTTCAACAGGTATTCGCTCTCCCCCGAGCGGTACACGCGCCGGCCGATCGTGACCTGCGTGTACTCCGACGGAAGTATCCCTTTGGTGTTTTCGATGACAAGAGACGCCTCCGCCATGCCGAGGGCCTTGCGCGTCTTCGTCCCGTTGAATATCACGTCCTCCATCTTGTCGCTCCGGAGCGCGCTGTACCTCTGCTCGCCGAGCACCCAGCGGATCGCATCCACGATGTTCGTCTTCCCGCATCCGTTCGGCCCCACAATCGCAGAGATGCCGCTGTCGAAAACAAGATTGACCTTGTTGGCGAAGGATTTGAAGCCGACTATCTCGAGCTTTGAAAGATACATGCTTCCCCGCGGACCCTCAGGCTACTGCGTGTTGGCAATGGTGGAATACAGAAATGACAGGTACATCGGCACCGACTGTGTGTAGTCGTAATAGGTGTACGCGAACGCGAAAACCGCGGCGACCGACAGCAGTCCGGCGCAGTATACCTTCAACGGGAGGACGTCCATGATGATGGACATCCCCTTGAGAAGGCGGAGGAGCACCCAGGCGCACAGTACGCCGATGAGAACGAAGGTCGGAATCACATAGACGCTGCTGTCGAGCACCCGGTACAGGATCATCCCCAGAGGGACCAGCACGAGCATCGGCGCCGTCGACCACATCGTCACCGTGTAGGCATGGTAGGCATAGATCCGCGCGCGGACAAACGCCCGGAGCAGCCGCACGATCAGAGCGACGAGGAGCAGCATCAGGAACACAAGGAGCGCAACCACGGCGATGAACCGGAGGGGGTTCCAGATCAGCGTGACCGCGGCCGTTTTTGCGGCGTCGCCGACGAGCAGGTACGAGAGGGAGGCATCGAGGAGCATGCTGTCCCGAAACCTGTAGAGGATGCCGGACGCGGCTATCGCGACGGCCAGCGAGACGATGGCACCCAGGAGCGTGCTGTGCCCCACTGCGACAATCCTCTGGTCGCGGACGTCCGCGAAGAAATTGTACGAATTCAGCACGGAACGGTTCAGGGATTCGCGGAACCGCCGGCTCCTATTGTATGCGTACGCGATCCCGACAAGCAACACAAATCCCGCCAGCACGAAAATGATCGGCGCCCCGTCCGAATGGTTTCCCGCCGGAAGCGCCACAAATTTCTCGCCGTGGAATATCGAGCGCACCGCCTCGAACGCCAGCCGCTTCTCACGGCCTGCGCTCACGAGTCCCTGTGTGTGCATCCAGGGATCCCCCGATCTGACTGTGAGCGATGGCCTGTCTCCCTTCCAATCGTTGAATGACCAGACGATCCCCCCGTCGCAATCGAGGGACTTCAGCACATCGAACCTCTGCAGGTAGAACCTGGCCTGGGCTTCCTGCGACAGCGGATCGCTGTACCCGTTCCGGTTCTCGGTCTGCACTTCGGTCCCGGTCTTCACGACCACCAGGGGCTGATGCCTGTGCGTCTCGCGCCAGACTTCGACTTCCGACCGGAACGTTTTCAAATCCTGCGTATTCACGCTCAGGGCGGCGATATCCATCAGCGAGGTGCAGGAATCCGCGCCGGGGAGCACGGCGCAGTACAGAAGCCTGCTATCGAGCGTGCGCGCGAGGCGGACGAGGCTCTGCATGAAGGGGCGGGCGGAAGGATGGGCCGATTGAATCTCGTCGCCGAGCCCCCATGCCAGCACCGACGGGTGGTTCCGGTCCCTGAGGACCATCTCCCGCACCGTCGTCGCGGCGAGATCCTCATACGCTTCGCTCGCGAGTATCACCCCGGGGGTCTGGACAAGGGGGATTTCTTCCATCGCGAGGAGACCGTACCTGTCGCACAGGTTGAGCATGTAGGGATGGGGAGGGTGCCCCATAAACCGGATGAGGTTCGCACCGAGCGTCTTGATAAGCGCGACGTCTTTCTCCCGCTCCTCGTCTGTCATCGCGCTCCCCCTCCGGGGGGCATCCTCGTACCAGCAAACGCCCCTGAGCTGGAGCCGCTTCCCGTTCAGATGCAGGTGGTCGCCTGTGACTCCGACGCGCCGGATCCCGGCGGCAACGTCATATTCATCGACGACCTGCTGTTCTTTCCCGACAGCATGCGCCAGAAAGCATTTGACGAGGTAGAGGTCCGGCGTCTCCGGCGACCAGAGCCTCGGGCCCTGCAGGACGACGCCCGTCGCGGCATCATCCCAATCATTCCCTCTCCTCGTCAGAGGGACGAACGGGCTCTTTGCAACAGNNTTCTCCGACGGGTCAGATCTGACAACGGCGTCCCTGATATACAGCGGCGGGGTCCCCAGCAGATAGACGTCGCGCGTGATCCCTCCGTAGTTCCTCATCCCCCAGGCCGACGGACGTATGGGAAACGTCCGCCGCGCATCCAGCTCGTTGCTCACCGTGACACGGACGGTGTTGTCACGACCGATCTGGAGGACGTTCCGCTGAAGAGACTCCACGAAGCTTGTATATCCGCCGGTGTGCGATGTGACAAACTCACCATTGACGGCAACCTCCGCGGCATGGTTGACGCCCAGCATCACGATGTGGAACCTGTACTGGTCGAGCTGTTCTTTCGTCAGCTCAACACTGCGCTGGAATACGACCTTGCCCCTGAAGTCATAGGCGGAGGGGACCCTGACTGTCCCTGAGGGACCTCCTTCTACTGCGTAGTCCCAGGCACCCGACAGGTCGATTTTGATCCTTGTCGGCGTATCCAGCATGAAGCCGCAGTCCGAACCCCGGTTGAGAGGAGCGCCGTTTTCCAGAAAAGAATACTGTGCAAACCCGGAGAAAGAGGCCGAGCTGAGGAGTGCAATAACGGTGAGTGCAAACTGGAGGCCCGACCTCCCCCGCGTGGGTGATTTAGCTTGTCGAGATTCGGTCGGCAATTATGTTATAACCGCCAGAGAGGTAGGTGATAAGAGATATCACCTCAATGTAAGCATAAACTCCTCTGAAAGCAATGAAAAAACGTTAAAATGCCCTATTTTACAGCATTGACAATCGCGGCGAACGAGTCGGCTTTGAGACATGCTCCCCCTACAAGAGCCCCATCAATGTCATTCTGTGAGAGCAATTCTGCCGCATTGTCAGGCTTCACGCTCCCCCCATACTGAATAACCGTCTGTTCGGCCAAAGGCCAATCATAGATCTGAGAAACCAGTTTCCTTATCAGTTGATGGACATCCTGCGCCTGGGCGGGGGTTGCAGTTTTCCCGGTTCCGATCGCCCATACCGGTTCATACGCGATGACCACGGAGGACATCTCGTTCCGTGTGAGTCCGGCGAGAACCCCTTTGACCTGGGTCGTGATGATCCTGTCGGTTATCCCCTGTTCCCGCTCGGCGAGGGTTTCACCGACACAGATGATCGGCTTCAGCGAGGAGGCGATGGCTTTCTTTGCCTTGGCATTGATCAACTCGTCTTTCTCTCCGAAATACTGGCGCCTCTCGGAGTGCCCAAGTATCACATAATCGCACCCCGCGGACCGGAGCATGTTCCAGGAGATCTCTCCTGTGAATGCCCCCTCATCATGCTGCGACATGTTCTGGGCACCCAGCGCGAGCGGAGTTCCTTTCAGCAATGTCCCCGCGACGGCCAGCGATGTGAATGGCGGACAGATCACGACCGCGATCCGGGGAGGGAGCGAGGTGAGCCGCGACTTCAGTCCCTCGATAAGCTCTGTAGTTGCAGTCAGGTCCTTGTACATTTTCCAGTTGCCTGCTATGATCACGTTGCGCATGGGAGTGTCCTGTATGATTGTTGGGTCAGCAGAGAAAAGGTCACCGCCCGAGGGCGTCCAGTTTCCGCCGCAACACCTCGTTGACGACCTTCGGGTTCCCTTTTCCTTTCATGGTTTTCATGGTCTCTCCGACGAAGAACGCAAAGACTTTGTCGTTCCCGGCGAGATACTTCTGAACCTGCGGCATGTTCGAAGCGACGACCCCGTCGACTGCGCGCTCGATCGCGCCGGCATCAGAAACCTGTACCAGCCCCTTCCGCTCCACGATGGCCCGGGGATCTTCGCCGGTCGAGACCATGTCCTCGAACACCTCCTTCGCAATTTTGCCGCTGATCGTGCCGTTGCCGATCAGCCCGATCATCGATGCCAGGCGTGCGGGAGAGACTGGAAATTCCGCAACGGAAGTCTTTCCGGCGGAAAGCACGCGGAGGACATCCGTCATCACCCAGTTGCTGACCGCTTTGGCGCGCTGCGCCAGCGAAGCGATGTGTGGCGCCTGAGGCGCCACGGCCCCTTCCCTCCCCCCGAGCGCGGCAAGCGTCGCCTCGAAATAGTCAGCCACGCCTTTTTCCGCGGTGAGGACGTCCGCATCGTACCCCGGCAACCCCAGCTCCCGGGTGAACCGGTCCCGGCGGGGCTCCGGCAGCTCCGGGAGATCCCTCCGCACCGCGGCGATCCACGCGTCATCCACCGTCACCCCCGCCAGGTCGGGGTCGGGGAAGTACCTGTAGTCATGCGCCTCTTCCTTGCTTCGCATCGGTATCGCGACGTTCCTCTCCGCGTCCCAGAGGAGCGTCTCCTGGACGACCGTCCCACCGTCCGCAATGAGCCGCACCTGCCTCCCGATCTCGAATTCGAGAGCCCGCTCGACATTGCGGAACGAATTCATGTTTTTCACTTCGGTCTTCGTCCCCAGGGATGCGGTTCCCCGCGGGCGAACGGAGACGTTGGCATCACAGCGAAGACTCCCCTCCTCCATGTTGCCGTCGCAGATGCCGAGATAGGTCACGAGCTGTCGTATCCGGGAGAGGTACAGGGAGGCTTCGCGGGGAGAGCCGATGGCCGGTTCGCTCACGATTTCGATCAGGGGGACACCGCACCTGTTCAGATCCAGGAGCGTGCCGGCGTCGATATCGTGTATGGACTTGCCGGCGTCCTCTTCCATGTGTATCCTGGTGAGCCCGATCCGCTTCTTCCCCCCTCCCGGCAGGTCGATGTCAATTCCCCCTCCCGCGCAGATCGGCTCATCGTGCTGGGAGATCTGGTAACCCTTGGGGAGATCGGGATAGAAGTAGTTCTTGCGGGCGAAGACCGAGCGGGGAGCGATCCGGGAGCCGACGGCCAGCCCCATGCGGAGGACGAACTCCACGAGCTTCAGGTTCAGCACCGGAAGCGCCCCGGGCATCCCGAGGCAGACCGGACAGACGTTGCTGTTCGGCTCGTCCCCGAATCGTGCGGAGCAGCTGCAGAAAGCTTTGGTCCGCGTCAGGAGCTGCGCATGGACCTCCAGTCCGATGACCGGCTCGTAGGCGTCGCCGGGATTCACGCCCCGATCGGCTTCCGGATCGCCTGCGTGACTCTCTCCGCCGCCTCCTTCAGGCTCCCGGCCACAAGAAAGTTCAGACCCGAATTCCTCAGTATGTCCTGAGCGATACCCGCGTTGGTTCCCGCAAGCCTGATGACGATGGGGACCTCCACGTTCACTTTCGTGGCCGCCTGGACCACGCCTGTCGCCACACGGTCGCACCGGACTATGCCGCCGAAAATATTGATGAGAACCGCTTTCACATGCGGATCGGCGAGTATGATCTTAAAGCCCGCTTCGACCGTTTCCGCGCTCGCTCCTCCCCCGACATCGAGGAAGTTCGCCGGCTCACCCCCGGCCAGTTTTATGATATCCATCGTCCCCATCGCCAGTCCCGCGCCGTTGACCATGCAGCCGACGTTCCCCTCCAGCTTGATGTAGTTCAGATTCGACTTCGAGGCCTCGACCTCGAGCGGATCCTCCTCGTCGAGGTCGCGGAGCAGATTCAGCTCGGGGTGCCGTTCGAGGGCGTTGTCATCAAAGTTGATNNAGCGCGGAAAGGAACTTGACGCCGTTTCTGAACGCCTCACCGCTCAAGCCGAGTGCGAAGGCCAGCGTGCGCGCCTGAAAGGCGTGGAACCCCGCGGTCCGGTCTACCGGTTCGCGGAGGATCTTTCCGGGCGATTCGGCGGCCACCTTCTCGATCTCCACTCCTCCCTCCGTGGACGCCATCACGACATTCCGCGAGGAGGCCCGGTCCAGCGTCACGCCGACGTAGAGTTCGCGCGCGATCGCAACCCCCTGCTCGACGAGGAGGCGCTTCACGATCTTCCCTTCGGGGCCAGTCTGGTGCGTGACGAGCTTCATGCCGAGCATCGCTGAAGCCGTCTGGCGCACTTCCTCCAGCGTCTTCGCCACCCTCACCCCTCCCCCCTTGCCGCGCCCACCCGCGTGTATCTGGGCCTTGACCACCCACACGCTCCCCCCGATGCCGTAGGCGGCGCTCACCGCCTCCTCGACGGAGAAAGCGGGCTTCCCCGGGGGGACCGCCACGCCGAATTTCCTTAGAATCTCTTTTGCCTGGTATTCGTGGACTTTCATCGTCGCTCCGTCTGCATGGGGATGACCCGGGACATCACTTCGTAACCTTTTCGGCGATCGATTTTGCCTGGAGGAACAGGAGGAGGTAATCACGCCCCCCCGCCTTCGAATCGGTGCCGCTCATGTTGAAACCGCCGAAAGGATGGACGCCGACAAGTGCGCCGGTACATTTGCGGTTCAGGTACAGGTTCCCGACGAAGAACTCCCCCTCCGCCCTCTCCCTGTGCGCGCTGTTTCTCGAATAGACAGCCCCCGTCAGTCCGAATTCCGTGTTGTTCGCAATGGAGAGCGCCTCGTCGAAATTCTCCGCCCGGATCACGGCAAGGACCGGTCCGAATATTTCTTCCTGTGCAATCGTCGCGCCGGGAGCGACGTCGGCGATGACCGTCGGCTGTATGAAATACCCGTCGGGACTCCCGGGGGCTCCTCCCGCAACGATGCGCCCCCCCTCCTGCACACCCTTCTGAATATACGACATGATGCTCGAGTACGACCCCCGGTTGACAACGGGGCCGACCGCCGTGGCCGGATCGGCGGGATCACCGAGCGTGAGCGCGCGGGCCTTCCCGGCCAGTATCCCGACGAACCTCTCGTACACTCCCCCATGGACGATGACACGGGAGCAGGCGGAGCATTTCTGCCCGGAGAAACCGAAGGCGGATGCGATCACCCCCTTCGCGGCCTCTTCCAGGTCCACGCCGGCGTCGACGATGATCGAATCTTTCCCGCCCATCTCGGCCACGACCCGTTTCAGCCAGATCTGGCCGGGCTGCACCTTGGCGGCGACTTCATTGATGTGTATGCCGACTTCTTTCGAGCCTGTGAACGAAACAAACCTGGTCTTCGGATGCATCACGAGAGTGTCCCCGACCGCGCCGCCGGGTCCGGTGACGTAGTTGAGGACTCCCGGCGGCACACCGGACTGCTCCATGATCTCGAAGAACCTCCACCCGATCAGGGGTGAGTCGCTCGAAGGTTTCAGCACAACGGTGTTTCCCGACACGATCGCCGCAGACGTCATCCCGGCGAGGATCGCGAGAGGAAAATTCCAGGGGGGGATCACCACGCCGACGCCGAGGGGGAGATACACCAGCTTCCCTTTCTCGCCCGGGTTCTTGACGACCGGTTGATCGACGCCGTACCGGAGCATCTCCCTCCCGTAAAACTCGAGGAAATCTATTGCTTCCGCCGTGTCCGCGTCGGCCTCCGGCCACGGTTTCCCCACCTCGAGTATCATGACCGCGTTCAATTCCCACCGCTGTTTCCGCATCAACCGGGCGGCCCTGAAGAGGCACGCCGCGCGCTTCGCGGGGGGGACGTTCTTCCATTCGTCGAACGCCGACAGGGCTGCGTTCATCGCCTTTCCCGCGATATCGGCGTCCCCTTTCTGAAAAACCCCCACCACCTCGGCGGATCGGGAGGGATTGAAGGAGCTGAACTTCTGAGGAGCGGTGATCCGCTCACCGCCGATGACGATCGGGTACTCCCGGCCGAGGGTCTCCCTGAGTACAGCTATCGCCGACGCCTGCTTTTTCCGGAGATCGGACTTTGAAAAATCGACGAGCGGCTCGTTCCTGAACTTGGGGATGGACATGAGAACCTCTTTATTTCGCGCCGGAGATGGACGGGATGGAGAATCAAAAATCAGCTCAATATAGCCAATTCCCGCGAAATATTCAATTGGAAGGCGGAAGTCGGGAAGGGGGACGGCGGGACAGGGGGAGATCAACCCCCGGCGTCACCCGAGGCGGCCTGGAGTGTATTCTTCATCAGCATGGCGATGGTCATGAGCCCNNCTGGCGGAGGGGTCAGGGATCCGGTTCATCCCTACATCGATCACCACGCATCCGGGTTTCAGCATCGTGCCCGTGATCGAGCGCGGCTTCCCCATCGCGGCCACAACGATATCGGCCTGCCTGACAAACGGAGCGATGTCCTTCACCCCCGTATGGACGACGGTCACTGCGGCATTTGCACCTGGTTGTTTCTGCATCAGCATGTTGCATACCGGCTTGCCGACGATGTTGCTCCTGCCGACAACAACCGCGTGTTTCCCTCCGGGATCATTCCCGCTCCTGACGAGGAGCTCCAGTATCCCCGAGGGGGTGCACGGGCGGAGGCACTTCAGACCCAGGACCAGCTTCCCGACATTCACGGGATGGAATCCATCGACGTCCTTCCGGAAGTCTATCGCCTCGATCACACGCTGCTCGTCGATGTGCGGCGGAAGCGGGAGCTGGACGAGTATCCCGTGAATCGCGGGATCGTCGTTGAAGCGGGCGATCATCGCCAGGAGCTCCGCCTCACCAAGCGTCGCCGGGCGTCGCTCGGTGACGGAACGGAAGCGCATCTCCTCGCATGCCTTCCCCTTGGAGCGGACATAGACCTCCGAACCGGGATCATCCCCGACGAGTATGAACGCCAGTCCCGGCGTGATCCCCCGTGTCCTGAGGAGCTCCTCGGCGCCGCGGCGGACNNGACGTGAGGAGCCGCTTGATGGCGAGGTCCTTCTTCATCCCGAGCACCGAATCGTACGGTCCGGTCATGCCGACATCGGTCTGGAACGCCGTCCCGCGCGGGAGTATCCTCCCGTCGGCCGTCGGCGTGTGAGTGTGCGTCCCGATCATGGCGGTCACCTTCCCGTCGAGGTGCCAGCCCATGGCCATCTTCTCGGCCGTCGCGTCGGCATGGAAATCTACGAAAACAACAGGGGTCTCTTCATGGATCTTTGCGACGGCCCAATCGGCGGTCCGGAACGGATCGTCGATCGGCTGCATGAAGACCCTCCCCTGGATATTGAGGATCCCCGCCTTCCCCTTCCCGGGGATTTCGGCGACGTAATAGCCGTTCCCGCCGTTTTCCCTCGGATAGTTCAGCGGGCGGAGTATGCGCCTGTCGCTCCCGAGGACCTTCCGGCTGTCCCACCTGTCCCACACATGGTTCCCCGTCGTGATGACGTGCGCCCCCAGATCAAACAGCTTCTTCGCGTGTTCTTCGGCGATCCCCTTCCCCTCAGTGGTGTTTTCACCGTTGACGATCAGGAGGTCGACGCTGTATTTCTTGACATAGACCGGAATCAACGTCGCGGCCAGATCGAGCCCCGGGGTTCCGACGATGTCGCCGATGAAGAAGATATTGAGTGTCACGGACGGTTGGATGGATGAGAGCGGCGTATCACGGGCCGGTTCGGCCCTCCCCTTCGGGAATGAAATTGCGGACTTCTTCGACGATAGCCTCCACGATTTCCGATTCCTTGACGCGCCGGACGACCTGTCCCTTGCGGTAGAGTATGCCGACCCCTTTTCCCGCCGCTATCCCGATATCTGCCTCGCTCGCCTCTCCCGGGCCGTTCACGACACAGCCGAGGACTGCGATCTTCACGGGCTTCTTTATTCCCTCGAGTCGCTTCTCCAGCTCCGCCATGATCCCGAAGAGGTCCACTTCAAGCCTTCCGCACGTCGGGCAGGCGATGAGCTCCACGTTGCGCGTGGCAAGGCTGAGAGAACGGAGGATATCCTTCCCGACCTCGACTTCCTTCACAGGTTCGTCGGTGAGGGAGACCCGTATCGTNNCCCAGATGGAGCGGGATGTCCGTCCGCTCCGCAACAAGCCGGTATGCTTCGATCATGAGGCGGACATCGGTCGATTTGACCGAGATGACGACATCACGGAAACCGAATTCGTCGCATATCCCCACGTGGCGCATCGCGCTTTCGTAAAGGGCCTCTGCCGTCGGGTACCCGTGTTTCGCGAGTATGTCCTCCTCCAGCGAACCGGAGTTCACGCCGATCCGTATCGGTATGCCGCGCGCCTTTGCGGCTCCGAGGACCTCATGGATCCTTTCGCGGCTCCCGATATTTCCCGGGTTGAGGCGGACCTTTGCCACGCCCGCCTCGATTGCTTTCAGAGCAAACACATGGTTGAAGTGGATGTCCGCAACAACCGGGATCGTCGACCGGCGGACGATCTCTTTCATTGCGTCGGCCGCTTCCCTGTCGTTTACCGTCACGCGCACGATGTCGCATCCCGCATCGGCCGCCGCCGCTATCTGTGCGACAGTCGCTTCGACATCGCCGGTCCTGCATTTGGTCATCGTCTGAACGGAAATCGGCGCACCGCCTCCCACCCGGACCCCACCGACCATGACCTGTCTCGTCGCACGCCTCACGCCCACTCTGTACCCCGGCTGGGACTGTGCCGGACTCCGGTCGGTCTCGTTCACTGCCTGGATCTCCATGCGCCTCACGCCATTCAGTGGATTTTCCTGCTCGCCTCGTTCAGTATCCTCTTCTCCTCGTCGCTGAGGCTCTGATAGCCCCCCTTGCTGATCTTGTCCAGAATCGCGTCAACAACCTCCTGCGTGACCTCCTCCTCATCCTCCTTGCGCGGAGGTCCGCCGATGTCATAGAACCGGGCCTCATGGACCTCGGCCTCTCCCCCCCGCGGGCGGGGGCCTGCCGACCGGCGGAAAACGCCGCTGCCAAGGTTACTCATCAGACTCCGGAAGGCCTCCGAGTGCCGTTCAGTGAATATGAACAGAAAGCCCACCGCGGCCCCGCCGAGGTGGGCGATATGCGCGACGCCGTCAGAAGATCCGGTGACCCCGGTGAAGAGCTCCAGACCGATGGATGCAGCAATGAAGTACTTCGCTCGTATGGGGAGAAGAAAATAGACGTAGATCGGCCTGTCGGGCCAGAGCATTCCGAACGCGACAAGCACGCCGAACACGGCGCCCGAGGCTCCCACGGTCGGCGCGACCTGCCCCAGCATCGGTGCCACAAGGAGATTCGCGACTCCCGCCCCGACCCCGCACAGCAGGTAATACAGGAGAAATTTCGCGGACCCCCATGTGTGCTCCAGCTCCATGCCGAACATCCAGAGCATCAGCATGTTGAAGAATATGTGCCAGAACCCGCCATGGAGGAACATGTATGTGACAAGCTGCCAGGGCCAGAAATTGGTCCCCAAGGGCCAGAGCTCCAGGTAATCCCTGAAGATCACAAAAATAGGAACATTCTGGAACGTGAAGGCAGGCAGGAATAGCCCGAAGAAAAGCCACATCAACCCGTTGATGATCAGGAGCGCCCTGATCACGGGGGGGAAGAACGAGAACCCGGCGAAGAAACCCGGCCGGTAGTATCTTCTCCCCCCCCCTCCGATATTGAACTGCATCATGAACCACTCTCTCTGTGCATAATTCACCCATCACAACGAACACGGAATGCACCCGAATGGTTCACTCGACCGCGAGCGCCGCAAGCCCCGGGAGCGTGCGTCCTTCAAGGAACTCCAGTGAGGCCCCTCCGCCGGTCGAGACGTGTGAAATCTGCGTCTCGAAACCCGCCTTCGCGACGGCCGCGGCGGAGTCGCCGCCGCCGACGATGGTCTTTGCCCCCGCCTTCGTGGCTTCGGCCAGAAGCCTCGCGACTTCCAGGGTCCCGTTGGCGAAGTTGGGCATCTCGAACACGCCCATCGGGCCGTTCCAGACGATGGTCTTTGAGCGCCGGACCTCCATATTAATCACCTTCACCGTTTCCGGGCCGATGTCCAGTCCCCTCCACCCCGGAGGTATCTTCGACACGGGCACGACCTTCCGCTGGGCGTTGTTTTCAAACCTGTCCGCGATGACACAGTCCACGGGGAGTATGAAGCGCTTATGGAGAGCTCTCATCTGATCGAGGAGGTCCTTCGCAAGCTCGAGCTTCTCCTCCTCGACGATCGAGTCGCCGATCTCCAACCCCTGCGCACGGAGGAACGTGAAGGCCATTCCGCCGCCGATCACGAGAGCGTCGATTTTCGGCAGGAGGTTATGAATGACGTCGATCTTCCCGGAGATCTTCGCCCCACCGAGTATCGCCAGGTACGGGCGTGCCGGGTTTGTCACCGCGCTTGTAAGGTAATCGATCTCCTTCTTCATCAGGTACCCCGCCACGGCGGGACGCAGGAAATGAGTGATCCCTTCTGTGGACGCATGCGCCCGGTGGGCGGTGCCGAAGGCATCATTGACGTATACATCTCCCAGGCTGGCCAACTCCTTCGCAAAGTCCGGGTCGTTCGCCTCTTCCTCGGGATGGTAGCGCAGGTTCTCGAGCATGAGTATATCCCCCGGCTTCAGCGCACTCACCATCTGATGCACTTCCGGGCCGATGCAGTCTTTCGCAAACTGGACCGGGTGGTTGATCAGCGTCGAGAGATAGTCGGCGACCGGCTTGAGGGAGAATTCGGGATTCGGATGCCCCTTCGGGCGTCCCAGGTGGCTCATCAGTATCACAGAAGCCCCCTGTGAGAGAATCCTGCGAATTGTCGGCAGGGACTCGATAATCCGCTTGTCGTCTGCAACTTTCATGTCGGGCGTCATGGGGACATTGAAGTCCACGCGGACAAGGACTTTCTTCCCCTTCAAAAGCACATCGTCAATAGTCAGTGTATGCATTGTGGTCTCATGGATGGGAGCAGATAAGACGGCGGCCGCCTTGAAGGCGGCCGCCCGTTAAGCGGAATCAGGCAATCTTTTTGAGCAGGTCGACGACGCGGCAGGAGAAGCCCCACTCGTTGTCGTACCATCCGAAGATCTTGACCGTGTTCCCCATCGCCATCGTCAGCTTCGAGTCGAAAATGCATGAGTGCTCGTTGCCGATGATATCCGTCGATACCAGCTCTTCCTCCGTGTACTGGAGTATCCCCTTCATCGGTCCCGCGGCCGCCTTTTTCATGGCGTCATTCACCTGTTCGCGTGTCGCCGGCCTCTTCAGTTGTGCCACGAAATCGGTGATTGAGGCATCCGGAGTCGGGACGCGGAGTGAGAATCCGTCCAGCTTTCCCTTGAGCTCGGGGATGACCTTGCCGACAGTCCGCGCCGCGCCGGTCGTGGTCGGGATGATCGACATCGCCGCCGCGCGGGCCCTGCGAAGGTCCTTGTGGGGCAGGTCGAGGAGCCGCTGGTCGTTGGTGTACGAATGGATTGTCGTCATGAATCCCTGCTCCAGGCCGAACGAGTCGTTGAGGACTTTGACCATCGGGGCCAGGCAGTTTGTCGTGCAGGATGCGTTCGAGACGAATTGCTCTTTCCCGGTGAGGACGCTGTCGTTCACGCCCAGGACCACCGTCGCATCGATTTCATCCTTGGCGGGGGCGGTCAGCAGAACTTTTTTGGCCCCGGCGGTGATGTGCGGCTGGAGCTTCTCGCGGCTTGTGAATATCCCTGTCCCTTCGATGATGATGTCGGCACCGAGCTCCTTCCAGGGGAGCTTTGAAGGATCCTTCTCCGCGGTGACGCGGTATTTCTTTCCGTTCACTACGATTGCGTTCTCTTCCGCTTTCACATCCCCGTCGAATATGCCGTGCACGGAATCGTATTTCAGAAGATATGCAAGCGTCTTCGCATCGGTGATGTCGTTGATCCCGACAACGTTAAATCCCCCCTGCTGGAGGACTCTGCGGAAGACCAGGCGGCCTATGCGGCCAAACCCGTTGATGCCGATATTGATTGCCATACACTACCTCCGTCGTATCAGAAACGTGAATGGAAAGGTCGGTCTGCAAGTGGAGCATTTCACCCAAAATCCTTGTAATGTATCATTATGGCTGACGAATGTCAAGAAAACGGCCCGTTTCAGCGTGCGATCGCGACCGCGCACGCGATCACCGCACGGGCGCCGGCACGGTGGAGGGCCCCGGCACATGAGCGCATTGTCGCTCCCGTGGTGACGACGTCGTCGACGAGAAGGACCGTCCTCCCCGCAACGGCTTGAAGGTCGTGCGGGGAGAGGGCGAACGCATCCCGTACGTTTTCACGCCTCCCTCCGTGTCCGAGCGGAGTCTGAGACGGTGTGAAGCGCGTGCGACGGAGCACGCCGGTGCGGAGAGGGGACCCCGTGACGGCCGAGACTCCCCTCGCAATATGTTCGCACTGGTTGTACCCGCGCTCCCGCATCCTGGAGGTATGCAACGGCAGGGGAACGACCATGTCCGATCCCCCCAGCCCTGCCTCGCGTATGCGCTCACCCAGCACCCTCCCGAATGCCACCCCGATGGAAGACATCCCGCCGTATTTTAACCGGTGCATCAGCGCGCGCAGGGGTCCATCACGCTCGAAATACCATGCTGCGACGAAATCTGCGACCGTCCGCTCCTCGTTCAGATTCGCAAACGCCTCCCGGTAGGCGTCGTCCCATTCATCCACGGGGAGAATGGCCCTGAGACATGACGGACAGGCGATGGAATCTCCGGGGAGAAGACTTGCGTTGCACGAATGGCAGACCGGGGGGAAAACGACATCGGCGCAAATCCGGAGAAGAGAAGAAGAAACCGGGCGAATATCCGCGTGCATGGAGGAGGCCTGTGGACGGTGCGCCGGGAGGAATCGCCCGGCCTCTGCTTCTCTTACACCCGGAGTGCGGAGAATTGCGAGATATCCGCGCGCGGAAGCAGGCGTTGCGGCTACGATCAGCCGTTTTTGTCCGGGAGGGGTGTCCGGGTCCCCTGCGAGCGCGTCGCCATTTCTTCCAGTTTCGCGATCTCATCCCGCAAACCGGCGGCCCGCTCGAACTCAAGGTCCCTCGCCGCCCGTTCCATCTCAGTCTGCAGTTCCCCGATGAGGTCTTTCTTCTGCTCCGCGGTCAGGTAGCGAACCACGCTCTCGGCCACGAGGGGCATTTTCGCCCGTTCCCGCCTCGCATCCCGCGCCGCCTTGACGTCCGCCACCGCCGTGGCCGCCAGAACCTCGTCGATGGTCTTGAACACGGTGGTGGCGGTGATATGGTGGTCGACATTGTACTGCAGCTGCTTCGATCTCCGCCTCCGCGTCTCGTCGAGCATCCGCTGCATCGAACCGGTCACCGTGTCGGCATAGAGTATGACCAGCCCGTTGAGGTTCCGCGCCGTCCGTCCCGCGGTCTGGATCAGGGAGCGCTCGGAACGGAGGAACCCCTCCTTGTCGGCGTCGAGTATCGCCACGAGTGACACCTCGGGAAGGTCGAGTCCTTCGCGCAGGAGGTTGACGCCGATGAGGACGTCGAACTCGCCGAGACGAAGGTCGCGGAGGATCTCCACGCGTGCGAGCGCGTCGACCTCGGAATGGATGTACCGGACCCTGACGCCGATGTCGTTGAGGTAGTCGGTCAGATCCTCGGCCATCCGCTTCGTCAGCGTCGTCACGAGCACCCGCTCGTTCTTCCCGGCGCGGACGCGGATCTGGGCGATCAGGTCGTCGATCTGGTTCTTCACCGGCCGGATCTCGACCTCCGGGTCGACAAGCCCCGTGGGACGGATCACCTGCTCCACGATCACGCCCTTGCTCTTTCGAAGCTCGTAGTCCGACGGGGTTGCGCTGACGAATATCACCTGCTTCACCATCTGCTCCCATTCGTCGAACGTGAGAGGGCGGTTGTCCAGGGCGGANNGGCACGGTGACGTGCGACTCGTCGACAACAAGGAGAAAGTCCTCCGGGAAATAGTCCAGCAGGCAGGCCGGGCGCGAGCCGGGAGGCCGTCCCGCGATATGGCGCGAATAGTTTTCGATCCCGGAGCAGTAACCGACCTCCCGCATCATCTCGAGGTCGAACCGGGTCCGCTGTTCCAGCCGCTGTGCCTCGACGAGCTTCCCCCCGCTCCTGAGCTCAGCAAGACGTTCTTCCAGTTCCTTCTCGATCCCCGTCATCGCGCGCTCCAGCGTGGCTTTCGAAGTGACGAATTGTTTCGCAGGGTAGACCACCTCGTAGTCCGTCTCGCTGAGGACTTTTCCGTCGAGCCGGTTGATGTAGGAGATCCGTTCGACGATGTCGCCGAAGAACTCAACGCGCAGGGCCTCTTCGTTTTCATACGCGGGGATGACCTCGACGACGTCTCCGCGCACCCGCATCGTACCCCGGACGAATTCGAAATCGTTCCGGGTGTAATAGATGTTCAGCAGTTTCCGGAGAAGGTCGTTCCGTTCCAGCTTCTCCCCTTTCCGCACGACAACCACCTGGCTGGCCCACTCCTCGGGCGCGCCGATCCCGTAGATGCAGCTGACCGAGGCGACAACAATGACGTTCCTGTCGCCGCTGAGGAGAGCACTCGTCGCCCGGAGGCGCAGCCTGTCGATCTCGTCGTTGATCGACGCGTCTTTGGCGATGTACGTGTCGGTGGAGGGGACGTAGGCCTCGGGCTGGTAGTAGTCATAGTAGCTGATGAAAAACTCCACCCTGTCGCGCGGAAAGAACCGCTTGAACTCGCTGTAGAGCTGCGCGGCAAGCGTCTTGTTGTGCGACATCACGAGGACGGGCTTGCCGGCCCCGGCGATGACGTTTGAGATCGTAAACGTCTTGCCGCTCCCTGTGACGCCCAGGAGCGTCTGGAAACGGTCACCCCGCGCGACGCCTTCTGCGAGCTGGCGGATCGCGTCCGGCTGGTCGCCACTCGGCTGGAAATCGGATGTCAGCGAAAAGAGGCTCATGCGACGACCTGCTCCTGGAATTTGATCCCCGTCTTCTTCAGGAACTCAAAAGGCATCTCGCCCCCCGCGAATATGAACACATAGTCGTTCGGAACTACACTGATGCCTTCGGCGGTCTCGATCCGGACGTCCTTTTCGCCGATACCCTTCACGTTCGAATTCAGGAGGATAGTGACCGCGTTGCGCTTCCTGTATTCCTCGAGGTGTTTTGCGTTCCGGTCCTTCAATCTCGTGAATTCTGATTTGCGGTACGAAAGGGTCACGCGGTTGGTGCCGTGCAGCGCGAGGCCGACCGCCGCTTCGACGGCGGAATCCCCTCCCCCCACCACCAGCACATCGCAATTCCTGTACGTCTCGGCATCAATGAGCCGGTATGTCACTTTGCCGAGTTCCTCCCCGGGAACCCCGAGCTTGCGCGGTGTCCCGCGGCGGCCGAGCGCCAGTACGACATGCTGCGCCGCGTATTCGCCTGCGGGAGTGGTCACAAGGAATCGTCCCTCCGAGGTCCGTATGTCGAGCGCCTTCTCACCGGTATGCACCTTGAGCTGCGTCTTCGTCAGCACCTGCTGCCAGAGTTCGAGGAGCGATTCCTTCGACGTTTCCGTCAGCTTCAGCTTCCCCCATAGCGGGAGGTCGACGGGGGAGGTCATGACGATCTTACGCCTCGGGTACTGCAGGATGGTTCCTCCTGCATCCCCCTGCTCCAGAATGAGGTACTTCAGCCTGTGCTCCTTCGCGGTGAGACCGGCGGCAAGGCCCGCGGGTCCCGCCCCGACGACCACGACGTCGTACGCCCCGTCGGAGGAGCGGGGGCGGGAGGCGATGTATTCACTCACCTTCCTCCCCTGCGTTATCGCATTCTTGATGAGTCCCATTCCGCCAAGCTCACCCACGATGAACAGGTTCCTGACGCTTGTCTCGAAATGCTCGTTCAGGATCGGGAGGTCCGCACTCCGCCCCGGCGCAGCCATCATCATGACGATGGCGCCGACCGGACAGGCATCGGCACAGAGGCCGTGTCCCACGCACCTCGACCCATGGACCAGGACCGCCTTCCCGTCAAAGACGCCAAGGACATCCTGCTCCGGGCAGGCGTCCACGCATCCGCCGCAGCCGATGCATTCCATTGCATTGATGTGCGGGTGCATCGAGACGGCCGACTGCAGACCGGCGATATTCGCATTTTCGAAGTGCTCCCGCGCCCGCCGCTCCTGTCCCCTGACGCGCCTGAGGTAGGGGATGACGGCGGCGGATATCAACACAAGTGCGATCAGCAGAGTTATGAGAGTTTCCATTGTGTTATCCGCCCCCCTGACAACTGTTGTGACACCCGCTGCT
>PMND01000071.1:25277-25512 GCA_003161955.1 Ignavibacteriota bacterium | reverse complement strand
ATGGGCGGAAGCCAGTAGAACCACCCCGTGGGCACACCCACGGACGTGTTCCAGGTCTGACCTGGTCCGGTGAGGAAGAAATCATCCGCCCACACGGTCCCGGTCGCGTTCTTGCCGCCCACAAACTTCACGATCAACTTGAACGCGGTTCTCGGAAGCACGGTCGGCCCGGCGATGTTCGTATCAGCCACGAAGCTGGCGCTCGACGCCGTCGTCTGGTTGACCGGCAGCTTCG
>PMND01000071.1:0-25203 GCA_003161955.1 Ignavibacteriota bacterium | reverse complement strand
CATCGTCCAGTATGCCGGAAGCGCCCCCTCGAAACTTGCGATCGAGGGGAGATCCGTCGCCTGAGCGAAAGCCAGCCCCGTCGCAAACGTCGCGAGGAGGACCGGCCACATCCAGCGTGTAGTTCTACTCATAACCTGCCTCCCGTGTAAGTGTTGTGTATGTGAAGCGTGAATTGGTGCATCCTCCCGCCCCTCCATCTAGTCCTCCACATGCGCCAGCGCCACCGTCGATTCCCGGACGATGAGCTCGACAGGCACATGTGTTGTAACGACTGTCTTTGTCTTGGCATTGATGCTGTCCACGACCCGTTGCACGGCGATTTTTCCCATTTCCTCCTTCAGCACACGGATCGTCGTAAGGTGAGGCTCGATATGAGAGCTTATTTCGATGTCGTCGAAGCCGACGATGGCGATATCCTGGGGAATGCTCATGCCGCGGGACTTCAGGTACCGCATGCAGCCGATGGCCATGGCATCGTTCGCCGCGAATATCGCCGTGGGCTTCGCACCGGAGGCGAAAAGCCTCTCGGCCGACGACGTTCCTCCCGCAACAGACGTCTCTTCCTCATCGGTGACCTCATACGACTCTTCCAGGAAGACGCCCGCCATGTGCAACGTGTTCTGATAGGCTTCGTGGCGATCGGTGATGCTGGGATGGCGGATGTCTCCGCCGACGAACGCGATCCTCTTGTGCCCGAGCGAAAGGAGATGTTCCACCGCCAGCGTCGCACCCCGCCAGTTGTCGATAAGGACCGCCGAATGGTGTGCCCTCTTTATCTCATAATCGACGAGGACGATGGGGAGACCGAGGGAATCGATGTGCGAGATCAGCTTCTCGTTCACCTTCCCGGCGATGATGATTCCGTCGACGTTCCTTTCGAGGAGAAACCTCGGCACATATTCGTCAGGATCGAACTGGTTCCCCACCGTCGTCAGGAGGATATAATAGTTGTGGTCGCGGGCCTCAAACTCCGTCCCCAGGAATATCCGTGTGTAGAAGGGCTCGGCCTGGGAGAAGTGTTCTTCGGAGAGTATGAACCCGATATTCCCGCTTGTTTTGGAGGCAAGCCCGCGCGCAGAGCGCGTGGGGTGATATGCGAGCTCACGGATGACCTTTTGCACCGACTCGCGGGTCCCGGGACTAACGTTTCCCCGGTTGTTGATCACAAGTGAGACCGTCGAAAGCGACAACCCTGCTTTTTTGGCGACGTCGCGGATGGTGGGGCGGTGCTTCACTCTTAATTCCTCGAAACGCTTTAAGGCCTAAATCGGTTAGAAATGAGCTATGTGTGTATCGCCTGAGTAAAGTGTTGTAAAACCTCCAAACAGGAGCATTATTGCCGTGGAAACAGGTCAAAGGGACAGGCTGGGCATCGAAACGTTTTGATATTATGGAGGCTAGAGATGAAAGTCAAGTCCTTTTTGGGATTAATCCCCTTTTGCGCGGGAGGGGGCGGAATAACGGAAATAAGAATTGCGATTCAGGGAAAAGTCGGATAGATTACTACCCCGCGAACAAGGACCCACGACCACAGAACTGAAAGGGACTTCACTGAAAGAGGATCAAACGAGAGGGGTTACAGACGGGGGGGCCAACCACATCCAATTCCCTTCAAAAGCGTACGCCGAGCGGTGGGTCAAGCAGGTGTACGATCCCGCTGCATACTGGGGCGGATTCCCCACCGGAGAAGTCAACGAGAAGGAGATGTGGCATGAGGCCCCCTGGGCGATCGGTCCGTTCACGAAACACCCGGGGAATCCTGTCCTTGCGCCGAGTCCGGGGGCCTGGGACACGGGACGGATGGACGGGGGAGTGCACAACGGCGCGATCATCATCCGCAACGACCGCTTCTACTATGTCTACAGAGGAGAGCGCCCGCTCGACGTGAAGATGAAAAGCGATTTTGACTACATATGCGACATCGGGGTGGCAACAGGGGACGACGGCGTCCATTTCACGAAGGACACGGCCAACAGCCCGTTCTTCCGGAAGGGGACCGACCACAGATACAGCTACGAAGACGTCAACCTCGTCGAATATCAGGGGGTCTATTACCTGTTCTGCAACCAGTGGGACTGGGAACATCAGGCCGATCATTCCGTCAACGGAACGTTCCTGGCGACATCGACCGACCTCCTCCACTGGAAAAAACACGGGATCGTGTTTCCGAAGGCAACGAGGACCCACAGAAACGGCGTCGTCCTGCACGACCCGCAGAACAGAGCGGTGAAGGTCGACCGGAAGTTCATCATGTACATCAACGACGGCCTCATGGCGTACTCAGACGATCTGATTCACTGGGAGTCGCGCGACGTCAAGGAGCGCTGGCCCGGCGGGGAAGGGTGCCTCGCGCTTGCGCACTACTCGAAGGAGAAGCCGGAGGACATCATTCTCTTCACGGGCGGGAACCACACGGGGCATTTCTACGCGATCGGCGAGGTCCTCTTTTCGGCGACCGATCCCGAAAAACCCCGGGCCTGGCTGCCGCGACCGGTACTTCAGGCAGACGAAAAGTATCCCTGGGAAATCGGACTGAGCGCCGAACCCCCGCACGAGCCCATCTCCACATTCCGCGACTGCATATTCTTCAATGCACTCACGCTGTACAGGGGGAAATGGTGGCTCTACTACGGGGGGAGCGAATATTACACATGCCTCGCGACGGCGGCAGCACGGGTGTAACGGGGAGCCCGGCGCCGGGATTTTGACTTAAGCCCGGAATTTCGTACGTTTTGATTATACACATTCGGAGGAATCCATGGGGAACCTCGGAGCAACCGAGCTCATCATCATTGTCCTTATCGTGCTGATATTCTTCGGATCAAAGAAGATACCGGAACTCGCCGCAGGACTCGGCAAGGGGATGAGAGAATTCAGGAAGGCGACGCGCGATATTCAGGAAGACCAGGAAGAAAGCGTCGCGGAGCTGAAGGCCCCGAAAACGGATACGATGGCGTGCATCTACTGCAACTCACGCGTGGCAAAGGACGCACGGTTCTGCCCGTCGTGCGGCAAGTCGTTGGAAGCCCCTCGTTGCTCCAAATGCCACAGGGTCAACACCCTGGGCGCCAAGTTCTGCGTCGAGTGCGGAGAGAAGCTCTGACCTCGTTCCGTCAATTTTAGGGGAGTCTCATGCGGGCCCTCCTGCATCACGCGATGCATGAGGGCCCGCTGCATTTCCACCGTCGCTCCGCCCGCAATGACAGGGCTCGGGCGCACGTGTTATTTCGCCAGCTCGGTCGTTATGATCCCCCCTCCCATCGATTCAGGGATCTCGGAGTCGTTCCTGACGATCCGCGGGGCCGTCGAAGTGATCCAGTACTTCAGGTTCCCGCTCCCGCCATCCGCAGGCTTCACATCGACAACGAACGCGTCGAACAACCCGGCCTCCGTGGTGATCTTCTCCCGCCCGGTTACTGACAGAGTCATCGGCCGCACTTTCCATATTGAAGAGTCGAACATGTTGAGCGTCGCGCGGTATCCTTCTTTGAGCGGGAGCGTGCAGACGGCGACATCGATCCCCGCGTTGTCGGAGACGATCTGCCCCGAGAATTTCACGTCGACGGGAGTCGGTTTTCCCGGCATGTTCATGCTCCCCCTGACCCCCTCCGGGGTGAAGTCGAGGAGGAGCATTCCGGGGCCCTGCATCGCCCCGCGGTGCAGCGTGCACGCCGTCTGAGCGTCGATATCGACTGTGTCCGTGCCCGCGCCCATCCCTCCGGTCGTAACGTCCACCACCCGCCAGATCTTCCTCCCCCGGGAGCGCGCCGCGGTTACCGACCGGACGGTCGTCATGACCATCTTCTGCCCCGTCATCGTGAATCTGGTTATGACCTTCTCCTTGCCTGCGGATATTCTGGAGGGCCTGAACTGTGCCTCGGGTGGCGCCTGCGGCGCCACGGCTGACTCCGCCGGGGCGGCGGCCGGAGCCTTCACGGACTTCACGTCGACGGTGAGTACATCGAGCCTCTTTTTTACCCCGGGTGGGACGGAATCCTGGCAGCGCCCGCCGACGTAACGCGCCAGGAATTTTTCCATCGCCGCATACAGCGCCATCCTGTTGTCGTGGCCGGCAAAGCCGTGCCCTTCATCGGGGGCCACAAGATACTCGACCGCATCCCCGCGGTCGCGGAGCGCAATGACGATCCGGTCCGACTCCGCTTTCCTGACCCGGGGGTCGTTGGCCCCCTGCACGACGAGGAGGGGAGACCTGATGTTCGTCGCAGAGTTGAGCGGGGATTGAGCCTCCAGCATCTTTTTCTCGTCTGGTTTCGACATGTCACCCACCCGCACGTCGAACACCTTCTTCATGGGAGTCCAGTCGGGGGGAATGGAATTCAGAAGCGTTATGATATTGGAAGGTCCGACGTAGGAGACCCCGGCGGCGTAGAGCTCGGGCGTGAACGCAAGCCCCGCGAGTGTCGCATAACCGCCGTACGAACCGCCGTAGATCGCCACGCGTTTCGGATCGGCGATATTCTCCGAAATGAGGTATTTGACCCCGTCGCTGATGTCGTGCTGCATGAACCCGGTCCCCCACTGCTTGTTCCCCGCNNATCAGGTACGCGGGGATGACAAGACCGTCCCGCGAGGTGTACCGGACGGTCTTCGCGGGAGCCAGGTCAGAGGACGGGAGGTTCGGCCACGCGTGATAGAGCAGCTCGGCCTTCCCCGTCGTCCGGTCGAAGAGATAACGCGAACCGGGGTCCACGTCGCTCGAGACGCCCACAAGTGAAATCGTCTCATCAAGTGTCGATGAGCCGAACGAGAATTCCCCCGGGGGGAGGATCTTCTTCATCTGCTCCCAGTCGCGGGCGAACTGTTTCTGTTTCGGATACACCCGCTGACGGTCCCCCGCGTAGACGGTCGCGAGGAGCTCGTTTGTCACATCGGAGAATATGGCGGTCGAGAAATCGACCTCGTTCTCCGGATCCTTTTCGACAAGCGTGGTGGTCCCGGTTTTCAGATCAAACAGCTCCAGCTGCATCCTGTCGGTCGCGGCCCCCTTATTGGTGGCGAGATAAAACCTGTTTCCGTCCGGGGTGAACCGGAGAGGGTAACACTGTTCCTGTTCGTTGACCGCATAGATCCGGACGAGCGAATCGCGGTCAACCCGCAGGATCTCCGTACCCCCGTCGGGGGTCTGCCGCAGGCCGAGCCGGAGTGCCCCATCAATGTCCGTCAGCCACCCGACGATATTCTGCTCGTTTTTCCAGAGGAGTTTCCTCGCCCCGGTGGATAGAGTGAGCCGGTACACATCGTCCACGTCGGGACGCCTGTCGTTCAGACCTATGAGGATCTCACCCGGCGATCTTCGAGGGACATCGATGACAATGGCGCGGATCTTTCCCAGGGGTGTCAGATCCCGGGCGGGGGGCACAGGGTCGCCGGAGGATTTCGGATCGACCGCATAGATCCGGTAATTTCCGTCGCCAACCTTGTCCTGGGCGTAAAAAACGTATTTGCTGTCGAGCGACCAGAAATAGGCACTGACGGGACGCGCCGAATCGGCCGTAATCGGCCGGGCGCCCTCGAAAGGCTCCGTCCGTGCTTTCATCCAGATATTGCGTATCCCCTTGAACGGTTTCAAGAATGTGATGAACCTGCCATCGGGTGAGATCTGAGAACCGGATACATCGGGTTCTCTGAAAAAAAGCTCCCTGTCGATCAGGGGGGGGAGCTGTGCGACGGCGGGGAGCCGGGATGCCAGCACGAGGAGGAGCAGGACCATCGTTCTACGATGCATGGAGGAAATTCTCCTGAATGTTGGCGCAGGTGACGGACGATGGAGAACGAGGCATGGGAAATCGATGCAAGGATATGGAGAAAAGGAATGGATTACGCAGAAAAGAGGAGATGCTCACGCGCGGCCAGATTCGTCCTGACCCGGTCGTGGAGTCCTCCCAGATACGAGAACCGGAGAGGAGAGAACTCCTCGGCCATCCGCAGGTACGCCCCCGAAAACAGATGACTGTATCGCGCGACCGCCTCCAGGATCAGAAATATGCAGCTCCCTTCGATGAGCCCGGAGAGCGATGTGCCTCCGCCTGAAGAGAGACCGTCCAGCAAACGGATTGTCTCGCAGGTGAAGTTGATAAGACGGTTGGTCACGCCGTCGAGCGGTCCGGTCCGGCAGACCCGGGTGAACACCGTCGAGTGACCCGCCGCCGTGTCTTCACGTATGTCCTGCAGGTCATCGATGAGCTGCAAGACGACGCCGTAACCGAATACTGCGTGGAGAGAGTCCGCCCCGAGCGCGCCCGAGATGAGATACCCGTCCACGGCAACAGAGGTCCCCCCCTTCTCGATCGTGAGCGACTGGAGAAACGATTCCTCATGCTTCCCCACGGGGCCATGGAGAATAAGGCTCCTCTGCTGTGCCCGGTGGATAGCGCGCAGGCTGTCGTACACATCGGGATAACGCTCCCGGGGATACTCCGATTCAATCATCCGCAGAAGCTCCCGGAAACCCCCGTCAGCGGGTCCGCTCCCCGTCACTGTCTCCCCTTCAAGCCACAATTTCAACGATTGATTGAACCGGTCTTTCTCCGCCGGGGTGTGGCCCGCTCCGTCGATCCAGTTGTCCGTGAAGGGATACATCAGGCTGTACCCGAGAGAGGAGGATGTCAGGGTCACGGGGTGTGCCAGGGACGACTGTATGCTGTTAAAAACCCACTGGTTTCTGAGCGCCTGGTGAATGTCGTCATCGGAAAGCGACGGGTCGAATTCCTTCGCCCTGCTGACGAACATCTTTCCCGCCGATTCACATTCCGTGAAGAACCGGTCGACGGCGGGATCCCCTTCCCCTGTCATGAGCTTCCCGAGAGCTGTGTGAGCCCTTCCGAGATAACGCGCCCGCTCCCCCTCCTCCATCTCTTCGTAATGATCCATCCGGGGGAGACTTTTTTTCAGAAGGAATTCGACATCCCGCTCTTTCTCCGCCTTGTCGGCGGCGGAGAAACGGCGCAGATGGCCGGGTGGAGTGCCGGGGGATTCCGACCAGAGAGCAAGATGCTCTTCGGTCAGTTCTGAAACTCTGCTGCTGAACGATTCCATGTCGCCTGTGAAGTACCTGGTATAAGATCCGTCGTGGAGGGACCGGAAGGGAGCAGAAAGCCGCCCGGGTCCATTTCTTAGTACGCCGCTGCGGAACCTGTGTTACNNAATGCCCGATGAATAATTGACACGTTGACATTGCAATGAGGTTGGGGTAGATTTGTAGGAGAATATTCGCACGTCGATCCGCAGTTATACTGATGGTGGCACACATGTACCTCAAAGAACCGTCGCTCCTCCTGATCCCCCTGTTACTCTTCGCATCTTCCTGTACCGCGCAGAAACCCGCCACGGACAGGCAGCCGGCCGTCGCGGGCTCCTTCTATCCCGGCACGCGCGTTGAACTTGACCGGATGCTCACTGATCTCTTTTCACGCGCCCTCCCCGGGGAAGGCTTGACCGATGTCGTCGCCATCATCGTCCCGCACGCAGGTTACGTCTATTCCGGTGAAGTTGCTGCATCCGGATACAACGCCATCGACAGGACGAAAGCGTACGACAACATATTCATCATCGGCCCGAGTCACAACGTCTCCTTCGAGGGGGCATCTGTGTATACGGCGGGTAATTTCCTCACACCGCTCGGCAGCGTCGAGGTGAACCGGACACTCGGCGAGCAGCTGATACGGGCGAACCCGCTTTTCAGCAACCGGCTGGACGCGCACGCCGCGGAACACAGCGTGGAAGTGCAGGTGCCGTTCCTCCAGCATATACTCCTGAAACCCTTTCGGATCGTCCCGATCGTCGTCGGTGCGAACTCCCTGGAAACGTGCAGGATGATCGCCGGAGTCCTCCGGCCATACCTGAACAGATCGAACCTGTTCGTCATCAGCAGCGATTTCTCCCACTACCCCGCATACAATGACGCCGTCCGGGTCGACAAGGCGACCGCGGGAGCGATACTCACGAATTCCCCCGACAGCCTGATCGCGACCATGGAGAGGAACGCCGGGGCTGGCGTACCGAACCTCGTCACCAGCCTCTGCGGCTGGTCGGCCGTCCTGACCCTTCTTTGCATGACCGCGGGGGGGACGGGGCACAAGTTCACCCCGGTACAATACAAGAACTCGGGGGACTCGCCGGCCGGCGAACGGGACAGGGTGGTCGGCTACAACGCCATCGCAGTATCGGAAGAGAAAACACCCGGGGCGAAGGAGACGTTTTCTCTCACACCCGGGGAAAAGAAGACGCTCCTTTCCGTCGCCCGCCGGACCGTCGAAGAGTACGTCACGCGCGGCAGCGTCCCCGAGATTGACCCGGCGACGCTCACATCATCGCTCCGGGCACAATGCGGGGCGTTTGTCACGCTGAACGAACATCACCAGCTCCGGGGATGCATCGGGAGGTTCGACGCCACGGAGCCGCTGTACCGGGTGGTGCAACTCATGGCGGTGGCCTCGGCATCGCAGGATTACCGGTTCAGCCCCGTCGAGCCTTCCGAAGTAAAGAATCTCCAGATAGAGATCTCCGTGCTTACGCCGATGCGGAAGATCGGTTCGATCGCCGAATTCGAACTCGGGAAACAGGGAATCTACATCAAGAAGGGGACCCGCTCGGGAACATTTCTTCCCCAGGTCGCGCAGGAGACCAACTGGACGAAGGAGGAATTCCTCGGACATTGCGCCCAGGACAAGGCGGGGATCGGCTGGGATGGCTGGAAAGATGCAGAGCTCTACGTCTACGAGGCGATCGTCTTTGGAGAACCGGAGGGCTAAAGATCTGGCTGTGGCGGTGGCAGCGCTGGGGATGACGTCGCTCGCCACCCAGGTTATACTGCTCCGGGAGTTTGTTTCCGTTTTTCAGGGGAACGAGCTTGTCATCGGGGTCGTCCTTGCGGGCTGGATGATGCTGACGGGCGCGGGAGCCTTCCTTGGACGGTTTTCAGCCCCCCTCGCCGGGCGCTCCTTTGTTCCCGCCGCCGCACTCGCGTGTTCCGGAGTGCTCCCCCCGGCGACGGTGTTGCTCCTCCGTACCATGCGGAACATCGTCTTTACGGCCGGGAGCATGGTCGGGATCCTCCAGGCGCTCGCCGCCTCGCTCGTTATACTTGCCCCGTTCTGCCTTCTCTCCGGCTTCCTCTTTACGTTCTTTGTGCACCTGATCTCATCGATTGAAGGCGAAAACCGAACAGCGAGCGTGTATGCGTGGGAGTCTCTCGGCGCCACCGCCGGGGGGGCCGTATTCACTTTCGCGCTTGCCACGTTCCTGGAAACCTTCCAGACGCTGTTCATACTGCTTCTCATCGACCTCGGGGTCGCGCTTTTCCTCGCATGGAAAGCGAGGGCCGCAGTGGCCGCGGCGTCGGTGTTGCTCCTGATGGGGGCTGCGATCGCGGCGCTTCTCACAGACAGGGTTGATACATGGACGCGGAGATTCCTCTTTCCGGGACAGGAGATCGTGTACTTCAGAGACACTCCGTACGGGAACCTGACCGTCACACGCCAGGGAGGTGAATCCTGTTTCTTCGAGAATTCGATACTGATGTGTTCGACAAACGACGTGACACCGAACGAGGAATCGGTCCACTACTGCATGGTCCAGAGACCTTCTCCGCACCGGGTACTCCTCATCGCGGGAGGGATTTCGGGTACGACAACGGAGATATTGAAATACGGCGTGCAGCGGGTCGACTATGTGGAAATCAATCCATGGATCATCGGCATCGGGAGGAAGTTCACAACTGCGCTTGAGGACAGCAGGATCTCGGTGATCGGCGGGGACGCCCGCATGTACGTCCGCTCCACCGAGAACCGGTACGACGCCGCCCTCATCAATCTCCCGGATCCTGCAACCGCGCAACTGAACCGGTTCTACACACTGGAATTCTTCGGGGACCTCAAGCACGTGCTGAATGACAGCGCGGTGGTCTCGATCAGCCTCCTCCCCGCAGCCGAGTACCAGGGAAACGAGGCCCGCCGGCTCACCTCGATCCTGTACATGACACTTCAACGGGTGTTCGCGCACGTCCTGATCGTCCCGGGTGAGCGGAATTACTTCCTGGCTTCCGACGGACCGCTGGATATCGGCATCGCGCGGCTGATCGATAGGCGGGCTGTCAGTACGCTCTACGTCAACCACTTTTACCTGGACGACAACCTGATCGCCAGCCGGAGCGCGGAGATCACCTCCGCGATAGACACTTCCGCGGTCCTCAACAGAGACTTCACACCCGTCTGCTATTACCGGCAACTGGCGTACTGGTTGAGCTACTTCGGATTCTACCCGGGCCCATGGCTTCTGACGGCGGGCTTCGCGCTCCTGCTTCTGCTCGGGCGATTCAGCGCCGTCGGCGCCGGGGTTTTTGCAGGGGGGTTTGCGGCCTCGACAGTGGAGATCGTCCTCCTTGTGTCATTCCAGGTCCTGTGCGGCTCGTTGTTCCAGATGACGGGGATCGTCATCACGGCGTTCATGGGCGGACTTGCCGCCGGCACGCTCCTTGCAGGAAGGATCGTACGGCGACCCGGCATCGACAATTTCATCGTCGTGCAGTTCGCGCTCTCGGGCGTCTGCCTGCTGCTTCCGATCGTGCTCCTCTGGCTCCAGAGGATGATCTCCCACCCCCTGCTCGTCCAGTGCGTGATTACCGCCTTCTCCTTCGCCGCGGCGGTTTTGACCGGAATCGAGTTCGCAATCGCCACGCGTGTACGCCGGGGGGGCACGACCGAAGTCGCCTCGGAGCTGTACGGACTCGACCTGTTCGGGTCCGCACTCGGCGCGCTTTTTATCAGCGTCTATGCAATACCTCTCTTCGGGCTCATCAGCGTGAGCGTGCTCGCGGGTGTCGTGTCAGCGGGAGGAGGGGTGCTTTCCTTGAGAGTGCGGAAGAGATATGAGGCACACGCATGAAGAACAGGCGGTTCAGGCCGAGCGCGGCCCGCGCCGGCAAAAGGAGGAGGTACACATGAGAAGATACAGCAAACGGGAATTCCTGAGACTCTGCTGTCTCGGCGCGGGGTCATGCATGTTCGTTCCCGGGCGTGAACGCAGCCTCCCCCCGGAGATCACGTCACTGTTCGGTCTTCCCCCGTCGGAGGGGGCGGGGAAGTGGAGCACGGAAGCACTCTTTTATGAATCCACTCCCTCCGGGCTCCATTGCCTCAAATGTCCCCATGGATGCGTGCTCGGTCCCGGTGAGACCGGCCGCTGCCGGAACAGGGTCAACGTCGGCGGAAAACTCTACTCGACTGCGTACGGCAATCCGTGCGCGGTCCATATCGATCCCATCGAAAAGAAGCCTCTCTTCCATTTCCTCCCTTCCACACAGGCATTCTCCATCGCTGCCGCGGGGTGCAACCTGCGATGCCTCAATTGCCAGAACTGGCAGATCTCACAGATGAGCCCCGGTGAAACGGAAAACGCCGACCTGATGCCCGAAAAGGTCGTGGAGGAATGCGCGCGTGCGGGGTGCGCCTCCATCGCGTACACGTATTCAGAACCTGTGACGTTTTACGAATACGCGTATGACACCGCAGGGCTCGCACACAAAAATAAGCTCCGCAATGTCTGGAAATCGAGCGGGTACATCAACGAGGCCCCGCTGCGCAAACTCTGCAGGGTCATCGACGCCGCAAACATCGACCTCAAGAGCTTTGACGAAAAAGTGTACGTCGAGCTGAATTCTGCGAGACTCGGTCCGGTATTGCGGACGTTGAAGGTATTCAAAGAGGAAGGGGTCTGGCTCGAGATCACCAACCTCGTCATACCGACGTGGACGGACGACATGGACATGATCAGAAAGATGGCTGAATGGCTCTGCGCAAACGGGCTGCAGGATTCGCCGCTCCACTTCAGCAGGTTCACTCCCCTCTACAAACTGAACCAGATTCCCCCGACACCCGTTTCGGCACTGGAGCAGGCACGGGCGATTGCGATAAAGGCCGGACTCCATTACGTCTATATCGGGAACGTCCCGGGGCACAACGCGGAGAACACATTCTGTCCCCGCTGCGGGGGGATTGCCGTGGAACGGCTGGGATATACCGTGATGAAAATGGAGATCGCGGGAGGGAAGTGCAAGGCGTGCGGGGAGAAGATACCAGGCGTGTGGGCATAGATTGAGTCCACGCGCTCACGAAAGCGAGAGGCCCGGTTCCCCGGGCCTTCGCAAGTGTCTGTCGGATTGCGTGGTACGGACCTATCTCTTTCAGGCCGTCTTGATTGATGACTGCTTCAATCCTTCTTTCAGGGTTTCGATCATTCCAGCGTACTCTCGTTCCACCCTTCTCAGGTCCTGGATGGGTTTGCGATTGTTTGTGTTTATAACAATCGCCCTGTCAAGCGCATCGTGCCAGAATTCCAGCCAGTAGAGAGCACTCACCTGTTGGCCGGTTGTTCGAAGTTTCGTCACTATATCCGGTTTGAGGTCGAGCGGAACAGGAAGCTGCAGAGAACCACCGGTGTAACGCTTTCCCAATATCTTCATAGTTCCCCTTCCGTGATGGTGTATTTCAAGATATAGTTTTTTTGACCAAAAAGCGAATCCGCAAAAATTAGTGGAACTTATCCACATAGGTTCCGTATAATTGTGGTCACCCCTCTCGTCCAAACCATACAAGGAACTCCCCATGCCTGTCCATCGTCTCCTCACGCTGATCGTGCTCTTTGCGTCAGGGGCGACCCTGTTGCCAGCACAGCAGGAATCGCGCCTCCTCCGTTTCCCTGCGATACACGGGAATCAGATCGTATTCACGTACGCGGGGAATCTGTACACCGTCTCCTCTTCGGGGGGGGTCGCACGGAGGCTGACAGACAGTCCCGGGTTCGAGATGTTCGCCCGTTTCTCCCCTGACGGCAGGACCATCGCGTTCACGGGACAATACGACGGGAATACGGAGGTCTATGCAATGCCCGCTGAGGGGGGAGTGCCCCACCGTCTCACATATACGGCGACGCTCGGAAGGGACGACGTCTCGGATCGGATGGGTCCGAACAATATCGTCATGACGTGGAAGGACGCATCGCACATCGTGTACCGCTCCCGCTGGATCGAATGGAACGATTTCAAAGGGCAGCTTTTCAGCGTCGCTCTCTCAGGGGGAACCTCCGAACAACTCCCCCTCCCGCGCGGGGGATGGTGCTCATACTCCCCCGATGGAACAAAGATGGCATACAACCGCGTCTTCCGTGAGTTCCGGACATGGAAACGGTATCGCGGGGGACAGGCCGATGACATATGGATCTACGATTTCGTTTCGAAGACCACGACGAATATCACGAACAACCCGGCGCAGGACGTCTACCCGATGTGGAGCGGGAACAAGGTGTACTTCGTTTCCGACAGGGACGAAAACAAGAGGTTCAATCTCTACGTCTGCGACACCGGCGGCGGACAAACGGAAAAGCTGACCAGTTTCTCGGACTATGACATCAAGTTCCCCTCGCTCGGCGACAGCGCGATCGTCTTCGAGAATGGAGGGTTCATCTACCGGTTCGACCTGGCGACAGGGCAGACCCGGAAAGTCAGCATCATGATCGGGGAGGACTTCGCATCGGGGAGGGGGGGCCTCCACGACGTGAGTAAGGAGGTCACGAACTACGAGATCGCTCCGGACGGGAGCAGGGCGCTTTTCGGGGCGCGGGGAGACGTCTTCACGGTTCCCGCCAAATACGGCAACACGCGGAACCTCACGGGGACGCCCGGCGTGCACGAGCGGAATTCCAAATGGTCGCCCGACGGTAAATCGATCCTCTTCGTCTCCGACGCATCAGGCGAAGACGAGATCTGGATCGCCCCGCAGGACGGCCTCCTGCCCGCCAGGCAGATCACCACGGGGAGCGATACGTACAAGTACCAGCCCTACTGGTCCCCCGACAGCAAGAAGATCCTGTGGGCCGACAAAAAGCTGCGGCTGCAGTACGTCGACGTTGAGTCCCGGTCGGTCACACCGGTCGCTCAGGCGACGGCATGGGAGTTCACGGACTACTGCTGGTCCCCTGACAGCAAATGGATCGCATATGCGAAGCCCGAAGAAAAGAAACTGGCGACCGTCCAGCTCTACTCGGTGGAAAGCAGGCGGACGATCGAGATTACCGACGGCTGGTACGCATCGTACGGGCCCGCATTCAGCTCCGACGGGAAGTATCTCTTCTTCGTCTCCGACAGGAACTTCCGCCCCGTGTTCGGCCAGCTGGAGTTCAACCACATTTATCGCGACATGGCGGGGATCTATCTCATCACGCTGGCACAGGCCACAAAGTCTCCTTTCGAGCCGAAGAGCGACGAGGTGAAACTCACCGAACCGGAGAAGGGAAAGTCCGGGGAGAAGAAGGAAGCGGAAAAGTCCGTCACGGTCACGGTCGACCCCCCGGGTGTCCAGTCCCGTATCGCCGCGCTCCCCATCCCGGGCGCGGCCTACACCAACCTGAAATCCGCCGGCGACAGGCTCTACTATATCAGGAACGGGAGCAAGGATGAGAAGCCAAAGCTCTTTTTGTACGAACTCGACAAGCTGAAGGAAACCGAGCTCGGCGATGTCAACGGATTTGAGATCTCCTCCGACGGAAAGAAGATGCTCGTAAGCCAGGCAGGCGACTACGCCATCATCGACCTCCCGACCTCGAGAATCGACGCCAAGGAGCACCTGAACCTCGCGGACATGAAGGTCGATCTCGACCGCCGCGCCGAATGGAACCAGATTTTCAGGGAGTGCTGGAGGCAGATGCGGGACTTCCTGTTCGACCCGCACCTCCACGGCGTGGACTGGCCGGGGGTGCGGAAGAAGTACGAGGTCCTTCTCCCCTATGTCAACCACCGGGCGGACCTGACGTACGTCATCGGCGAAATGATTTCCGAACTCAACATCGGCCATTCCTATGTCGGCGGAGGGGAATACCCCAGGCCCGAGAGGATCCAGACGGGGCTCCTCGGGGCGAAGATCGAGCCCGATCCCTCGTCGCATTACTACCGGATCGCGGAGATCCTCAAGGGGGAAAACTGGGAGAAGAGCGGGAGGTCCCCCCTGACGGAAATCGGCGTCAATGTGAAGGAGGGGGACTACATCATCGCCGTCAACGGGCACCCTACAAACGCCATGCCCGACATCTACCAGTCGCTGGTGAACACCGCCGGCAAGCAGGTGACGCTCCGGGTGAACGCCGACCCGAAAGAGGAAGGGAGCCACGAGACGATCGTGGTCCCGACGGGGGACGAACACGAGCTGTATTACCTGAAATGGATACAGGCGAACATGGAGAAAGTCTCCAGGGCGACTGACGGGAAGGTCGGCTATATCCACATACCGGACATGGGGACCCCCGGGCTCAACACATTTGCGAAATATTTCTACCCGCAGTTGCGCAAGGAGGCGCTCATCGTGGACGCGAGAGGAAACGGCGGCGGCAACGTCTCTCCCCAGATCATCGAACGGCTGAAGCGGGAGATCACAATGATCGACATCGCGAGGAACGCCGCCCCCGCGCCTGACCCCGGCGGCATGGTGTACGGCCCGAAGGTGCTGCTCATCGACGAGTTCTCCGCCTCCGACGGGGACATCGTCGCGTACCGGTTCAGGAAGAACAAGCTCGGGACGCTGATCGGCAAGCGGACATGGGGTGGCGTGGTGGGCATCCGTGGCACCCTGCCGCTGCTGGACGGCGGATTCCTCAACAGGCCCGAGTTTTCGCGGTACGACGTCGAAGGGAAGGAGTGGATCATGGAAGGGAAAGGGGTGGAGCCGGACATCGTCGTCGACAACGACCCCGCGAAGGAGTACTCCGGGACGGACGAGCAACTGAACAAAGCGATCGAGGTGATCAAAGAAGAGATGAAAAAGCACCCCGTCACGCTCCCGCCTCCGCCGCCGTATCCGGACAAGAGCAGGTGAGGTTGAAGGCCCCCCCGGCCTCATCCGGCGGGGGGGGTGTTTGACCGGTCAGCGGGACCGGAGAATCAGGAACTGCTCCTGTGTGACTATTGCAAGGGCGCCGACTCCGACGATGAGCCCGGCCAGGATCACGACCACGTTGACAAACGGGATGAACGTGCAAACGAACAGCGCAAGTATCCCGAGTGCAACGGGACCAAACAGCCCCCAGCCCCTTTTACCGTCAAACCCGAACACCCGGTAGCCGAGGAAGATGCCGAGGCCCATCTGGGAGAGAAACGCGAGCCAGCAGAGATATAGAAACAGAAAAATCCCGAGCGGGATCCCCACGACTGTCAGGAACAGCACCAGTGTGATGAAAGGGACGAGGACGAGCGCTGCAAGCCCCACGAGGACGCTCTCCCCGGGCCTCCCGTTGATGATCGTCCCGACGGAGGCAAGCTGCCGCGGGAACAGAAAAGAGATAACGAGCGCGGTCGCGCAGAGACTCAGAAAAAAGATGATGCGCATCGCAAGCCGCCCCTTCGTCAGACCCAGGAATCGGGGCGCAGGAACCTCCCTCCCCGCCTTGAGGTGAACCTGTCCCAGCACCGTTCCCGGAACAATGCGTATATTCCCTGAGTCCTTTGCCGCGACCGTGAGGTTCCCACCGACCGTCGACCCCTCTTCTGTCTCAAAGCTCTCGACCCCGGCATCGAGGTCACCCTTTATCTCTCCTGTCAGCTTCAGTGTCGTTGCACCGATCTTCGCGTCGCGCTCCACGACGCCCCGCACCTGGACGTCAGACCCGCCGGCCATGAGATACTCCCCGACCGTCGCACCCCGCTCGATGATAACCGATCCACCCCCAGCGAACACGCTCTTCTCCGTCTTCCCCGAGAGGCGGACCGTGCCTCCTACCGATATGATCCTGTCGGTTACCGTGCCCATCACGTTGACCTGCCCCCCGGCGACAACCAGGAGCCCGTTGACCGTCCCTCGCATGTTCACCACCCCCCCCGCGATGAAGGCATCCCCGTTCACTGTTCCGTCAAGGTCGACCTCCCCGCTCCCCGCAAAATACCATCCATTGTGAATGTCACCGGAAGCAAGAAGAACTCGCTCAACCCCCGAACCCCGGAATTCCGTCCCCCTGCAGTTGAACGCAAGGAGCGACACAAAGAGGATATTGAAGAGTATGATGAACGATTTCACGGCGTGTCTCCTTTCGAGAGCGAAAACCTGTTCGTTACGAGAGCGTTGCAGTTGCGAGCGCATTGATTGTGAGAGCCAGAATGATCGTGTTAAAGGCAAACGAAATGAGTCCGTGCAAAAGCGTCAGGCGGCGGAGGCGTCTCGACGTCACCTGCACATCCGAGACCTGGGCTGTCATCCCGACAACGAACGAATAATANNGCAAGCGTCATGTAGAAGGCATAGGAACCGCCTGACTGCCCGCGCGCGAGACCGATGAGAACCCAGACTACCCAGAAGCTCCCGCAGGAGGCAAGGAGAACGAGCGTGAAAATCAGGCTTCGCCCCGCATCCTGAAGCACCGCGGAACGCCTCACCTCACCCGGATCCCCGGAGAGCATCACCCCCCAGGCGAGGAGGAGCAACGCCCCCGCGAACGCAGTCCATGTGATTGCAAGCCGGGCCGTGAAAGGGAAATCCCGCGACGCTGCGGCGTGGACTATCGCCGCAAGAAAGACTGCAATGAACACCCTGTGATGGGAATCGAGGCGGGTGAGCGCCTTCAGCAGGCTGGTCAGACGCTTAGAGGGCATGGAAGGGGTCGGCGAGTGGCATGGATGCAACAATATAGCCCTCGTGCGAGGAGAAGGCAAGTACCAGGAAAGGGGGCCGGGGGAACCGCGGGCGGGACCCGCCTGTTACATGGGTTTAGAAAGTCCAACCCACATTCCACACAGGAGAACACCCATGAAGGGATTTCTGGCAATTCTCGCCGCTTTTGCATTCTCGCTTCCGGCAGCAGCCAAGGTGAAAACCGAGGTGGTGGAATACAAGCAGGGGGATGTCGTGCTGCAGGGGTACCTTTCCTATGACGAATCTATCACGGGAAAACGCCCCGCTGTCCTTGTCGTTCATGACTGGATGGGAGTTTCAGACGACACGAAGATGAGGGCGGAGATGCTCGCCGGACTCGGCTACGTCGCGCTCACTGCGGATATCTACGGGAAGGGAGTCAGGCCGAAAAACGCACAGGAGGCACAGGCTGAGGCGGGGAAATACTACAAAGACCGGACGCTCTGGCGGGCACGGGCGAAAGCAGGGCTCGACTTCCTCGCAAGCCGTCCGGAAGCGGACCCGGACCGTCTCGCGGTGATGGGATATTGCTTCGGCGGGGGGACTGCGCTCGAACTGGCCCGGAGCGGAGCTCCCGTAAAGGGGGTCGTGACATTTCATGGATCGTTGAGCTCCGCCACGCCGGAGGAGGCGAAAAATATCAAGGGGAAAGTGCTCGTCCTGCACGGCGCAGATGATCCGTACGTCAAGCAGGCGGACGTTACCGCGTTCATGGATGAGATGCGCAAAGGAGGGGTTGACTGGGAGCTCGTGCAATACAGCGGCGCGGTGCACGCCTTCACGATCAAAGGGGCAGGAACCGATAACAGCAAGGGAGCCGCTTACAATGCGGAAGCGGACAGGCGTTCGTGGCAGGCCATGAAGGACTTCTTCAGCGAGGTCTTCGCCGGAATGTAACGCGGGCCGAATCCCCCGTTCCACTCACCATAACCGTTCAGCAGGACACTTCCGCAAGGGGTGTCCTGCTCTATTTCAGGGACTGCAACTGACGGGCCGTGTTTTCGACTTCCCTCCAGACGCGCAGGAGATTGCCGCCGGAGATCTTCCGGACCTCTTCATTCGTGTATCCGGCTTTGAGGAGCTGGTAGATCAGGTTCGGGTACTGAGAGACGTCTTTCAACCCCGTCGGGAGCTCATCGCCGACGCCGTCAAAATCGGACCCGAATCCGACATGATCGACCCCGACAAGATTCACAACATGGGTGATATGTGACACCACGTCCGTGACATCCGCGTACCCCAGCGGATGATCACGGAGGTAGTTCTGCTCGTAGACCTTCCCCGCCGAATCGGCACGTGTGAGGCTCAGCGTCGCAAGGTGCGCCTCGATCAACTTCCGCGCGGCGAGCTCCTTCTGGCGGTATCCGTCCGTGAGGAACGAAGAGCCGAAGTTGATCTGTATGACTCCCCCGTTTTTTGCCAGAAGCCTGATCATCTCATCGGACATGTTTCTCTCAAACCCCGGCGTGAAGAACCTGCACGACGAATGAGAGGCAATCGCGGGAGCCTTCGAAATCTCCATGACCTGAAAGAACGCCTCATCCGAGATGTGAGAGACGTCCACCATGATTCCCACCCTGTTCATCTCGGCAACCACCTGTTTTCCGAAGGGACTCAAACCGTGCCAAGTCCGCGTCGTGTCGTATGATGAATCCCCTATATGGTTGTCCTTCCCGTGTGCCAGGGTGATGTACCGGATCCCCCGGCTGTAGAAGTGGGCCACGTTTTCGATCTTCCCTTGAATCGGCGCCCCGTTCTCCATACCCATGCAGAGGGCGATCTTTCCCTCCCCGGCTATTCTCAGGACATCAGAGACCGAGCCCGCCAGGCCGAACTTGTCCGGCCAGTCTCGGGTGAACTTGCCGACCATGTCGATGAGCTCTTCGGCCGAATTGTAGGCGGTCCCCTTCTTCTCCTCCGCGGCATCGATGAAGATGGACATGAAGGGGGCCTTCAGTCCCCCCTCCTTCGCCCTCGGATAATCGAACTCGCCGTCGGGAAGCCTCTGCGATATGTCCTCCCATCGCTCACGCAGCATATCCGGGACATCGATGTGCGTGTCGACGATGATCATCTCCCGGGCGAGCGCCTCCGCCCTGGACCTGAGCTCACCATCTCCTGCGGACTGTGCGTGCGCAACGACCGACGCAAAAAGGGCGACACATGCAAGAAGCTTCATTCTCTCTCCTGAAGGTACATCAGTGCCGCTCCTCCGCAGGGGAGGAGCGGCCGACGGTGTTGCGAGTCATTTGCGGGTATACGTAATCACCATCACCGGCTGTTTCTCCCCGTATGAGGTGACGTCATAGCTCTCAAACACATGCTTGTCCTTGTCCACTACCCGGGTAACGTATTTCACCTGCTTCCCCTTTTCCCCCGTGGCAGGCTCATCCATTTTTCCCCACATGGTGAGCGTCTTCCCTTCCTTGTCCATGGTCCCCTCCATCGTGGACATCGCAGTGCTCATGTTGTCGATCCAGAAGCTCACATATTTCTTCCCGAAATTGTCGTACCCGGTATATCCGACGCCGTTAAACGGCTGGCCCATCATCTCGCCCGAGAATTCCTGCTGGAGATACCTCCCGCCAAGTGCCAGCTTGTACTCCGAAGACCCTTTCGAGACACTGGCCTCCCCTTTGGGTCCGTTCATCCACATCTTTGTCTCGACGTCCCACGTCCCGACAAACTGCTCGAAATTCTTATGCGCGGGTCCCGGCGTCATGGCCTCCCCCCACTTCTTCATCATCTCCTCCTGAGTGGGCATCTTCGATTTCTTCTTCCCCTGCGCTGATGCATCATTGAAAGCAACGGTAACCGCCAGCGCGAAGACACAAAAAAGAACAAGCGCATTCTTCATACAGACCTCCCTGCGAGTGATTGAAGAGTGTGGTTGATGCCGGACCGGGCGAGCGGGCCGGTTGACAGTTGCCTGCGGAATGAAGCGTGAATATAGTTGTCCACGCCCAGGACCGGCGTGATCGCGGACCCCGCCTGATATATACGGAGGTCCTCGGAACTTCAACCACCCGTTGAGGAGATCTCCCGGGCAGGAGAGCTCCAGGACGGATGAGGTCCCGGGGAGTCCCGGCGGTTAACGGGCCGAGTCGGGATGGACGGTCGAGTCCATCCCCATGACTTTCGTGATATCGTCCAGTCTTTTCTTCAACTCCGGCGTGTTCGGGTAGAGCTGATTGAGATTGGCGAGGAGGTCCCGTTCCTTCCGGAACTCCTTCCGTGAATCATACAGGTCGAGCAGGACCCTGTAGGGATTGTAATACGAATTCACGTTCGCTTTTCCATCCGCGATGAGCTGTTCGCACGCCGACTCGACGTCGTTTGAAAGCTGGTTGAACTCGTCGATCCGGCCGACGCGATGATAGAAGAGCGCAAGATCGGATTCCAGCTCCCACCCCATCGGATATTTGGAGCGCGGGATGATCAACTCCATCCGGTCCAGCACTGCCGCGCTCGATTTGAGGTCATTCTTGATGTTGGCATACGACATCGCCAGCCGGACAAAGGCAGACCGGTAATTGCTCATGAGCCGGCTTGCGTTTTCGTCAAAGAACACCGTGGTGTCCCCGACCCCGCGGAATTTGTACCCGAACTGCGGCGTCCTGGAGAAGCCCGAAGGCTCGTGCATCAGGTTGGCCTCCAGGACATCATGGTCCACCCCGAGGTCCTCCCTGTTCACTTTCCTCGGCTCCAGATGCCAGGCCAGGCCCGTGAACCAGAGATATTCATCGAGTCCCAGCTTGGCATCGGGTGAACATGTCACGGCGATGTACAGGGGTCGCCTGAACTGGTTCGTCAGGATGATATCCCGCATCAGGATATCCTGCACCCGGATCGCTTTTGTCGTCCCGAACTGCATGGTGTTCGGCATCCTCCAGACTATCTTGCGCTGGCTCAGGATTGTGGAATCCGTGACGCCGTACCTGGCGATCGCTTCCGGGCTGACGATGAGGTCTGTCGTCCGCGGTTCCCACTGGACCGGCTGAATTGTGCGGATCCTGTCGTCCGACATGCTGATGGGGACGGCGAGCGCGTCGGTATAGTACGGCCGATCCTTCATCTGCTGGATGTACCAGGGGGTGTTGGCAAGACTCAGACAGATCACGCGGACGTCGCGGCGTACAGCCTCGACATCCTGGAGATACCAGAGAGGAAACGTGTCGTTATCGCCGTTGGTGAAGAGAATAGCGTTTTTTTCGCAGGTCTGCAACATGTTGTACGACAGGTCCCAGGGGACCCAGTTCTTCGACCGGTCGTGCGTGTGGTAGTTTGCCAGCATCATTTTTACGGGAACGAACAGCAGCGCGAGGAACAGGGTGAGCAGGAACGCGGGCTTCAGAATTTTCGCATCTTTCATTTTCGCCGCGATGAGATCGAGGATCCCCCGGACACCGAGCGCGATCCAGATGGCAAATATGGAAAACGCTCCCGGATAGAAGTAGTCGCGCTCGCGCGGCTGCGACTCCTGCTGGTTCTGGTAGAATGCGATCAGGTACCCCATCACCACAAAAAGGATGAGAAAGACCGACGCCATCCTCCAGTCGTTGCGGAAATGGAAATAGAGGCCGGCCAGACCAAGAAGGAACGGGATGCCGTAGAGGACCTTCAGATCGACGCCTGAATCCTGGGGATCACCCTCCCGGCCGATATAATTCCAGGCCAGGTACCTGTTGAACATGTGGTTCATCTGGTAACGCCAGAAGAAATCAAGATCGCTCGAATACGCCGTGAAGATCGCCTGCTGGTGCGATTCCTGCGACCACCGTCTCTTGAACATGGGGAAGTCGCCGTACTGCTCCCGGTCAAGGTAGGTGACGAGCCCGGAGAATGTCTTCGGCGCGTTTTCGTTCATCGGGGTGTCTTTCCCAGATCGGATGAGGATCATCGTGTACGTCGTGAACCCCGCCGTAGCCAGCATGATCCCCAGGACCGCAGTGTGCAGCATCGTCATTTTTTCCTTCGCGAGCCACCGGGCGACGAGCGCAAGGACGACCAGCAATGCGATCAACACAACGAGTCCCCCGCCGATGTTGTCCCCCGCGATCGTCCTGAGGAGTCCGGGAAGCATCTTGATCACGCCGGGATAGATGATCGCAAGCGCAACCCCCCCCGCAAACACGGGGAGGTAGAACGAATTTCTGTTGAACACTTTCTTCCAGAAGAGCGCAACGACGAGGAGGCTCGAAAGGATCATCCACTCTTTGAACTTCAGATCGAACGCATGGGAATCTTCGAGCGACGGCGTCGACCGCCCGGTCTGATTGGCCCACAGAGCCGCCGCGATGACCAGAAGCAGTACGACGTGACCGAGGAAGACGTATGCCGACGAACGGCAGAACTTATCGTCCGTCACGTATTTCCTGAGAACGACAACCATGACCACGGCCAGTATGGCCGGGACACTCATCAGGTGTACTCCCGCGGAGAGCCCGGCCAGGAACACTATCAGGAGGATAAACTTCCCGTTGTGGGGGCTGTCCGCCTGTTCGTTCCAGGTGAGCATGAGCCAGACGACAAGGAAATAAAGCAACGTGGCGGCGGCAAAATAGTTTGCTTCCACGGCACTGAACCAGAACGAGTCGCTGAACGAGAACCCGAGGGCACCGATCGCCGCCGCCCCGAACGTTCCGAGCGCATCGAGCGGAGACTGCGGATCCTGTCCCTTGTAGTGGCGGATCAGCTTGACCGCCACAAGGTAGAGGAGAAGAACCGACAGTGCGCTCGCCACGACGGACACCAGGTTCATCCTCAGGCCGATATCACCCGGAACCGGGAGCATGAAGAAAAGCCGCCCGACGAGGGAGAAAAGAGGACCTCCCGGCGGATGAGGCACCTCGAGCATGTATGCCGCGGCGGAAAGTTCGCCCGGGTCCCAGAACGGGACGGACGGCTGCACCGTCAGGAGGTACTGCGTCAGGGAAATGGCAAAAATGACGGCCGCAGTGATTCTGTGGATGAGCCTGTTATTCATTGGAAAATACCTTCGAAACGCTGTGGATGGTACGCGGAATGCGGGCACCGGTTAAGATGTTTAATATACGAAGGGAAGATCAAAGACGAAAGTCCGCTGATATCGAAGATCAGACGCCGCGGAAGATGGTTTCCTCCCTCTCGAACCACCGGGCACAACCGAAAAGACTCACCCCCGCAAGCACAAGGAGCGACGCGTACACCTCGAGCAGGAGCCCCGTCTTGATCGTCCCCGCGATGATCTCCTTGGTGGCAAGCGACACGTTCAACACCGGAATCANNACCACGATCATCAGCGGGCTGATCATGCTCTGGGCCTCCTTGTACGACTTGGCGAATACCGACATCGAGAGCAGGAACGCGGCAAAAAACACGGTGAGCGGAAGCAGGAGCGATAGCACGAGAAGGACCGTTTGCACGTCCAGTATCGCCATGACGGCATTCATTATTTCAGGGGGGATCTTCGTGAGCCGGCGAACAGCGAAGAGGATCCCTAAAATTGAGACACAAGCGCTCATAAGCCCGGTGAGTACCACGACGGCAAATTTCCCCAGGAGGATCTGGAACCTGCTCACGGGCGCCGTGAGAAGGGTTTCCATCGTCCCCCGCTCCTTTTCACCCGCCGCCAGATCGATCGCCGGGTACATCGCACCCATGAAGCAGAAAATGACAAAGAGGTAGGGGACCATCCCTCCCACCGACTTGCCGATCCGCTCCTTCATCGACGCAACGTCATGCTCCTCTATCACGACGGGATTGATAATCGCGGGATCCATCTTCAGCACCGCAAACCGTTCGGCCACGAGCTGCTTCTCGTACGTGCCGATGACGCCGGACAGACGGCGCTTGACCATGTCAAAGTCGTCCGATGACTTGTAATAGAGCCGGATCGTCCCGCGTGTCATGTGCGCCACCGCGGCGTCGAAATCCGGGGCAATGAGCACCGCCGCATCGATGCTGTCACGCGCAATCATGGCCTCCATGCTGTCGGCCGGGATCCCCTCGATGATGCGAAGATCGGGCCGCCCGGTCAGGGCAGCGACAAGACCGGGGGCGTTGGCGCGCGCCACAAGCGCGACCCTCAGGACTTTCTCCTCGGCCTTCTTCATCGATGACATCTGGATGTTGGTTACAACGATCATGAGAGCTGGAACCAGGAGCAGAGGGAACACGATCATCATGAACAGCGTCCGCCTGTCGCGGATCGTGTCGGTGAACTCCTTCCTGAATATCGTGAGGAATGTGCTCATGTCAGGCGGCCTCCACCAGACGCACGAACTCGTCTTCGACAGACCGGGTCTGCATCTGGTTTTCAAATTCCTTGTACGTCCCGTTGAATATCAGTGTCCCCCGGTGGATGATCGCCAGGTCGTCGCTGAGGAGGCTCACTTCCCCCATCCGGTGGGTCGAGAATATCACGGTCTTGTTCTCCTCCCTGCACCGTTTGATAAGCTGGATGATCGCGCGCGACGTGACCACGTCGAGCGCCGCAGTCGCTTCGTCAAACACAACCACATCAGGATTGTGGATGAT
>PMND01000127.1 GCA_003161955.1 Ignavibacteriota bacterium | reverse complement strand
TCATCCGTCTTTTCCCTCTCGACCGCTTATTCCCGTCATGAATTCGAAATCTTCATCCAACCCACAATCACACTCAATAATTGGAGCGTTCTATGAATCGTTTCTTTGGCATGCTTGCCCTGGCCGGACTTCTCTTCTGCACTGTCCTCCAGGCACAGGATAAATCTACCCTTAGCACCTACCGGGTCTCGCCCAAGCCGGGGAAGGACGCAGCGTTGAAGAAGGCTCTCGCCGATCACGTGGCGAAATTTCACACGGGTAACTGGAAATGGCGCGTGTTCAGCGTCCTCTCAGGGTCCGATGAGGGCTCCTACCAGCTGAATGAAGGTCCGAATTCCTGGACTGCTCTGGAGGGACGGCAGGACCTGAGCGAAGAGCATACGCGTGATTATGAAACCAATNNCTCCGAAGGGAGTTCAGCACGGATTCCGTATCGAACACATTCAAGAAGGCGCTTCTCAGGCACTTCTACACAAAGCCGGGGCGGGGACTCAGGTTTGCGGAGGCGCTCGGGATCTGGAAAAAGGTGTGGGAGAAGCTGGGATTGAAGGTAACGGTCTGGTCAAGCTTCTACTCCGGGGAGCCGCGATGGGTAATCGCCTCCCGTCTTCCGAAAGGGTTCGTCGACCTCGAACAGCCGATGGGAAAGGTGATTGCCACCACGTACGATGAAATCGCCGGTCCGGGCGCATATGGGCGCTACCTGGACGATCTCGGTCAGAACATCAGCCGGATCGACGAAGAGATCATCGAGTTGCTGCCGGAATTAAGCTCGAAGTAACTTCTGAAACGATATCGAATCTGTGACCGTCAAACCACATCCCGCCGAGAGCGGGATGTGGTTTTATTTCTCAAGGCCTCCGCGTCAAGAAATGACCGGGCGCCTGCCGGCAAGGGCAAGACCGATCCCCGTTCCGCCGCCGGTGATGAGAATCGTGTTCCCGCTCATCTGCATGATCTGATTCCCCTCCTCTGTCAGTTCAATGACATCGCCGGGACATCCAGTGGTGCTATCGTATCGGCGGGACCGTCGAGTTCCAGGACGATGACCGTATCGTTCGCATCAACCGGCTTCGCAGGGAGTGCTATCTTCAATTTTCCATCCTCCATTTTCAGCCGCGTCTCTCCCGCCCCAAGGAGCCTTGCGCTCTTCACCGACCGCCCGGGGAGTGCCGGCAGCAGGACCTCGCTCCCGGGAAGTGTCAGCAGGTGGACGTAGATCCGGTTCCCTTTGTACGTCGACGCGAGCCACGACGCGGACCTGTAGGGGCCCCCCCGGGTTCCGTATATGCTCTCCCCGTACCGGTCCAGCCAGACTCCGATCCCCTTCAATATGTCGGTCTGCCGCTTTTCAAATCTTCCGTCGGGCATCGGGCTGATGTTGAGGAGGAGATTCCCGCCGCCCCCGGCCGTCTTCGCCAAAATATGGATGCATTCGTTCAGCGTTTTCAGCGTGTCGTTGGGTCTCCAGGCCCATTGTTTCCCGATGGTGATACACGATTCCCACGGGTGCGCGTTGTCCAGCCCTCCGATTTCCTGCTCCGGCGTGCCGAAATCGCCGGCATACGACACCGAGTCTGATTCCCGGACGGGACGTCCGCGTCCCTTGTCGACGCGGTTGTTGATGAGGAGCGCGTCATTGAGCCCCCGTGCGTACGAATAAAGCTCCATGCCATCTGCATGCGTCTTTGCGCCCTTTTCGTCCGTCCTCTCCAGAAAGGAAACTTCCTCCCTCCGGCCTCGTATCGTTAGGAGTCACCCATTCCACATCACTCTGCCGAGGCCCTCACATGAACCCCCTTCAACGGTCTCTATTTGCCCTCGCCTGCCTCTTCATCGCATGTTCGGCTGCACAGGCCGGTTCTTCCAGAGCGGCCCTCTGGATCGAATTGAAAAACGAACATGGAGAATTGACGACGATCGCGGTCACGCGGGGAATCGCGGTCGCCATGCTCGAAGCGGACAAGGACGGCTCCATGCACCTGAACAAACACGGGGACAGCGAGCTTATCACAAAGCAAATGGTCCGCGACGTCCTGGACGGAACCCGGGAGACGGTCCACGCGACGGACCCTGACAACGGCTCCGAAGTCACGCTGTACATGAAGGACATCGACCCTCCCGGCCATGCGGGAACCGCGGGGAGCGTTGTGCTGGAGACATACAAGAACGGCGAGCGGACATTCCGCATGAAACTGGGGGAGATGGAATTCGAGGCGGATGGAAAGGACGACAACACCGTCACGATCGGCTGGAAGGGATTGCTCCCGTTCCTGAGCAGGGTCGGAGGAGCGGTGTACGTGAACAACGACAGGGACGGTTCCGAAGTCTGGTTGTTCATGGACTAGCACCACACTGTCTTTTCCGACCCGGCATGCAATGATTTGAAAGGTCGTCGCGCTGGTGTGCGACAATCGGCCCTTCGTTAAACCGACAGGCGCCGGAGATGCGAGAACCGGGAGTGGGTCGCGTAATTGCGGCACGCGTTGCTTTTTCTCGACCGCTTCACGATCTTACGTCACTATATCCGGAGCTGCCATGCCCCGCATCCTTTTCGCTCTTACCGGTCTGCTCGCCGTCGCTTCGTCCATCGCCTTCGCACAGAACACTGTTACCCCCGAACTTGAAGCGGCAATCCGATACGAATTCGGCTATTCCGTCGTGCCGAACGTGGTCTACTCCACCGCGAGCGGCTACGAATGCAAACTCGACGCCTATGTGCATGACGGCAGCCCGTCCCCCGTGATGATCGTGATCCACGGCGGGGGGTGGGTTTCAGGCACCAAAGAGGACCGCACCCTCGAATGCCTGCCGTTTATGGCGATGGGATTCTCCGTCGTGAACGTGGAATACCGTCTCGCCCGGGTCGCTCTCGCACCCGCTGCGGTCGAAGACTGCCGGCTCGCGCTCGAGTGGGTCTTCAGAAATGCGGGGAAGTACAGGTTCGACACAAGCCGCGTTGTTGTGACGGGAGGATCTGCCGGCGGACATCTTGCCCTCATCACGGGCCTGCTCGAACCCGGCGACGGATTCGATGCGTCGAAGGAATGGGAATCGGGGATCCCCGGCGTGCATGTCAACGCAATCATCAACTGGTTCGGCATCACTGATGTGAACGAGCTTCTTGCCGGACCCAACCGCCAGGACTACGCGGTCTCCTGGCTGGGTACGCTCCCCGACAGGGAAGCCGTTGCGAAGCGCGTGTCACCTCTCACCTACGTCAGGAAGTCCTCTCCACCGGTGTTCACGGTCCATGGCGACCGCGACCAGATTGTCCCCTATCAACAAGCAGTCCGGCTGCACAAAGCGCTCGATGCGGCCGGCGTCGACAACATACTCATCACCATTCCTGACGGCAAGCACGGCGGGTTCAGCCACGCCGA
>PMND01000059.1:7702-8262 GCA_003161955.1 Ignavibacteriota bacterium | reverse complement strand
AACCAGTTATAAATGTCGATCTGATGAGAGCCAAGGTCCACCACAGGGCCGCCACCCAGGTGACGGTACCAGCGCCAGTTGCGGAACTCCGCCATAGAGCGGAACCCGTACTTCCTGAGTACCGCGCCGTCAATGACGGCTCCTTTCGGCCAGCCGTTGTCCGGCTGCACCGAGCGGTTCCACTGCCCGTTGACGGTCGTCATTCGTCCCAGGATCGCCGCCTCCTTTATCAGCTTCCGGTAACAGTGGAGATAGCGCGGATTGCTCCTGCGCTGATGGCCGATCTGCAGCAGATTCCCCGTCTCCCGGGCCGCGCGCACCATCCGGCGGGCACCCTCGAGCGTGTTGGACATTTCCTTTTCGCAATACACATGAAGCCCCGACGAGAGGCAATCCACCGCCTGCGGCGCGTGCCAGAAATCAGGCGTTGCAATCAGCACCGCGTCCAACCCCCTTTCTTCTGCGAGCATCTGCCGGTAGTCCTCGTACGCGCTCACATTCTGGCCGAATTTCTCGAGCATGCGCTGCGCACGCCGCAGGTTGTACGCTTCCCAGATGTC
>PMND01000059.1:0-7632 GCA_003161955.1 Ignavibacteriota bacterium | reverse complement strand
AAGCCCGATGAACCCCGAGCGCCACTTGAGCCCGGGATGCGTCAATTCTCTGTCCATGTAGGAGATCAGATCCGCATCGACGATCCGTTGAGCGTGATCGAGACGTGGAGGCCGGGGCGACAGTGCCGGCTTGATGAATGTGCGCCGCGTGAGTGCCGTCGTCCTCCTATGCCGCCTGCGGGGCCTTGACCGGTGCGGAGCGTCCGTCCCGGAAGAGTATCACGAAGAGAACAACGACCGCCGCCGCAATGACCGCCGGAATGGTCCAGAATGTCTGCCACTGAGCGGCGGCCTCGGCCCCGGTCGAGGTCACGATACTGTTGTGGAGCCATCCGGAAATCTGCGCGCCGATAAACATCCCGGCGCCGTACGTCATGAGCACGAGGAACCCCTGGGCCTGGCCGCGGATTTCCTTCGTGGAGACCTTGTCGACGTAGATCTGGCCGGCGACAAAGAAGAAGTCGTAGCAGATNNAGAAAGCGGAAGAAGAGCGGCATAAGGACGATGAAGAGCGCTTCCGACATCTGGCCGAACGACATCTTGAATGCGGGGTTGACGATACCGTTGAAATTCACATACACCGGGGCGTATGCGTAATATGTCGAGAGGGGTATGCAGATGAGGAACGAGCTTATGATGAAAACGAGGAATGACGGACTCTTGAGCTGCGCAAGTGCATCGAGTCCGAGCACCTGCCGCACGGTGACTTTTTCCTTCGCCGCGGGAGGTGTGTGGGGGAGCGAGTACGCGTACACACCCATCACAACGCCGGCGATCCCCGCGATGCGCAGGGGGAGCCCGGTTTCATCGGCGCCGAGGACCGCGCTCACGAGCACGCCGGCAATGATCCAGCCGATCGTGCCGAACACCCGGATAACCGGAAAGTATTTCTCCTGGTCGGTGATATGGTGGAACGCCAGGGCGTTGGCCAGCCCCACCGTCGGCATGTAGCAGAGCATGTGAACGAGAAGAAGAAGTATGAACCAGAGCGAAGCACCCGATTCGGCCGCAAGCGGCGCCAGGAACAACGCCACGCCGCCTATGAGGTGCAGCCCTCCCAGCACTTTCTCCGTGGAAAAGAACCGGTCGGCGACCATCCCGAGGAAAAAGGGGGAAATGATCGCACCGATAGGACCCACCGCATACGCCCAGTAGACAAGGTCCGACATCCCGATCCGGGTCATGTAGTTCCCCACAGTGACATACCACGCACCCCACACGAAGAACTCGAGAAACATCATGCCGCTGAGCTGAAGATAGATCGATCGTTTCATAGGGGCCTCTCGTTACGTGAGATGGATAACAGCGCCCGTGCGGACCGATGACGTCCTTCACGAAGGAGGCGGTTTCACCCCCCTTTGGCGTGACTGTCAATTCTTCAGCTCGACGAGCCAGATGTTCCGGTACTGTACCAGGTTGCCGTGATCCTGCAACATGATGCCTCCCGGGGCCTTCACATCATCGTCGATCGCTCCCCCTGTCGGCCCCGGAATCGCCAGATCCTGTTGAATCACCACCCCGTTGTGGATGACGGTCGCAAGAGCGACATTCGCTTCTTTCCCATCTGCGCCAAAACGGGGGGCATGGAACGTGACGTCATACGTCTGCCACTGGCCGGGAGGGGCGCACATGTTGACAAGCGGAGCGGCCACCTTGTAGATGCCGCCGCATTCGTTGTCCTCCCCCTTGAGCCCGTAACTGTCGAGAACCTGTATCTCATAGCGGCCGTGGAGATAGACTCCGCTGTTCCCCCTGGCCTGCTCTCGCGCCTCGCTCATAAGCGGAATCCGGAACTCGACGTGCAACCGGAAGTCCGAGAATTTCTGCTTCGTGATGATGTCGCCGCTTCCGGGAGCGACCTCCATGATCCCCCCTTCCAGCAACTTCCAGCCCACCGGCGTGCTCCGGTCCTTCACCTCGCGCCGCTGCCACCCGCTGAGGCTGGACCCGTCAAAGAGGACAACAGCTCCCTGTGGTGCTCTGGCGCCGAGGTTGGGAGAAAGACGCACGATACGCCTGAGCGTAAAGTTCGCCGCCATGTCCCGTGTGGTCTCGCCCGTGAGCTCTCCGTTCACCAGCCTCATCTGCCAGCCCGACTCGGTCAGTGGGACGACACGGTCCCCTTCGAGCCTTCCTTCAGCGAGGGTCGTTCGGGCGTCCTGTCTCTGATCGAATGAAGACTGGATGTTGAAGCGGTACGTGGCGCTCCCCAGTGCGATCACGCGAACTGCCACCGGTGTGACAATCCCGCCGCTGCTCACCTGGTTTCCCTGCCAGTCACCCATGAGCGGATCGGGGGCCGGGCCGCCTCCCCTGGTGGCGATCCCCGAAGGAGCACAGCAAGCCAGACACGAAGCCAGAATGATCGCCAGCGCGAACGGAGCGGGTCTTTGTACGGCTGCGGGTGTTTTCATGTTGTCGATTCCCTGAAGTAGTTGTCAATTCTTGATGTGTGAAGTGCGTATGCCATCCGGCGAAGCCCGGCCCGGGACGCCGTCTCCGCGCCGGATGTCAGCGTTCAAAAGCCGCATCGAATGCTATTTCAGAAGGGACGAAATCGATCTTCCGTACGAAAGCGCACGACTCGCGCGCGCCCTGTTCCCTCTCCATGCCGCTGTCCTCCCATTCCACGGAGAGCGGACCTGTGTAACGGACGGCATTGAGGGCACGAATGATCTCTTCGAACCTGACAGACCCGCGACCGAGCGAGCGGAAGTCCCATCCCCGTCCCCGCGTCCCGAAATTCAGATGGGAGCCGAGGATCCCGGACTTCCCGTCGAGCTGCAGCGCGGCGTCTTTCATGTGGACATGATAGATCCTGTCCGGGAATTCCTCGATGAAACGGGCGGGATCCACCATCTGCCAGTACAGGTGGCTCGGGTCGAAATTGAATCCGAACGTTTTCCTTCTCCCGATGGCGTCGAGCGTCCTGTGCGCGGTGACGATATCAAAGGCGAACTCGGTGGGATGGACCTCGAGCGCAAATGTAACGCCGCATTCGTCATAAACATCCAGTATCGGGTTCCACATCTTCGCGAAGTACCTGTACCCCTCCTCGATCATCTGATCGGGGACGGGCGGAAAGCCATAAAGAAGATGCCATATCGACGAGCCGGTGAAACCGTTGACCACCGTGACGCCGAGATTACGGGCGGCGCGTGCCGCATTCTTCATCGTCTCGACGGCCCAGGCCCGTTTGTTTTCCGCATTCCCCGTGCACGAAGGGGCTGCGAAGCCGTCGGAGCGACTGTCGGTGTTCGGATCGCACACGAGTTGTCCGGCCAGGTGATGGCTGATCGCATAAAGGCTCAACCGGTTCTTTCTGAGAATGGCGAGCTGCCGCTTGCAGTAGGACTTGTCCACCGCGGCTTTGTTCACGTCCAGATGGTCGCCCCAGCACGCAAGCTCGAGTCCATCATACCCCCACGAGGTCGCTTTTTTTGCCAGCGTGGCAAGCGGGAGGTCCGCCCATTGTCCGGTAAAGAGGGTGACAGGTCGTGGCATCGTTATTCTCCTTCAGCTGAGCATGGGTGTCCATTTTTCGGAGCTTCGTGCGCTCGCGAGGACCGTGTCGATGAAGAGCATCCCCCGCAGTCCGTCGTCCACATCGGGAAAATCCACCGCCAGCTCGTCGGGAGGGATTGCGGCGCGGGAGGCACGGATCGTGTCGGCAAAGTTACAGTAGATATTGGCAAATGCTTCGATGAACCCCTCGGGATGCCCGGACGGGAGACGCGTGGCACGCACGGCAGCCGCACTCTTTTTCCCCACAGAGGGGTTTCCCCGCCCGTAGACATGCATCGGGCCGTCCGGCTCCCTGACGTGCAGGTAGTTCGGATTCTCCTGGTGCCATTCCAGGCTCTTCGCCGTCCCGTAGATCCAGATGGCAATGTTGTTCTCTTCACCGATCGCAATCTGGCTCACATGCAGAATCCCTTTTGCGCCGTTCTCAAAGCGGAGGAGGCAGTTTGCATCGTCATCGACCCGGCGTCCCCTGACGAACGTGGTGATGTCCGCACAGACATGCGTGATCCTGAGGCCGGAGATGTATTCCGAGAGGTTCTCGCAATGTGTTCCGATATCCCCCAGTGCACCGGCGGCACCACTCCGGGCCGGGTCCGTCCGCCAGAGTGCCTGCACACTCCCCGAATTTTCGAGCGGCGTGGCAAGCCAGCCCTGCGGATACTGGACAACGATCTTCCGGATTTCCCCCAGCTCCCCCCCNNTTCCCTGAGGACCTGACCAGTTGCTGAAGCTCGCGCGCCTCGTTGGCATTGATCGTCATGGGTTTTTCGCACATCACGTGGAAGCCGGACTCAAGCAGCGTTTTTGCGATGAGAAAGTGCGAGCTGTTGGGTGTAACGATTGAAACGAAATCCGCCCGTGTCCCCTCCGGAAGTTTCCGCTCCTTCTCAGCCAGCTCCTCAAAGCGGCTGTAGATCCGGGACGGGTCCAGAAGAAGCCTGTGCCCCGTTTCCTCTGATTTCTCCCTGCTGCGGCTGAAATTCCCCGCTACGAGTTCGATCCCGCCGTCGAGGCGTGCGGCCATACGGTGCACTTCACCGATGAACGCATCGGGTCCTCCCCCGATCATGGCCATGTTCAGTGTACGTGCCGGTTGCATGCGTCCTCCGGAAAGTCTCGCGTTGGGAGTGCGGCGAAAACTCGTTCGAAGCCGGTCAGGGAATGAAAACAGAAATGTGCGGCGGCGCAGGTAAGTAAAGATCTCTGATTGCAGGCGGAACGGGACCCTGGCCGGCATCGGGCACAAATCCGTCAACGGGGAGGGTCTGAATCCGCACGATCGGTTTTAGAAAGAGCCGCGTCTCTGGGAAAGTACGACATCAGGCTTGAATAGTCAAACATCTACGGCACGCGCGTTCATACTGATGATCTATGTCCTCACTTTCTCTCCATGCCCTGAAATCACCCCGGGGTCATCCCCGCTCACCGCATCAGTACAAGCTTGCGCGTCCTTACGGCGTTTCCTCCTGCAACCAGACGGCAGAAGTATATCCCGCTGGAGACCGTCTGCCTGTTCTCGTCTTTCCCGTCCCAGATCACTGAATAGGTGGCCGCGGCGCGGTACCCCTCGTCCAGAACGCGGACGCGTTGCCCGATAAGCGAGAGAATCTCAAGTCGGACGTACGTCCCGGCCGGGATCATGTAGCTGATCGTCGTGCTCGGGTTGAACGGGTTGGGATAGTTCTGCGCGAGCTCATATACCTGCGGGACGAGCTTTGAAATCTCACCGTTCGCATACTCCTTCGTCCCGACAATGAGCTTGAACTGCATCTTCGTCGAGGAACTCTGGTACGTGTACACGTTGCTCCTGCGCATATCCACGGGAGAGGTATTCAGCGCGTTCACGAGCACCACCTGGTCCCCGGCGGGGATTCCCTCCAGTCCGTTGAGCGTAATCTTGCCGGATCCGTTTCGGGGGTTCCACACTTCGAAATCCCATGTCTGGCCGGCGCCCAGTCCGGCCCTCATGTCGGTGGCGAACCGGGGGTGCACCGGATCCCACTCCGGACGCACGAAGTAAAGGAAACCCTGGTCGAACGAGAGGGGCGATTCATGCTGGTCCAGCTCGTTCCGTCCGGTCCCGACCGACGGCGCGATCCCGATGTAGTTGTCCCTGTCTGTATTGATGTCGCTGTCGAACACAAGCTCGGCGCGCCAATCAACGACAGGGGCCTTCGCGAGTCTGGCAACGGTTGTCCCGAACGAGTAAGGGATCTTGAGCAACGCGAGGCTTAAAATGTCGTTGTCGTAATAGTACCCTTTAAACGGCTCGAGCGTCGTCCCGCTTGATGTCCTGGTAGTGCCGATCTGTTCCCAGAAAAGCGTCCCCGCCGGGAGACCGTTCGCCGCGATAACGGCAGTGCGCTGGACGCTTGTGGTGAACGGATCGCTTATCATGTTCCAGCCGCTGTGCAGCGCGATGCTGTATGTCCCGTCCGGTGCAATCGGCGGGAGTGAGTCGGTCCGTGAAATGTTCAAGTCCTTTCTCTGGAGAAGCCAGTATGCCTCTCCAGTCTTCAGGACGGAACCCGAATTGAGATCCTCGTAGTACGTGGGATACGTGGTGTCTTTCCCGGTGTCCCTCAGAATCCTCCAGTCGACGTTCTGCGTCCCGGAGAGAATGTCTCCGACTTTCCTGGTCCCCACACCGGGCAAGCCGAACATTCTGTACGATGTTGAACTTAAATCTCCGGAAAAACTGATAGTCCCCGATACAACTCCGGACGGGAGAGTCGTGAGCGTCCATGCCGGCGAGAAAAGGCCCGATCCGGCGTCGTTCAGCGTGCTGACCCGCCAGTAGTACTGCGTGTTCTGCGGAAGTCCGTTTACCTGTCTCCCGGTCGAAACAAGAGTCGGATCATTTATGACGATCATCGTGAAAGAGGGATCAGTCGCCATCTCAAGCCAGTAGCCGGTCGCGCCGTTGACGCTGCTCCAACTGAGTGCGACAGACGGCGCCTGACCCGTGGAGCCACTTGCGGGAGAGATGAGGACCGGGGCAGAGAGAGTGGCTATACCGGTACCGCTGACGGCAACCGTGTCGGGTGAACTCGATCCATTGTGCAAGAACACTACGTTCCCTGCCTGGGGATTTGCAGACGTCGGGGTAAACGTAATGTAGAATGTCCTCGCCTGGACAGGTTCGAGCGTGGCATTTGCCGGGTTCACCGTGAACGCCCCGTTGCTTGAGGTGACGCTCCCGATCACGAGCGCCACCACCCCGTTATTCGTTACCAGAACACTGTCGGGTTTGCTCCCCCCAAGCGTGACTGTGCCGAACGGAACGGAGCGGCGTGTTACGGTAAACCCCCCGGTCGCTCCCGTGCCGCTGACGAGCGACTGTGTCAGGTGAACTCGGTCCAGTATGCGAGAAGACAACGTTCCCCGTCTGGGGATTCGTATTCGTCGGAGTGAACGTGATGTAGAATGTCCTCGACTGTGAGGGCTGGAGCGTGGCATTGACCGGGTTCACCGAAAACGCCCCGTTACTTGAGGTGACGCTCCCGATCACGAGCGTCACCGCTCCGACGTTTGTCACGAGTACGCTGTCCAGCTTACTCCCCCCGAGAGCAACCGTGCCGAACGGGACGGACCGGCGCGTTACGGTAAACCCCCCGCTCCCCCCCGTGCCGCTCACAGTGACCGTGTCTGGTGAACTGGACCCGTTATGTACGAAAACCAGGCTCCCGGTCTGCGCCGCGGTGTTTGCAGGCGTGAACGTGATGTAGAATGTCCTCGCCTGGGAAGGCTGGATCGCGGCATTCGGCGGGTTCACCGTGAACGCCCCGTTGCTTGAAGTGACGCTCCCGATCACGAGCGCCACGCCCGCGATGTTCGTCACNNGAACTGGACCCGTTATGCGTGAACACGACGTTCCCCGTCTGTGCCGTGGTGTTCGCAGGTGTGAACGTGATGTAGAACGTCCTCGCCTGTGAGGGTTGGAGCGTGGCATTTGGAGGGTTCACCGTGAACGCCCCGTTGGTTGAAGTGACGCTCCCGATCACGAGCGCCACCGCTCCGAGGTTGGTCACGACGACACTGTCCAGCTTACTCCCCCCCAGAGCGACCGTGCCGAACGGGACGGAACGGCGTGTCACGGTAAACCCT
>PMND01000007.1 GCA_003161955.1 Ignavibacteriota bacterium | reverse complement strand
CCGAGCGCGAGCGAAGGATTCCTGAAATTCCAGAAACTGCGGAAGAAGTCCCGTTGGCGGCCGACGGAATCCAGATTGCGATAGTACTCCAGCTCCCCGTCCGACACGATATATTTCAAGTCCTCGAAAAGTATCGCCGAGCCAAGTGGGGAGCGGATATCCTGAACGGCTTTCCAGTATTCAGCTTCTGCTCCGGGTGCGTCTCCCTGCTGAAACCGGAGTCTGGCGAGGGAAAGGCGAACGGCCTGTGGAGAGACATCTCCGCGGTGACGGAGCAATTCCGTCAGGAGCGATTCCGCGGCGGCAAGATTTCCGTGACGACGGAACGTTTCCGCCGCGAAATAGCGCGGAAGGGATCCGGGCATCTTCTCAAGCCACGTGATGAAGTACGTAGAATCTTCGGTCACCATGAAGTATTTCAGGAGCGTATACCGCCCCACCTGCGGACCCACAAGATCGGGTCTCCTCACAATCTGGACGGAGTCCAGCGCCAGCGCCCCATCCCTGTCCCCCTCATAACGAAGCAGGAGAGCAAACTGGTAGAGTACGTCCTCAAAAGACGAATCGCGTTCCAGAATCCATGTGAAGTGCTTCCGGGATTGGCCCCAGTCGCCGTATCGTGACGGGCCGCTGAACCCCGGTTCACGGAATGCAAACGCCCCGATCTCACGGTGCGCAACTGCCGCGATATAGTGAGCAGTGAGATGGGCAGCATCAATTTTAATGACGCGATCAGCAAGATCCCGTGCATCGCTCCAATTTCGTTCCGCCAGAGCAACCCTTGCCAGACCGATCAAGGCACGGACATTGTTCGTGTTGTCATCCCCAAGCGGGGAATAGAGAAATTTGGCGCTGTCGACCTTTCCCATTTTAAGAAGCGCGTCGGCGCGGGAAAGGAGGGTTTCGGTCTGCCGTGAAGTCAGGGAGGCCCGGCTGATGTTGTCATTCGTGCACGAGACAATGAAGATGGCGATGAGAAGGGACAATAGAAAAGATCGAAACATGGGGGCCTCCTGAGGTCAGGGATGATCCTCCGGCGCATAGTCGTTCGGCAGCATACTGCCAACGCGCTCTCCCGCCCATCTCCCACCCAGCTCGAACGTGAGAGGCTTCACGACGACTCCCGCGGAGTCAACAAGGGCACAATCTCCCATCAGGCGCATGAAACTCGGCGCGTAGAGATGAGAACTATAGTCGACCCGAATCCTCTTCGGGTAGTGCCATTCAATCAGACGCGTCCCTGCGTGCGGCGCCAGTTGAATCGTATCTTCTCCTATTAATGTCCACATCCTGCTGTCGCTCCATTTTCCTGTCCTTATCTCGAACCCTTCTTCAAACACCCGACGGTGGACCAGGGCCCGGAGGAAATGTCGCAATGATCCCTCATAAACGATACGGCGGCGCTCCAACCAGGTCTCGCGCTGACTCCGGGTCTCCGGATCAAGTTCCTTGAAGAAGACATAGACAGACCAGATCCCCTGATCCCGCCTGAGGTCCCATTCGAATCTTCTGATGACTACTCCCATGGTGTAGCCGAGAGCCGGATTGCGAATCCAGAGAAGACTGTCGGATGTACCAACAAGCATCTGCCCGTGCAGACTTAAATCCACGACATAAGGGTTAAGCAACAGGCACTGTTCGGCATACTCGCCCCTTCCACGGAAGATTTTCTCGAACAGGGCCAGGTTCTTTTTCCAATCCTTCGGCTCCGCCGCCAGGACCTCGACCGGTTCTCCCTGAACCAGGTGCGGAGAGAGTTTGATTATCAGAGAAATCGAATCCCCGGCCGTCAATTGAATATGGGTAACCTTCCTCTCGTGCCCGACAACCGAGGCAACACAATCCAGGCCTCCGGCGAGAACGGAGCGCAAAAGGAATTCTCCGCTGACGCTGGTGCTCGTTCCAACAGTGGTACCCGCAAGGAAAACGACTGCATTCTCAAGGGGAAGTCCTGTCATCGAGTCCACAACGGCCCCGCTCACGGTCACCCCTGCATCCGCACGCACAATCCTTCGCTTCGAGATCACGTACTCGGTTCCCATCCTNNCAACATAGAGCACGGCGACGCCGAAGCGTGCGATCAGAGAATCAAGAGCTGCACGGAGGCCCAGGTCATGAAACTCAAATGTCAGATTTGCCCCTGTCTCAACTCTGCGCGCACCCGTAGACGCAAAGGAACAGGCAAGGAGGCAAAATATGATGAGTTTAGTAGACCACATAACCGTCGTTTTCCGAACGGTAGTTTGTCCCCGTCAGCTCGCACAATGCGGAGAGTATCTGCCGGGTATCCGTTCCCCGGATCAGCCCGGTTACCTTGAGCGTGTCCAGTCCCCTGTTGTTGAGAAGGATCTGCACACCCAGTTGACGGGTGATCTCGGCGCACACGTATTGCAGGTCGGCGTGCGCGAACGTGAGACTCCCCGAGAGCCACATCGGTCCATCGCCGGTCATACTCTTTCCGGGCGCGCCGGGTTGTCCTCCCCGATTGCAGAGAACGAACTCTCCTCTGTGTACATACACCGTGCTGTCGACCGTGCCGGAGGAAGATGACACGGCCACGGTGCCATGCGTGACCGCGACATACAGCTGTTTCGGGCCGCTCCTGACGGCGAATTCAGTACCCACCACGCGAACGGAGCCGATTGAGGTAGTAATGATAAAGGG
>PMND01000051.1:22873-45479 GCA_003161955.1 Ignavibacteriota bacterium | reverse complement strand
AAGGAACTGGCGGCCTGGCAGCACTGGCTCGGGAAAAAGTACGGCACGACGGACCGCCTTGCGCGTGCCTGGCGTACTACTCCTGCCGAGCTTGGCGCCATTGAAAGGGTGCCCCTCCCCGCGTACGCTGATCTTGAACCCGCGCGCTCCGGCAACCCGAGGATTGTGCGGGGCGTGGACTACAACCTCTTTGCGCAGGATGCATTCTGCGGGTGGGTGGATGCGATGATCCAGTCCATCCGCTCCGCGGGTTCGCACCAGGCTGTGACCGTGGGCCAGGACGAAGGGGGTGTTGCAGATCGGGTGCTGAATCAGTTCTGGGCGGAGTCCGGTGTCAGCTATACGGTGAACCATACCTGGTGGCGCGATGACGCACTTCTGTGGAACTCCGTGGCGGCCAAGAGTCCGGACAAACCCAACCTCATCGGTGAAACGGGGCCCCAGCCCGTCTGGGGGATGGACGGGTCCTGGCGATGGGACGACGTTCAGGGGTTGGGACTGGAGGAGCGGAAACTTGTCCTCGGCTTCGCTAATGCGAATACGGGAGTCCTTCACTGGGATTGGTCGCGCGATGAAATCTTCAGCCTCCTTCGGCGTGACGGCTCCTCCAAGCAATGGATGAATGCGGTGAGCGGGGTCGCCGCGTTTGCCCGCGATGCGGAGGCGCACGCAACGGAGGCGACCCCGCCCGAAATCGCGCTTGTCCTCCCCCAGTCGCTGCAGCTTTCAGTCTTCGGGAGCTGGGCCCTGGCGGTCCAACAGAATGCCGTCCGCGCTCTGTACAACTATGCCAGGGGCGCCGCCGTTGCGACAGGCGAGTATCAGCTCTCACGGATGCGCGGGGCGAAACTTATCATCCTCCCCGCCCCGTGGGTGATGTGCCAGGAAGCCTGGGATCAGCTCATGGGGAGAGTAAAAGCCGGGGCGACGCTCCTTGTGTCAGGACGGATCGACGCCGACGAACACTGGATGCCGGTTCCGGAGCGGACGCGCGAGTGGAACGTGGAGTACAGCCCGGGGGCCATGGTGAGCCGGGAGGTGGAACTGAATTGGCCGGGGGGGAAATCACGGCTCAGCTACAGCGGGGACAGGACGACGTACGCTGAACGCGGGTTCCTCGGGGGAGGGAAGACTTTCGTCGAGGTCCCGCTCGGCGCAGGCCGGATCCTGTACTTCGCGCCTCCCCTGGAGCTGGCGGATCAGCTCGATGAAATCGGGCGCGTCTACCGGTATGCGATGAAACGCGCGGGGGTCACTCTTCCGTATGAGACCGGTTGCGAGGATCCCGGGATACTGATCTGCCCCACGAGGTTGCCGGACGCGACGCTCTACGTGCTGACCTCCGAAAGCGCCGGGAACGCACCCGTGGCGTTTCGGGACAACCTGAGCGGCGCCGGGTTCCGGATCAGCATCCCGCCGGGGAGGGGCGCGCTCCTTCTTGTGGGTCGCGACGGGAGGATCGTTGCGTCATACAACGTCAAATAAGCTCAACAGGAGAACGATCTTTGAACACTGCAGCCCTGGCACTGCTGACGATCTGCGCATGGCTCATCTGCGTCCAACCTGTCACTGCTGCCGGCCCGGCGGGGCCTGAGGGAAAAAAAACGAGGATCATCGTCGACTCCGATGCGAACAATGAGCTGGACGACCAGCATGCAATCGCATATGTTCTGTTGAGTCCCGGCAGTTTCGACATTGAGGGGATTACGGTCAACAAGACATTCGGAGGGGGCGGCATCAGACAGCATGCGGAAGAGGCGGAACGGGTCGTGAAGCTCTGCGGGCGGTTTCCGCAGGTCCGTGTCTACGAAGGCGCGACCGGGAGCTTCGAAGAAATCCGTCCCACCGTGCATCGGCCGGTCTTTGACGGCTCTCCCGCGGTGGACTTCATTATTGCACGGGCGAAGGAGGAGAGCGGGGGGACACTGGTAATCCTGGCGATCGGGAAGCTCACCAATATAGGGCTGGCCCTCTGCAAAGACCCGTCAATCGGAAAATCCATCCGCATAGTATGGCTGGGGAGCAATTACCCGGACCCGGGAGAATACAATTTTGAAAACGATACATCGGTTGTGAATTATATCCTCGGGCTGAGCGTGCGCTTCGAGATTGCCACGGTCCGTTACGGAAAGTCAACCGGCACGGCCGCGGTCCAGGCCTCCGTGGACGATATCCGGCTGAAGATGCGGGGGAAAGGTCCCCGCATTGCGCCCAAGGTCGTTGGAAGGCACGGCGGAGAATTTGACTGTTTCGGAGACTATTCTGTCGACCTGTTTGAGCATGTTAAGGAAAAGTCCCGTTCGCTGTACGACATGGCCGCGGCGGCAATTGTCAAGAATCCCGGATGGGCGGACTCCGTGGTGATCCACGCCCCCCGTTTCAGAAACGGCGGGTGGGTTGATCAGCCGGGGAATCCCCGCACCGTCGTCCTGTGGGAGAACTTTGACAGTGAAAAGATCATGAAAGATTTCTACAATACGATGGATAAGCCGTGAAACGCGCGGCCGCGGCACTGTGGCAGCATATCGGGGGTTACGTGCAGATACCTCAGTGCTCTGCGGGAATGAACTTCATGCTCCGCATCCATTCGGCCAGGCGCGACGGCCAACCGCTCACGGGCATCGAGGACGGACGCAGACCGTAGCCGTGCCCTCCCGCCTCATACAGATGCATTTCCGCCGGTACCCCGGCATGGTGGAGCGCCCGGTAGTAGGCGATGCTGTTGTTCACGCCTATCGGGTCGTGCTGTGTCTGAACGATGAACGCCGGGGGTGCATCCTTCGTCATATGGAACGCCGGATCGAGCGTCGACTCACTGTCGCTGACGGCAAGATACGCGGGATAGATCAACACGGCGAAGTCGGGACGGCAGGAGAGACGGTCGGCATCATCTGCCGGTGGGTATACCCGCTTCTGGAAACTGCAGCAGAGAGACGCCGCAAGATGCCCCCCTGCGGAAAATCCGAGCACGCCTATCCGGTGAGTGTCGATCTTCCAATCAGCCGCGCGGGACCGGACTATCCCGAGCGCCCGCTGCGCGTCCTGAAGCGGCCCGGTGTGTGGGGAGGGTTCCGGCACGCGGTACTTCAGGAGAATGGCGGTCACGCCGATGGAATTAAGCCATTCGCACACTTCGGTTCCTTCAAGATCCATCGCCAGGATATGGTACCCCCCGCCGGGGAGTACGAGAACCGCCGCCCCCGTCTCACGGGTCCGGGNNCCGATCAGGCCATCCGCGGGGGTGGTGACGTCATGTTCCTGCGCATCCCCTGAGGTGATGCCGGGAGTGCCGGGGGGCCAGAGTGGCAGAGTGACCGGCGTGCTCCCGTCCGCCGAATGTGTCGCCGCAGCTCCCGCCGCAAGCCGGACCAATCCGGCCATGAGGATGAGAGAAAGCAAATGTAAGTTCACCGGGGCCTCCGTCGTGGGGGGATTCCTTTGGTGTGGCAGTCGATGCAGCGTACAAAATGAATGTTGTGGGGACTGCGGCTCTCGAGGAACGTCGTGTTCATCTTCGTCACGTCGAGCCCGCAATTCGATATTGCCGGATGGCAGTTTATGCAGCTCTGACGTGATTCATTGCTATGGCTCTCATGGCACGCCGGACAGCTCAGTCCCTCGTGAACCCCCCTCGGGGTCCTGTCGTCCGCTGTGCCCGCCTGGTGGAATGCACCCGGTGCGTGGCACTGAACACAAACCCGCTGCCGGGGGTCGTCCGAGACCTTCACATCCCGTGCATTTTCCTTGAGCTTCAGAACCGGCAGAGCAGGTGCCTGGACGTGTATCTTCTCATATCTGTCATAGAACAGGACGGTTGAAGGGCTTCCCCGCCTGCTGTAGAAGATCTTGCCGGGTTCGGCATATTCGGCGGGGACCGCCGGAGATCCTTCCCGGTGGATCTTGTGGCAGGTGAGACACGGAATGACGGGTTGATTCGATTGCCCGGCCGCTGCCATCGTCCAGGGGCCCTTCTGGCTGAGCGGCGTCACCAGATCCTGAATCCTCCCGCGATAGAACATGCCGTGGCAGCGCAAACAGTCCGCATTGAGCTGCTCGGCCCTGTTGTGCCTGTCGTTCAGAAATATTGCTGCATAGGTCGCCGAGTGCCCTCCCGAAAGCCACCGCGCATATTCTGTCCCGTGACAGCGCCTGCAATTCTCCGTCATCTCCAGAACCTGCTCCTCATCAAGCGCGATCCGTTCGGGGCCCCCTCCTGTGAAGTGGTCGACAAACATCATCCCCTTTTCTTTCAGGCTGTGGAGTCCGCTGCTCAGGGCCGTCCCGTGGCATTCTTTGCAGAGAAAATCCCGATGGCCGCTCTGTGCCCACAGAGCGGACGAACTCTCTATCTCATGGCAGCTCTCACAGGTCGATCGGGGAGATGACGCGTTCCAGTAGTAATAGAAGCCGCCGCCTGCGGCGACAAGAAGAACAAGTGCTACAGTGAGGATACGGAGGGGCGTACGGACCATTTTCACGGGTATGACCTGCTCGCGCGTATGGTGGTGTCTCGGGATCTATTTGAACCGGTTCCCTTTTTGCCACTCCCCCGCAATATACTCCCCGACCCGGTAGCCAAGTGCCATGATTGTGAGCGCGGGGTTGAACCCCCCGTTTGTCACATGGAGACTGGCATCCGAGACGAACACGTTGGGCGTGTCATGCACCCGCCCGAATCTGTCGGTCACGGAGGTGTGCGGATCGTCCCCCATCCGGCACGTCCCTGCCTGATGCTGTCCGCCGCTCAGCCCGGAGCCGGGAACGTGACGCCAGGTCCGGGACGCGCCGGCTTCCTTCAGTATCATCTCGGCTTTGCCCGAAAGGAATTCGCATCCTTCGGCGTCTTTGGGGTGCCTGCGGCCCGAAAGTCGGACGACGGGAATTCCCCATGAATCCCTGACAGAAGGATCCACCTGCACGCGGGAATCGAAGAACGGCATTTCCTGAATCGGTCCGACCACCTGGATGTTCCGCCTGAAGTACTTCCGCTGGAATTCCTTGTGTTCTTCCCCCCACATGGGTGAGCCCGGGGGACGGATGTTGGAGAACAGGTAGGGGAGTCTCGTGAACTCGTTCGCCAGTATCCCCCCGCCGACGATTCCCGGGTTGTGGTGACTGAAGTCGCTGACGGCAAGCGTCGCCCCCGGACCGACATCGTCGAATATGTCCTCTTCGAACAGGCCGAAGGCCCCGGTATACGCGTGTCCCTGAAGGTTCCTCCCCACCCAGTCATACCGGTTACCGACGCCGGAGGGAAAGTGTTTCGACGTCGAGTTCAGGAGAAGCCTGGGGGTCTCTGTCGCAGAGGCGGCGACGACAATGATGTCCGCGGTCTGTTCCTGTTTCGTGTTGTCTCCGTCGAAGTACTCGACGCCGGTGATCCTCCCCGAGGCGTCGATGATCAGACCCCCCACGACGCACCGTGTGCGCAGCTCGCAGTTCCCGGTCGAGAGTGCCGCCGGTATGACGGTGTTGTGTGTCCCGCACTTTGCGTTGACCGGGCACGCGAAACCGCAGCATGTCCGCCTCCTGGCGCACGCCGGACGGCCGGCGTACGGGACCGAGTTCCGGAGCATCGGGATCGGGAAGGGATGAAGCCCCATTCGCTTCATGGCCGATTCCAGCATCGACGCCTCCCTGTTGTAGGAAAAAGGAGGCATCGGATAGGGTTTCTTCCGGGGAGCGGCGAACGGATTGAGCGAAGAGTCTCCTGCGACGCCGATCTCCCATTCCGCTTTCTCGTAGCAATGCTCCAGGTCGTCGTAGCTCACCGGCCAGTCTTCGAGGGTGGATCCCCCGACGGGGCCATAGGTGCTTTTCATCCTGAAGTCTTCCGCCATGTACCGCCATGCCATTGCCCCGTAGCTCACCGTGCCGGAACCGACGCACGCCGCAACGTTGCTGTACGCTCCATCGCTCGGGTAGACTATCCCGGTCGAGCCGTCTTCGCTCACAAGGACACGGCGGTACCTGTCATCATCCGGCCCGAACGCATTTCCGAGCACCGTCGTCCGCTGGGAGAGGAGCTCGTCGTTGTCATGATCTTCGAACGACACCCAGTCTCCTCTTTCGAAGAGAACAACAGAGAGTCCGGCGGTGCTCAGTTCTTTTGCGACAACACCCCCGCCGGCTCCGGCGCCGACAACAACCGCATTGACATGCGTGTTCTTCATGGGTCAAAACCTGTACCGGTTCTGTCCGAGAATCGGGGGATAATCGATCCCCATCATCCTGTAACTGGCGTAGTCCGGATTGCCGCCGTGACGGGGGCTCCCGTAGTACGCCTGCATGGCGTGGCTCCGGACCATTTCAAAAAAGCGCTTGCTGAATCCTTCTTTCCATCCGCCGTCCCGGAGACCGCCGGATTCCATCTCCCCGAGGAGCCTCGTCTGCTTTTCCGCGGAGAGGGACTCGAACCTCTTCCGGTGTTTTTCCAGGCAGGTCCCGGTCATCGCGTCGAGGCCTCTCCGGTAATCCCCCCTGAAACGACGATAGGGCCCGTCAAGCTGTCTGTCAATGAAAGAGACCACGCCGTTCTCACGTCCGCCCGGCCATTCGTCGGGGGGTATGATCCTGTCCGCGATCGCCCCCAGCAGACCGGCGTCATCATCGGAAAGAACTCTCCTCCCCGGCGGATGTTTCGGAGCACACCCTGCGATCAGACTCAGGCTGCCGGCCCCAAGTGTCGCAAGTTTCATGAAGTCTCTGCGCGAGATTCTCGAACCGCTGTCCATAGGTCATCCACAATGGGGAGGAGTTGCATCGATCGTGAGAATATAGGAGTACGGAGCCGGAGATTCAAGGATCGGGCGATGTCGGCGGATGATGCGGCATGATCGGGAGTGAGTGCATCCCGCAACTTATCATTATGATAAAGATTATCAAAAGTATACGAACAATCCATCAGGAAATGCTCCCTGGGTCCGCAATTCATCGGTTTCACCTAGCACGGAACTTGGGTAGTATTCGCAAATGCCTCCGCAGTGCGGCGGCACCGCACATACCACACAGACACGCAAAGAAAGAGCAAACGCGATGCCCACTGAGATACTCGATGAGTTGAATACGGCTCTCCTTGACGGGATACTCCGCAGGTGGTATCCCCTCGTCGTCGATCGTGAATGCGGCGGATACTTCACGAATGTGACGTGTGATTGGACCCTCCCTCCGGCGCAGGAGAAGATGATCGTTACCCAGGCGCGGCATGTCTGGACGGCATCGAAGGTGGCGGAATTTACCGGCGAGCCAGGCCTGTATCTTCCGATCGCGCAGCACGGTTACGAGTTCCTCCGCGACGTGATGTGGGATGCCGAGTATGGCGGATTCTATCAGACACGCGGCAGGTGTGGTGGGATGTCTGAATGCAAGGGATGGCGTGATGAGAAGAGGGCGTACGGAAACGCCTTTGCGCTGTACGGCCTGGCAGCCCTGTACGGCCAGACGAAAGATCCCGGTGTGCTGGAGATGGCCATCAGGGCATTCCACTGGATCGAGGAGCATGCGTACGACCCGCGCTACGGAGGATATTTTGAGTTCCTCACGCGGGAGGGGGAGCCGTTTGACAGGAGTAGCCCGTACAGGACGATTGCCGACGATGCCAACGAGCTCGGTTTCAAGGACCAGAACTCGTCCATACATCTCCTGGAGGCGTACACAGAGCTCTACAGGGTCTGGGCGGATCCGCTTCTCGGCCGCCGGCTCGCTGAGCTTCTGGATCTGATCAGGGACACCATGGTGCACGAACGCGGCTACCTGCAGCTCTTCTTCCAGCCCGACTGGACTCCCGTCTCGTTCAAAGACGCCCCCGAGGAGGTCCGGCGGGCGAACTATGGGCTCGACCATGTGTCATTCGGTCACGACTACGAGACCGCGTTCCTGATGCTCGAAGCTTCGCATGCGCTCGGGCTGGAGAACGACATGAAGACTCTTTCTGTTGCCAGGAAGATGCTGGATCACGCGCTGGCGAACGGTTGGGAACGGGGCGTTGGCGGGTTCTTTGACGGAGGGTACTACTTCGACGGCAACGGCCGCTGCACGATCATCTACGAGACGAAGAACTGGTGGGCCCAGGCGGAGGCACTCAATGCACTCCTCCTCTTCTCGCGGATCTACCCGGAGTCGGCATACCGGTCGTATTTTCTGAAGCAGTGGGAGTACGTAAAGAAGTTTATCATCGATCACGAGAGGGGCGACTGGTTCGAGGGGGGGCTGGACAGGGAGCCGCAATTCAGGACCGGCCCCAGGAGCCATATCTGGAAATGCACGTACCACACATCGCGCGCGCTCATGAACTGTATCGCACTCCTGAGCTATGCCCGCCCCCCGGGGTCGGGTGACGGGTTTGACAGTGCAAGGAAGGAGATCACGGAGTTCGTCGGGCACTGGAACGGGACCGCGATGCAGGCTGTCGGAGTCCACGGCTGACAGCGGCCCTCTCCCATCCCGTTGACTGCTGTGATTTCCGGCGGAGACGGTCCGGTTCCCTCCAGCCCGGTTTCAAGCACATAGAGCGCATTCCCTTCCAGTTCGATTCCAATCGGTGAATTGAAGCCGGGCACGAGCCTTGTACTATGCGCGGAATATCCGTCCCCCGTCTTGTGCAGATCACAATGCACCAGGTCCTGGCTGAGGCTCCTTGAAAGTGGTGATAAAACGGGTATCTTTGTCCGGGCGTACCACTCAGGTCTGAGTATATAATGAAAGAACCACGCAGGAGGTTCCAATGCAGTCTGTCATTGGTACCGTATTCGTTCAGAATTTCATGGGGCTGCTCATGATGCTGCTCATCGGACCGGTTTCTCTCGTCGGACAGGGGAAACAGGGTGAAACCCGCCCGGGGTGGTCCCATCTGAAGTATGCGCTGTACTTCACGTACCCGGAAATTGAAAAACTCCTCCTCGATACCGCTTCCATGCGCGAGACGATGGAATACCTTGGTCCCGTCAGGCCGGAGAGGATGTACCTCGAATGCACAACCAGGGGGGATGTCAATGTCACCCAGATGAAGGATCTGGCCGCGAGATTCCGTGCGCTGGGGTTCCGGGTCTCGGGGGCCATGGTCCCGAATGTGCCCGGCGGCCCGATATGTTACAACAATCCCGATCACCTTGCGCAGCTCGAACGCCGTTCCCGCGCGGTGGCACAGGTGTTCGACGAGGTCATACTGGACGATTGGCTTTTTACGGTCTGCACGTGCGAGAAATGCGTTGCGGGGCGGGGCAAGTCCACATGGGCCGATTACCGGACGAAACTGATCCTCGAAAAATCGAAGAAGTACATCATCGACCCCGCACGGGAGGTGCATCCCGGCATCAGGATAATCATCAAGTACCCGAACTGGTATGAAGGGCACCGGGACAACGGGTATGACGTGCTGAACGAAACTCATCAGTTCGATGCGATGGCCGTCGGTATCGAGACCCGGACGCGGGCGACGCACGATCAGCACATCCCGATCTACAGCGGCTATGTGTTCCAGAAGTGGTGGTCGGGTGTCGATCCGGCGAAGTGGGTCGGCTCCTGGCTCGATAATTATACGATGCAGGGACAGGACAACGACTACGTCGCCCAGGTCTGGCAGGCGGTGCTGGCTCAGTCGCCGGAAATCATACTCTGGTCCGGAGGACATCTGCACCACACGGGACCCTTCAGCGACGTGTATCCCCATTTTCGCGAGATGCTCCCTGAGTTTGACCGGGTGGCGGGGATGTTGAACGGCCCGTCCCGCGGCGTGCCGATGTACCTCCCGTACGGTTCCGAAGGCGAGTACAACATATTCGGCTATCTTGGCATGGCGGGAATACCGATCGCTCCCGTGGGTCAGTTCCCGGCGGAGAGCCAGAACGCGATCTTCACGCGGCATTCGCTGAGGGATCCCGGCCTTGCCGACAAAATGCTCGCCCGCCTTCGCGCCGGGCATGACGTGTTCATGACCTGGGAGCTTTTTTGCAAGCTCGGCGACACCGAGTTCAGGAACGCGCTGAACCTGATTGAGCCCGGCGGGAGCGTTTCCTCCTCGGAGTTCAGGATGCGTGTCGGCTGGAATGACCAGATCACAAAATCCGACAGGCCTTTCGTCTTTCCCCGCGTTGCGACGACGACATGGCCCTATGCGCGGGAGGTGGCTGTCGTGAGGGAGGACAACGACTTTGGAGTGCTCCTCAGCGTGAAGTATCTCAACGGGACACTCCGTATCCTGAATATGCCTGAAAACAGTTATGACCTTCTGCGGCTTCCCGCGCCGGTGCTCACAATGATCCGTCGATCCTTCGGCGGGGAACTGGGGGTGCATCTGGCAGGCCCCGGCGGGGTGGCGATGTACCTGTTCGGAACCGGTCAGTACGTCCTCTACAACATGAATGATGAGACGGTCACGGTCTCGCTGAGATTCGACGGGAAGGTCAGTGAGTCCGGCTGGCGCGAGCTGGTCCACGAAAGGCTGCTGGCGGTCAGCGGGCATAAACCGCAGGAACACTCCGAGGTCGGGGCGTACAGCGACGTCACTCTGACCCTCACCCCATTTGAGATCGCGATCGTTCAGTCTCCTGACGTGCCGGGCGCGCGATGACGGTGTTCCCCGGCCGCGGATTCANNGGAACGCACTTCCTCCATAATGGAAAGCCGTATTACTTCGCCGGGACGAACCTCTGGTGGGGATGTTACCTGGGCTCCCCCGGAGAGACGGGGGACCGGTTGAGACTCATGCGCGAGCTGGATTCTCTGCGCGCCGACGGGATTGTCAATCTCAGGGTCCTGGCGGCCTCTGAAGAGTCGTACCTGAAGCGGTCTTTGCGACCCGCCATTGAACGAGCCCCCGGAAACCTCGACGACTCACTGCTCCAGGGGCTGGACTATCTCCTGGCTGAGATGGGGAAGAGGAATATGCACGCGGTGCTCTTCCTGAACAATTACTGGCAATGGTCGGGGGGGATGTCGCAGTACAATGTCTGGGCTGATGGGGGGGAAGGGGTCGATCCGGACGACCCGGCGCAGGGATATGGCGCATTCATGGAGTTTTCGGCGAAGTTCTACGCGAATCACAGGGCCGACTCTCTTTTCCGGGACTATGTCAGGTCCATCGTCTCGAGGAAGAACACGTGCAACGGTCGCCGGTATTCCGCCGACCCGGCGATCATGTCCTGGCAGCTTGCCAATGAGCCCCGGCCGGGGACGTCCGGTCCGGAAGGGGAGAAGAACCTCGGTGAGTTTTACCGGTGGATAGACCGGACGGCGGAGTACATCCACATGCTCGATACGAATCACCTGGTCTCAACCGGGAGCGAAGGGGCGGTCGGCTTCCGCTGGTCGAACGAGTATGCCCTCAGGACTCATGAATCGAAATACATCGACTACATGACATTTCATCTCTGGCCGTTAAACTGGGGATGGTTCAATCCGATGAAGATCGACGAGACCCTCCCTCCGTCGGAGGAAAAAGCCGTCGAGTACATCAGGTCCCATCTCGCTGTGGCGCGGCAGCTGAACAAACCGGCCGTCCTTGAAGAATTCGGGTTTCCCAGGGACAGCGCCCGATGCGCGCCCGAAAGCCCGGCAACGGCACGGGACAGGTACTTCGCGCGGATACTGGGAGTCCTGGCTGATTCCGCCGCGGCCGGCGCACCTATTGCGGGATCCAACTTCTGGGGCTGGGGCGGATCGGCACGGGGGAAGAATGCGGACAATGTCTGGCGCAAAGGCGATCCGTTCGTCGGCGATCCGCCACAGGAGCCTCAGGGCTTCAATTCCGTTTTCCTGGCGGATACGACGACCCGGCGACTTCTCCGCGCTCATGCGCTCAGGATGATGAGCATCGGCGCGGACAATTGACTCAAAATCTGATGTCCACCCTCTTCCCCGTGTACTTGACGGTCCGGTCAGGGGAAGAGGTGGGTTCCGGGCCCGCCCCGCGGTTTTCCCCGACAAGGACGATCGTGAATGTCTTCGAAGCAGCCCCCCCCCGGTAGCTCCCCCGTTGTTGGCCGATTGTAAACGTCCTGCGGGATTCGTCCCAGTGGAGCGGAATGATCGAGTACACACCTTTTTCGTAGTCGTACGTGTCCCCCGCGTCGTCATAAAGTTCGAAGTCGGCGTCCCTGCCCCTGTAGACCCGTAGTTCGGTGGGGGCGCTGCTTTGCTCGGTTGCGTACTGGATGTCCGGTCCCAGCGGAACGACGGACCCTGCGGGGACGTACAGGGGGAGGTGCGTGATGGGAGCATCGGCACGCACGTGCTCGCCGCCTGCCGTCGATTTCCCGGTCCAGAAATCAAACCATACAGTGCCGCGGGGAAGGTAGACTCCTGTTGTTCCGGCCGTCCCCGGGGAGTCATCGGGCTGTTCCCAGTTGAGTTTCAGAAGGGCGTTGTTCGGCTTGAACTGTCTGTGTTCAAGCCGGAATGGATACTTGATTCCCGCCGGGAGATCCACGACGGCTGAAAGCGTTTTGCGGACGGCGTTTTCGGGCTCGTCGATGATAAGTTTGTTGTCAAGCCAGAGACGTATCCCCCCGTCGGTGATCACGTAGAGCGTGTGGCGTCCCCCGCGTGAGCCTGTCATGATCGCTCCGTTCATCCTGACGGAGTATGCGGTATCGAGTCCGTCGGGGAGGCAGCCTGACCAGCTGATCTGGCTTGCATCTGTCTTGCGCGTGAGGATCAGGTGCTCGAACGAGGTGCCGCGGAACACCTGGAATTCGCAGCCATGCTCCCTGCCGTCGGCGGAATAGAAATGTGCGGGGGTGATATCCACACCCCTGTACACCGGGCTGTGGAACATGGGACGCGTCACGGGGCAGACCATCAGCGAGGATCCGAACATAAACTGATCGGCAATCGAGTAAACGTTCCTGTCCCCGGGAAAATCCATGGGGAGTCCGCGGATGAAGGAGTAGTCGTCGTGTGTGACTTTCCAGGCCGTCGAATAGACGTACGGCATCAGCCTGTAGCGGAGCCGGTCGCTTGCCGCCAGCGCATCATATGCCCAGTCCCCTTTCTCGCCGAACTGCCATATCTCGCGGGGGATGCTCGTGCCGTGCGCCCGGAAAATCGGCGAGAAGGCCCCGAACTGGAACCAGCGGACATACAGCTCCCTGTAGGCCGGATCGCTCAGCCCCCCCGGGAAATGGAGATCGGTGATGAACGCGCCGATGTCGTGAGTCCAGTACGGGATGCCGGACATCGAGAAATTGATCCCCGAGGCGATCTGCACGCGCAGGGCGTCCCATGTCGCGAATGTATCTCCCGACCACGTGGCGGCGCCGTAGCGCTGCTGCCCGGCGAATGAAGAGCGCGTCAGGATGAATACGCGCTTCCGGTCTGTGGCGAGCCGGTGGTTCTCGTAGACGGCCCTGGTGGTCATCAGCGAATAGGGATTGAGATATCTCGCGAAACTCCCGAGGTAGTTCTTCCCCGCTTTCTTCAGCGAGAGCTCGGTGATGTACCGGTCGTCTGAGCAGCGGAATTCCGGTTCTGTCGCGTCCATCCAGTATGCGTCGACGCCGTTATCGAAGAGCCCTTTCCGGACATACTTCCAGTAGATGTCTCTCGCTTCGGGACTGTAGGCATCGTACACTTTTCCGCCGTTCCAGTGCGGGACTGCGAACAGGAGATTCCGCCCCTCCATCTCCCTGTAGATTGCAGTCGCCGGGCCGAACGCGGGCCAGATCGATACCATCAGNNTGCCAGTACCCGTATGCCCATTTTCCCGCCAGGGGGGCCTTGCCCGTCAACAGACGGTAGCCCGCGACGACCCTGTCCAGGGCCGGACCGTACACGACATAGTAGTCGATCCCGTCCGCGACTTCCGATTGGAGCATTGTCGCTCCCCGGGTGTCGGAAAAACGGGACCGTGAATAGTTGTCCCACAGTATCCCGTACCCCTTCGTCGAGACGAGGAATGGATTCACCGCTGTGCGGTTTGCCTGCTCGATGAGAATATCCTGGCCCCGGTAGTTGACGATGGGGTCTTCGAACTGGCCAAGCCCGTAGATCCCCTCTTCTTCGCTGAGCGTGAACTGCTGTGCGACATGGTATCCCTCATCCGGCGTCGCCGGCACAAAAGTCCCCGCTCCGGGTCCCTGTGCCGCCAGGAAGAGTGCACCGCTCTTATCGGAGAATCTGAGTTCCCCGTTCATCCTGTTGATCCGGACGATCATCTCCCGGGTCGAGATCACGAGCGTGTCCCCCTTCTCCGTCGCAGCGGACTCCACATGCGCCGGGACCGCGATCACGCTCAGGCTCGGGGCGGTGGGGATCGTCGAGTCGGGGGAGACCCTGATCCGGATGATGTGGGGGGCATACAACTGCAGCTCTATCCGGTGGTGTTGAACGTCAAAGCGAAACGGCGAGCCCTGCGCACATGCCAGGGGCGCATCGGGGACCAGGAGAAGGGAGCTCAGGATGAGGAAGCAGAATCTGGTGGGCATGGTAATGTCTCCCATTAAAACAGCGAACGCCGGCGCCACTGGCAACGCCGACGTTCACTGCGGAGGTGCGTCATGATAGACGCGTTTATTTCTTTCCGGACAGATCCACGTTCTTCTTGTTCTTTTTTAACCTCACAAATGGTGCCACAATGGGGATCAGGGGAAGGCGGATTTCATCTCATTCTGGAGGGTGAGGGGGCGGAAGGTTTATCAAAAGGATAACAGGTTATAGATTTGATAAGCGATGCAGGATACCAGTAACTCCGGACGAAGCCATGAAGGGATCGTTCCTGCAATACAACCACATTGGATGTCGTTTCGCAATCCAGACTCCCGGCTGTTTGGCCCGTGTTTTGCATGGAAAACCCGTATATTCCAGAGGCGGGAGCCCACCATGGGCCCCCCTGGAGGGGAAGGTCCGATAGCGGAGGATCTGATGGAGAATTTGATCACACTATTGAGGAGACAGGAATGACCCGCATGACATGGAAATCCCTCGTGTGTATGACATCCCTTCCACTTATCCTTGCAGGCATGGCCATGTCCCAGAGCTCCGGAATCGGAAAGTTTGACAACCACGGCGACATCGGGAATACGCACACGGCGGGATCTGTGAAATACGACGCCGGGAAGGGGGAGTATCTTGTCGGAGGGAGCGGCGAGAACATGTGGTTCGCAAGCGACGCGTTTCAATTCGTGTGGAAAAAGTGGAGCGGCGATGTTTCGCTCGCCGCGGATGTCCGCTGGATCGGCACAACCGGGAACGCGCACAGGAAGGCGTGCCTCCTCATCCGCCAGAGCCTGGATCCTGATGCCCCTTACGTGGATGCGGCGCTTCACGGGGACGGGCTCACGTCGCTCCAGTACCGCGAGGTGCGCGGGGGCCCGACTCGCGAGATTCAGTCCGGCCTGGCCGGGCCGCGGAGAATCCGCATCGTGAGAGAGGGGAACGAAGTGTTCATGTCGGTTGCGCCCGAAGGAGGGGAACTTCGCGCCGCCGGCGGATCGTTCAGGATCGCCCTGCACGATCCGTATTTCGTGGGACTGGGGGTGTGTGCACACGACAGCACTGCTTTTGAGCAGGCGGTTTTTTCCAGCGTCGTCCTGGAGAAGCCGCGGGCGACGGGGGGGGAGCGCGTCCTTGAATCCACACTGGANNCATATCGAGGCCCCGAACTGGTCCCGCGACGGGGAGTATTTTCTTTTCAACGGGAAGGGGCTTATCTTCCGCCTCCCGGTGAAGGGGGGCACCCCTCAGGCGCTTGACCTGGGGTTCGCAACCCGCTGCAACAACGATCACGGTCTGTCGCCGGATGGGACAAGGCTGGCGATCAGCGACCAGTCCGCGGACGGAAAGTCGCTCATCTACACCCTGCCGGCGGGGGGAGGGACGCCCGTCCGCGTCACCGGGTCCGGTCCCTCGTACTGGCATGGATGGTCCCCCGACGGCGCGACACTGGCCTACTGTGCCGAGCGGAACGGCCAGTTCGATATCTACACAATCCCGGCGGCCGGAGGGACCGAGAAGCGGTTGACCACGGCCCCCGGACTCGACGATGGTCCCGACTATTCTCCGGACGGCCGTTACATCTATTTCAATTCAGAGCGGACGGGGAGGATGCAGATCTGGCGGATGAAACCGGACGGGGCGGACCAGCAGCAGATGACATCCGACGAGTCTAACAACTGGTTCCCCCATCCATCGCCTGACGGCAAATGGGTGGTCTTTCTCTCCTACGCAAACGATGTAAAGGGCCACCCGGAAAACAAGGACGTGATGCTCCGCCTGATGCCTGCGGAGGGGGGAGAGATACGTGTGCTGGCAAAGCTGTTCGGGGGTCAGGGAACGATCAATGTCCCCTCCTGGTCCCCCAACAGCGCGATGGTCGCATTCGTCAGCTACAGGCTCGCGGCCCCCTGACACCCCGCCGGTTGCGGGTGTTCGCTATTCTAGTTTTTCTTTCCGATACTGCTGTATGTTCTTTCGCAGGTCCTCTTCATCGATTCGGTGGAGAGGATTTTTTTTGTTGTGAGACGGATTGCAGGAACCAGAGGAGGAGACTGAGGTGGAGCCACTCGAATCATCGCATTGCCCTCACGGGAGAAGACCGACGGACAATCACGGGAGATCAGGAAACAATAAGTTCGCACGCTTCCTGCTTCCTCTCACCGGGCTGGCATGCCTGATCTGGATGCTCATCCGCGTCATTCCAAAGCCGAGCCGGGCGGAGTACCCCTGCATGAAAGTTGCCGCGCCGCTCGCCGGCGGATTCGTCGCCTACATCGCCGGGATGGCGATTGCCCTCTTCTCCCTCAGGAAGGCCGGGCATCTCTTCAGGGAACACAGATCGCTCCTTGCCGTTTGCCTCGTCCTCTCCGGTGTGGCAGTCGGGATGTTTACAGTCCTGAAGACGGATTCTGAATCGCACGCCGCGATCCTGGCCACGGATTCACTTTTTGTTCCGGGTGAGCCGCCGAATACTCCCATGGGGGTGGCCAGGGGCATATTCCCGGGCCGGGTCGTGTGGATGTGGGATTCCACGGCGACGACGTGGAATGGGACTTCCGGGAACTGGTGGTCCGACAATGCGACTCATCAGGGTGTCGTGGATTCGATGCTGACGAAATCCCTTCGCTCGCTGACGGGGAAGTCGTCGGAATCGGCCGCATGGGACACGCTCTTCAGGTACTTCAATCTGAAGCATGCAAAAGGGAACGTCGGATACGCGGCCGGCGAGAAGATCGCGATCAAGATAAACCTCGTGCAATCCAGTTTTCCGGGGAACGTCGGCAATGCATCATTCGTCGCGCCGCAGCTGGCACTTTCTGTTCTCAGGCAGCTCGTCACTATCGCCGGCGTCCGGGACAGCGACATCACAATCTATGATACTGACAGGTACGTCCCGGACCCCGTGTACACGAAGTGCAAGACCGCATATCCCGGAGTGCATTTCATGGGGTGGGCCCGTCAGAACGGGCGGGAGCAGTATGTGCGCGACACGACGTCTGTCCATTGGTCCGAGCACCTCACGATGGAGATCAACGGCGGCCATACGGCGTACCTGCCGACAGTTGTGACCCGGGCCGCCTATCTTATCAACCTCGCCAGCTTCAAGGCTCATCGCTACATGGGGTTGACCCTCTGTTCCAAGAACCACTTCGGGACGCTGAGCGACGACGGGCCCGACGGCCTGCCGTATCAGAACGCCCCCCACGCCGCCGGGCTTCATTGCTACACCGCGGTCCACGACATCTTGATCCCCGGTAGCCCCGAGTGGACGTTCACCGGCAGGCCCATGGGAACCTACAACACGCTCGTCGACCTGATGGGACACAGGGATCTCGGGGCCAAGACGCTCCTCTTCATGATCGACGGTCTCTATGCCGTGGAAAACGAAGGGTATCCGGTCTCGCTCGCGAGCAGGTGGAACTCGGCGCCGTTCAACGGGCACTGGTCGTCAAGCCTGTTCCTTTCCCAGGACAACATCGCCATCGAATCTGTCGGACTGGATTTCCTCAGGACCGAACAGGCGGTCAATTCCGCTTATACTCTCACGTATGGTGCGGTGGACAACTATCTCCACGAGGGGTCGCAGGCGGACAATCCCCCTTCCGGGACGTTCTACCATCCCAACGGCGACACGGTCCGGCTCCAAAGCCTGGGCGTGCATGAGCACTGGAACAACGCTGCGGAAAAGAAATATTCGAGAAACCTCGGGACGGGGAACGGCATCGATCTGGTGAAACTGCAATCTGCGCCTCTGACCTCGGTGACGGAAGGGACGGGAATACCGTCCGCATTCGCGCTCCTTCAAAATTACCCGAACCCGTTTAATCCTTCGACAACAATCGGCTTTTCCGTCTCACAGGGCGGNNAGCGGCCAGGTTGCCGCGGGCCATCACTCCGTGCAGTGGGATGGCAGGGATGAGCGGGGATCTGCTGCCGCAAGCGGCGTGTATTTCTACCGTCTCAGGGTCGGGACGAATTCTGTCGCATCGAAAAAGATGCTGCTTATGAAGTAGGCCCGCAGGACGGCCAGTGATTTCGGGAGCCCGGTCCTCATTCGGCTGGGCTTCCCTGTTTTTGAATTGTTCTGTTTCGAAAACCCGGGAAGGAACCATGAAAATCAATCTGGTGCTCGGTATGTTGCCGTGTGTCCTTGTTGCAGTTCGTTCATTCGGTGCGCCCGGAGATACCACGGTCATCGTCAACAGCGCCGCGGGAATACTCGAGACGACGATTAACGGCGACGTAACAAACAACGTGAGGAACAATCCCAGCAGAGTGTACCTGCTGCAGAAAAATCAAACGTATGTTCAAAATGCGCCGATCAGCGTCATCAATCCGGCAGGCACGCTCGCAATCGTGGGGGAGTCCGGGGGGAGAAAGCCGATCATCGTCATGGCGCCCGCGCAGGGGAAACCAATCGGACAGAATACCGTTCAGGGAAGCATCAAACTGGTGAACATCCATTACCAGGCGATGCAGATGGACAAGACGCAGAACAACGAAAACTGGTTTATGACTACCGGACCGGCGACAGTGGGAGGAAAGAACCTGCCCCAGGTGCTGACAATCGACAGCTGCCTGTTTGAGTTTGCCAATATCGACCTCTTTGAATGCAATGGATGGGGGAGCGGAGCGAAGTTTTTCATCACGAATTCCTACTTCCGCAACATGTTCCACCCGGGCCAGTGGTGGGGGTCACGGGTGTACATGTGCAAGAACCCTGTCGATACGCTCTGGGTCGAAAACGTCACAACGACGGGGGGCGGTCTGACGTTCCTGATGCAGAATTCTCTCACGAGGTTTGCCTACCTCAATCACAACACGATCGTCAACAACAAAAAGAACTGGCTCCAGTCGCAGTTTTACATTACGTTCATCGTCACCAATAATATATTCATCAATCATAACTGGGCGGGGGAAGATACGACGATCGTGTACAACGAGGATACCGACAGGAGGGAATTTACGGGCACGATCAATATCGACACGACGGACTCTCCCGGCTCCAGGATCCTTGTGCAGCCGCAGTATTATGCAACTGCTGATTCAAGCCGGTACACCCCGGACGTTGGGCTTGACAGGATGAAAGTCTTTGTCTCGAACAACGTCAACTATAATGATACGTTGATGAACAGGTACTACCTCAATGAGAACAATGCATACAATGCCGTCGGCCCGTATCCGGTTTCGTATTTGAACTGGTTTGGTTTTGGGAAGGGGCCCTGGATCGTGCACAATGTTCCCGGGATGTGGATGAACAAACGCACGCGGGCGCTTTTCGCGGCATACCCTCACGGCATGATCGAAGAGAACACAATCACAGGGGATCCTCAGACGGTCACGCCCGGCATCAAAGATGCGACAGTCGCGGATCAGATGGCAAAATGGGATTCATATCAGTGGGGGGATTCGCATTACACTGCCGCCTCCAGTGACATAACGCACAGCGCGTACATATTCGGCGACTATGACCCGGCGACAATTCCCGGTATCGTGAACGGGATGAAAACTGAAAACGCGGGAGCAAATGCGGGGATCGCGAAATTCACGGATCTCACCGAAAACTTCAGCCAGTCAGCCCATATCTCGACAATCGACGGCCTTCCTGTCGGTTCTCTCATATGGGACGACGTGAAGTTCGCGGGCTATAGCTCGCCGGCTGATTACAGGGAGGTCATCGCGAGATATGTTGCGCTTGGCGGATCGATGACCGGAGTGAAGGCAGATCCGGGTGTCGTGCAGGACTTCACTCTGTCACAGAACTATCCGAACCCCTTCAACCCCGCGACGACGATCCGATACGGCATACCGTACCGAAGCCGGGTGAGGCTGGCGGTGTTCAACACGCTCGGCCAGCAGGTCGCCGTTCTCCAGGATGGAGAACAGGACGCAGGCCGCCATGAAGTGAAATTCGACGGATCCGTTCTCGCAAGCGGTGTCTACTTCTACCGGTTGCAGGCGGGGAGCTTCACGCAGGCGAAAAAGCTCCTCTTGTTGCGATGAGCGCCGGATCCGGCGGCCCGGGCTATTGTATCAGCCTGAGCATGAGCACATCATGCGGGGCGATGGTGGCCGCGAGGCCATCGGCGGTTGTGCCGATTCTCGTCTTCTTCCAGACGTCGCGAAGAGAATAGGTGTGCCGTGCACAGTTCAGTTCCAGGCCGGCCACATCGTCGTGAGTGACGTCCTTCTTCCAATCGTGCCCGATGTGTAGTGGTTTTGATCCCCGGTTGAAGAAGCATACCGCCCAGTCCCCCCCTTTGAGAGGTTTGTACCAGGTTTCCAGGCTGTCGGGCCCGGTGTGCCTGAAGCCCTGGATGCCAAGCGAATCCTGATCGATGGCAATGACCTCGTTGTTCGTGAGTATTTCAAGTGTTCCCTTCGACATCGTTCTCAGGTCGTTCCCCGCAATCAGGGGGGCAGCCAGCATGCACCAGAGGGTGAAATGAGCGCGGCTTTCAGTCGCCGTCAATGACCCGTTCCCCGCCTCGAGCATATCGGGATCGTTCCAGTGTCCCGGACCCGCATACGCACGAAGGCCCTCCTGCATGTCGAGGATCTGCATCACGCCGTAGGAATTGTACTTCCCGCCATGATCGTCGATGCAACTCCAGCACGAAGTGATATCGCCGGTCGTTCTCCAGAGTTGGCCGGTACCCCTGCCCCAGAGCCAGGGTTTGTTGTTCCCCCACTCGCACATGCTGAACACCATGGGTCGCCCTGTTGCGAGCAGGGCATCGCGCATCGTGGCGTACGCCCCCCTGGCATCGATCCCTTCGGTGTTGCACCAGTCATACTTGAGATAATCCGCACCGAGGCGGGCAAAGACCATGGCGTCCTGGAACTCATGCCCCCGGCTCGCGGTGTACCCGCCGCAGGTTTTGTATCCGGCGTCGGAATAAAGCCCGAGTTTCAGTCCTCTGGAGTGGATATATTCCGAGAGCGCTTTCAGGCCGGACGGGAACCTGCCTGCATCGACTGTCAGAAAACCAAGGCTGTCCCGTGCTCCGGTCCAGTTGTCGTCGATGATGACGTAGACATATCCGGCGTCCCTCATTCCGGAGGTGACGAGAAGGTCAGCCATGTCACGTATCAGCTTCTCGTTAAAGTTCCCCGCGAACGTATTGTAGGTGTTCCAGCCCATGGGTGGAGTCAGGGCCAGACTGTCGGCTGACCGGGCGTGAAAGTGGAGAGCGAGCGACAGGGCGAGTGCGAGCAGTGGTCTCTTCAATGTGTCTCCTCCAACCCGTGGCCGGATGTGTCGCCGGCGATGCGCGTATGTGTTGTTTCCATGAAGCCCTCCTGAGATCGTGTGAGAAGGATGTGAGATTCTAGTCCGCAGAAACCGCCGGGCGCGGAGAGACCTTCCGGGTCCGGAGTGTCACTGCCGCCTGCCGCAACCCTTTTGCTGAAGCGGTGAGTACCAGCTCACCGGGCTCCTTCGTCGATTGCACGATCAACTGCGCCAGGCCGTTGAAGAGCCTCCGCTCCCACCGGTGTGGAGGATCGATCGTCTGCACCAGGCCGGGATCGGTATTGGGTTCATCCCACTGGTGTTTTTTCCTGAACCGCTGTCCCGTCACGGCATAGACGTTCCTTCCCTGTCTGAGGATGCTGTGTTCGAGCCGGAACGATTGATCCGGAGCATCGCGGCGGATGTCCGCGGCGAGTAAGTGCCCGTTGACGTAGACCGACTGTCTCTCGACAATGCTCTTTGTGAAGAGGTGAACTTCGGTCGCGTTCGTAACGCCGGGCAGGTCGAACGTCCCCCGGATGACGATCAGCGAGTCGGTATACGCGCGCCAATCGTCGCTTCTCTTGCTTTGCAGCGCCGGTTTCCACGCCGCGTCGTCGTACCCGGCGGCCACCTCGGGACGATCGTTCAGGTTCGTCACGGCCAGCTCTCTCATCCCCTCAATTCTTGAAGTCCTGACTGTTTCAAAGTACCTGTCCGGCTCATGACTCGAAGGATCACCGTTCCCGACTCCGATGATGCGCCCCGGTCCCACGATGCCAAACGTGATCGTGCTGCTGTCGTCAGGCACAGGGACGCCGCTGCTATCCGTCACCTGTATTGTAACGACTGAAACGTCCTCGCCGTCGGCCCTGAGTATATCACGATCGGGGATCATGCGGATGGCTGCCGCATCTGCGAACGGTTCAACTCTTTCTTCCA
>PMND01000051.1:2487-22864 GCA_003161955.1 Ignavibacteriota bacterium | reverse complement strand
TCTTTCCCCCACCAGGATTTCAGGTAGTAGAAAATATCCTTCGGGAACCCGCAAAGATCCAGAATCCCTGATTGCGAGCTGACGGCGGGCCAGTCAAACGGATTCATCTCGCCCCTGTAGTCGAAACCGGTCCAGAAGAACAGGCCGGAGAGGAATGGGCGGGCGGAATAGAATCGCCATCCGTATTCAGTGCCGCCGTGTTCGGGTGTACGGCTTGCCATGAGCCCTTTTGCACTATCTGTGACGTAGACGCCCCGCGTGCCGCGGGTGTTGCTCTCTTCTGTACCGATCCCGGCCTGCCAGGGGAATTGTGCGTGGTGCTTATCGATGTCCCCCTGTGCTATATAATTGTATCCCATCACCTGCATCACCCTCCCCGTACCGTCATCCCACCCGCCGCTTATCGCCGCGGTAAATGCCCGTGATGAGTCCAAATGTTGAGCAAAAGCCTGCATGGTGCTCCCCACGCGGGCGCCCTTGATGTTGCTTTCGATCGCCCATTCCTCATTGCCGAGCGACCATAAGACGACGCTCGGGTGATTCCGGTCGCGTTTCATGAACCGCTCCAGAGTTTGAAGATGCTCTTCATTGGAGCCCATCAGCCGGTTCTCGTCAAGCACGAGCATCCCCAGGCGATCGCAGGCATCCAGTAATTCCGGGGCGGGAGGGTTGTGCGACGTACGGATGGCGTTGCTCCCCATCTCCTTCAGTCGTCGCACGCGATAGTCCTGCAGCGCGTCCGGAAGTGCGATCCCGACGCCCGCATGGTCCTGGTGGTCATTCGTCCCCCGGATCTTCAGGGGTTTGCCGTTAAGGAAAAAGCCCATTTCCGGATCGAACCGAACGGTGCGGATGCCGAAACGGGTCTCATACGCGTCGACGATCGTCCCGCCGGAGCGAATGACGGTTTTCAAAGTGTGCAGGTACGGCGTCTCGATCGACCATATCCCGGGATGAGCAACCGTGAATTGGCTGGTGTATTCCTTCCGGTCTCCTGTCGCGAGAATCAGGCCTTTCCCGGCACCGGACGCGATAGACTTGCCGGATGAATCGATGATGGATTCTTCGATATCAAAGAGCGCTTTGTCTCCTGATTCATTGACAACGGTGGTCCGGGCTGTAATGATCGCAGCATGTGCGCGCAGATCAGTGGTAATGAATGTACCGTCTTTGACGACGTGCAGGGGAGAGAGCGTGGTGAGCCACACGTGTCTGTAGATGCCTGCCCCTTCATAGAACCAGCCTTCTTCCATTGTGGCGTCGACCCGCACGGCGACGGCATTGTCGCCGCCGTAATTGAGGTAATCGGTAATATCATAGCTGAAACTCCCGTAGCCGCTATGCTCGGTGCCGAGATAGAAGCCGTTGACCCAGACGATGGAATTGCGGAAGACGCCGTCGAACTCGATGAATATGCGCTTGCCCAGATCAGACCCCGGAATGGGGAAGCTCCTGCGGTACCATCCCACGCTGTTTTCAGGAAACGGCCGGCCCATCGCTCTGTACCCGTGGCTGAAGCCGCCGCGTTTGTCAAAAGGAAGCTCGACACACCAGTCATGGGGGAGGTCCAGTTTCCGCCAGCCGCGGTCGTCGAACCCTGCTGACGCGGCTCCGTCGCCATACCCGGCCTTCGCAAAGTACGAGAAATACGCGCTGCCATGCCCGAAATCTTCCCTCGTGTCGAAGGCGTGGCCGAGGGCGAAGCGCCAGCCGGAGTCCATGAGCAGCTTTTCTCTCGGCGAAGACCGCTGCGGGACCTGTCCCCCGGTCGACGAGGCCAGAATAAGGAGTAAGGCAAACACTGCATATGTCGTATTCGACTTCATTGTTCTGACCCTCGGATGATCGCGCAGCGCACGATCGTGTGCACCGCATTATTGACTTTTGACCGGGTGGTGACTACTTTGTCCGCGTGCTCCTCTGTGTCGCACGCCGCCGTGACGAAATCTCAAACGAAGGAATCCGCGCGTGACAACAACAACGAAACAATTGCCGGTGTCGAACTTCATTGCATCGGCTCTGGTACTCCTGCTTGCCATGAGTTCCTGTCATCAGGAAAACGAGTGGACCCCTTTGCTGGACAGGGACCTGTCCCGGTGGGAGATGTACCTTGGCTACAAACATACGCCTGACTACAAGGGAGACTTGCCGCGGGATGAAAAGGGGGAACCAGTGCAACCCGTCGGCTATAATAAGAACGTGGACAGCTCTTTCGCCGTCCTTGAAGACCACGATGGGCCCGTTTTGAGAATACGGGGGGAAATTTATGGCTGTGTCTATACCAAACAGGAATTTGAAAACTACGACCTGAAACTGAAAGTAAAGTGGGGAGACCGCAAATGGCCGCCGAGAACCGACAAGTTGAATGATTCCGGATTGCTGTATCATTCCATCGGCGAATGCGGAGTGGATTACTGGCGCGCATGGATGCTTTCGCACGAATTTCAGATTATGGAAGGCCACATGGGCGATTACTGGAATATCGCCGGTTCAGCCATAGATGTCCGGGCCCTGATTCCGGAAGGGAAGATGTGCGCGGTCGCCAGCGACAGGCAGCCGTTCCTGGCCATCGGCACGGGAACGGGCCGTGACGGGTTCTGTCTCAGGAGCGAAGACCATGAAAGCCCCCGCGGAGAATGGACCGAGCTGGAATTGATCTGTTTCGAAGACAAGAGCCTGCATATCGTGAACGGTCATGTGGTGATGATTCTGCGGAACTCCCGCTATGTGGAAGGCGTCAAATCCATCCCGCTCTCGAAAGGAAAAATACAACTTCAAAGTGAAGCGACAGAGGTGTTCTACAAGGACATGAAGATCCGGAGCATCAGGGCGATGCCGGACGAGTATAGTTCCTGTTTCAGGTAACCGATGAATCAATCCTTCCACACACCGGAAAACGGAGGCTTCACAATGAACCTCATCCGTCGCACGCTGATCCATTCGCGATCTGTTGTTCTTGCCGCAGGCGTTCTCCTCGGTTCGACGGGGGGAGGGGCCCAGGAACTGCACGGGGTTGATCAGGGGCCCGCCTTCAAAGGCCCTGTCGGTCTCCAGCTCTACAGTCTGAGGGAGCAGCTTGCAAAGGATATCCCCGGGACCCTCGGACGGGTTCGCGGATTTGGCATCAGGTACGTTGAGCTCGCAGGGACGTACGGCATGTCCCCTGACAGGTTCAAGGGAGAGCTGGATTCCGCGGGGCTGACCGCCGTGAGCGGCCATTTCCCGTACGAGCAGTTTCGGGACCATCTGGGGGACGTGATCCGCGAGGCCAGGACCTTCGGCCTTCGCTATGCCGGTTGTGCATGGATCCCGCATAAGGAGCCGTTCGACGAAAAGACCTGTCGCGAGGCTGCCTTGGTATTCAATCGCGCGGGAGCGGCTCTCGCGGCCGAGGGGATCAAATTCTTCTACCACACCCACGGATATGAGTTCCGACCGGTGGAAGGGGGGACGCTGTTCGACCTGTTGATGGCCGGGACAAAACCCGACTCCGTCTGTTTTGAAATGGACATATTCTGGATGGTTCATGCCGGACAGGACCCCGTCAGGCTTTTTGACAGATTCGGCGGCCGTTTCCAGCTGATGCATCTCAAAGATATGAGGAAAGGGACCCCCACCGGACTGTTCACCGGGAGCTCGGACGTCAGGAATGATGTGTCCCTCGGTGCGGGAACGATCAACCTCCCTGCTGCGCTGAAGGCCGCCCGGAAGGCCGGCGTGAAGTGGTATTTCATAGAAGATGAATCACCCGATCCGGCCGGCCAGATACCGGAGAGCCTCCGGTATCTGGAGAATGTGAAATTCTGAGAACGGTCAGGAACGGCCGGCCCGTTCGTCAGGGTGTCAGAAGACCTCTGAATTGCTCTTGACATGCGCGAGCAGCTCGTCGACCTGCGCGAATGCAATTGCCGTGTAGGTGTCGGCGGCACCGTAATAAATGGCAATCCTCCCGGTCGGCGCATCAAACAGAGCAGCGCAGGGGAATGCAACGTTCGGCACAAACCCCGTCGTCTCATACGGCTTTTCCGGCGTGAGCAGGTAATCCCGGGTCCTGAAGAGCACTTTCCCCGGATCGTTGATATCCAGTATCGCCGCGCCGAAACTGTAGACGAAGCCGTTGCACGTGTACGATACGCCGTGATAGAAAAGCAGCCAGCCTTCCCGGGTTTCGATCGGAATCGGTCCCGCTCCCACTTTCGTCCCCTGCCACCACCCCTGCCCGCCGTTCCCCATCACGAACCTGTGATGTCCCCAGTACACGAGGTCGGGACTCTCGCTGATGTAGATGTTGCCGAAGGGGGTGTGGCCGCTGTCGCTCGGACGGCTGAGCAGCAGGTACCTGCCGTTGACCTTCCTCGGAAAGAGGACCCCATTTCTGTTGTAGGGCATCAGTGGATTCGGCATGCGGGTGAATGTCCTGAAGTCCGTCGTTCTTCCCAGACCGATTGATGCACCGTGCATGTCGTCGCACCAGATGATATAGTACGTGTCATCGATCTTCACGAATCGCGGGTCGTACGCATAACTCGTCGGTTGCGGTGTGCCGGCCTCGTTGACCCAGGCGATCGGGTCCGGTCCGATCTCCCACTGTATGGCATCGCGGCTTCTCCCGAAGAAGAGCGTCGCCCGCCCGTTTTTCTGGTCGGCCCGGAACGCTCCGACGAACTCCCCGTTGTGGGGGAGGACGGCGCTGTTGAAGATGCGAGCGGCTTTCGGTATGGGATTCCATCCGATAACCGGATTCCTGCTGTATCGCCACACGACGTCCGCACACCCTTTCGGCTTCTCTTCCCATGGAATGTTCGGCAGCGGTTCTCCCAGAATCGTAGTGCTCATAGGGCATTCTCTTCCATTGTGTTGTGTTCGTCGCCCGGGTGAGATCACCCGCGCGCGTCTTACGATGCGGAAGCTTTCCGTGCCTCCAGCTCACTTCCGATCTGCTTCTCCAGTTTATCGTTCAGCTCGTAGAACAATGTGATGACGATGACGACGAGTGCGATGGCCGCCGGGATGGTGCTCATCATGTTCCGGATCCCGGAGAGGGTCGCCTCATTCTGTGCGATATTTGCCACAAACCCGATAATGGTGAGGAGGAACCCCGCGAGTGCGCCCCCCACCGCCCAGCCCATTTTCTGTGAGAAGGTTGCGGCGGAGAAGACCAGTCCCGTCGCCCGACGTCCGAATTTCCATTCTCCGTAGTCGGCGGTATCGGCATACATGGACCAGATCAGGGGGAACATCGCCGCACCCGGGACTGACCCGATGATCTGTGTCGCGTACATGAGGACGAAGTCATGCGGGCCGGCGAAATAGAACACCGCCATTGACGCTGCGCTGATGAACGTCAGGACGATGAACGTCAGTTTCTTGTCCCCGACGAATCGTACGATGTACGGAGTGGACAGGGCGCCGAGGATCGAAAACACGGTGCCTGTCACCATGAACGGGGCGGCCGCGGCCTGGTCGCCCACATAATACTTGAAATAGTAAAGCATCGCGCCGTTCTTTATGGAGACATAAATCAGTGTCATCAGTCCCATCGAGCAGAGGACGATCCACGGGCGGTTCTTCAGGAGGTCTTTGATGTCGCTTCGTACCGAGCTCTTCTCCTTGGGGGGTTTGACCCGCTCCTTTGTGGAGGCAAACGTATAGAAGAACAGCGCTCCGGCTGCCACCGCGAAAACGGTCATCGCCAGGGGATATCCAAGCCTGTCATCCCCTTTTCCGAAAAACCTGACGAGCCACAGCAGCGTCCCCTGCACGATGATGTTACCGGTGAACGCGCCTATGAACCGGTACGACGCCAGTGTGGTGCGCTCATCAGAATGAGGGGAGATGACGCCGAGCAGCGCTCCGTAGGGAACGTTCACCATCGTATAGACCATCATCACGAGTGTGTAGGTGACATAGGCGTAGATGATCTTCCCCGTCTCGCTGAAATCGGGCGTGATGAAGAGGACGACGCCGGCGATTGTGAAGGGGAGAATGCCCCACAGGATCCAGGGCCGGAACTTTCCATATTTTGTTTCGGTCCGGTCCGCGATGACGCCCATGACCGGATCGATCGCCGCATCCCAGAATCGCGAGATGAGGAACATCGTTCCGACGACCGCGGGTGAGATGCCGAATGTGTCGGTGTAGAAGATCATGAGGAACATCGAGAAGGTCTGCCAGTACAGGCAGGAAGCCGTATCACCCACAGCATAGCCGATCTTCTCTTTCATGAATACGAGTTTCTCGTGTGCCGCCGCGATGGTTGCGCTCATGGTACCTCCGTTGTGAAAAATTCGTGCGGCCGGCGGGGAATCATCGTTCCTTCCTCTCGTCGAACGCGATCTCGACCCTGCTCACCTGGCAGTTGTCGGCCAGGTCGATCCTGATGAAACGGTGATCGGGGGGGATGTCCCGGACGGACAGCCGGATGCACGCATAGAAGCTATAATCGTTTTTCATGGGTGCGAAGACCTGTCGTACGCAGGGAAGGGGAGAGATCGCCCCGGCACTGCTCCCTGACTGGAGTGCCATGCTGTTTTCGGCGTCCTTCGTCGTGGCAAAGAAATCGATCTGCACGGAGGAGATCGCGGCCGGCAGTCTGTAGACGATGTAGTCCCCCGTCTTTCCTGAAACCCTGCTCCGGTCCTGCCTTGCTCTCGCGACGTCGCCGGGTCCCGGGAACTTCAGGTTCCCCGAGCTGGCATAAAACCTGGAAGTGTCCCCCATCTCGTCGATAAGCATCCGGGAGCGGACGGTGACGGGACCCACCGGGTCTGATTCTTCCGAATACCCGGAGGCATTTCTTCCCCTGATCCGGTACGAGTAACGCCTGCCCGGTTCCGCCGTTGTGTCCGAGTAAAGGGGGCGGTAGCCGAAATCGGCGTCGCTGGCTTTCGGGGCGATGACCTGCCAGAGGAGTTCGTCGTCGGCTTTCCGCTCGATGAGATACGAGGCCGCGCCGGTGGACCCCTGCCATGAGATCTTGTAGGGCGTCTCGATGGGGAGGAGCCTCGGGGTCTCCGGGACGGGGAGGGGCTCGGGCGTCCTTCCGTTGATTTGATACGCTTTCTCCCTGAACAGGGAGATCACGCCTGACTCATCCCAGGCGTTCCCGGACGCGAACCCGGGCCACCGGTAGTCGCTCGTGTGGTAATAGAATCCGCCGTCCCTGTTGTGGCCGCGGAGGCTCCAGACCATGATCCCCGACACGCCTGTTGCAATGACCGTATCGATCATCCTTTGCATGCCGGCGGTGGGTGTGAATCCGAACTCACCGACAAAATACGGCTTCCTCCCCGCGGCTCTCTCCCGTGCCTTCAGTATCTGCGGGATCGACCTGTCCGCGGGACCGTAGTCGTGCGTCGAGAGGACGTCGATGTGCGGGTCGAGAAGTGCGTCGTCGCTGATCTCGCGGCTGTTTGTCCCTTCGATCACGAGGTGGACGGTATCGAGACTCTTGATGTAGGACGCGATCTGCTTTGTCCAGGAGAACGGGCAGACGAGTTCGTTGCCGGTCTCCCAGCCGAGGACCGCCTTATCCTGCTTGAACGGGACTCCGGTGTATGTATTGACCCGGTTGATGATATGGGCGATCGTTTTCTCGAAATCGGCGATCAGGAGTGAATCGGTCCAGAACTCATCTTTGCTCTTGCCGCGGAAAGCGGCATACTCCTTCGGTCCGCCCCACCACCACCAGTTGTCGACAAGCGGGATGATGACGCGGACGCCGCATTGATTTGCCGCCTCAAGGACCCTGTCGTATGCCCTGAATGCTTCTTCGTTGAAGACCCCGGGGGCGAGGACGTGGCGGACGACGGCAGAATCATCCGTCTCCTTCCGGACCGAGGGGACGTACATGCGCGTGACTCTTCCCCCTGTCTGCCTGATCGACATGAGCGCATCCCGGATCTCATATCTATCCGCAATTCTCCAGGGGTTCGGCTCCGTGAATGCAAAATTGTCTTCGATGTAGTGGAGGTTCGGGATGTTGAACGAGACAAACCGGAGCTCTTCTTTCCCGTCCATCAGCCTGTCGCCGGACGCCGTGACGAAATTCTGGAACTGGCCGAAGGCTCCCCCGGCAGGAACGCCGGACAGGAGGAGGGCGAACGAGAGAACGAAGGCCGGATGCAGGGGAGCGGGTCTCATCATGATCATCGATTGTGTTAAAATGCGAATGCCGGCGGTCCACAAGCGTCGGCATTCGCGTTTGGAACAGCGGGTGCATGATGAGCTACTTCTTCTTCATGACCTTCATGTTCTTGTCGATCAGCGCGATCCGCTGCTGGACGCTCGCCGCGCTCCTCAGTCCGTCCTCCGGCGTGTGCAGGACGTAGTCCAGGAGCCTGTCGACTGCCGATGTCGCCACGTGCATCCGCGTGTCGGATGAAGCATAGTAGATGAGCACGCTGCCGTCTTTTCTGGCGACCCATCCGTTGCTGAAGACGACGTTTGAGACGTCGCCGATCCGCTCCGCCCCTTCCGGGGCAAGAAAATATCCTGCCGGGCGTGCGATGACCTTGTACGGGACCTCGAGGTCGCACAGGAACATGTAGAGGACATAGCGGAGGCCGGCGGCGGTGTTCCTGACCCCGTGAGCCAGATGGAGCCAGCCTTTCACCGTCTTGATCGGCGCGGGGCCCAGGCCGTTTTTGACCTCCTTGATGGTATGGTAGGCGCGGTCGTCGATGATGATCTCGCTGTCGATCTGGGGATGCTCCATGCTCTGTGCAAGCCCCCACCCGATCCCGCCGCCTGATCCCGCCTCGATGAAGCCGTCCTGGGGGCGTGTGTAAAAGCCGTATTTTCCATGCACGAATTCGGGGTGCAGCACGACGTTCCGCTGCTGCGGGGACCCTGTCTTGAGATCGGGGAGCCGTTCCCACTTCCGGAGGTCCTTCGTCCGGACGATGCCGCAGGAGGCGACGGCCGAGGAGGTATCGGTGCGCGGAGCTTCCGGATCCTTCCGCTCGGTGCAGAAAAGGCCGTAAATCCAACCGTCTGCGTGTCTCACGAGCCTCATGTCATAGACGTTCACATCGGGATCATCAGTCTCCGGGATCACCGCAGGATAATCCCAGAACCGGAACCTGTCGGTCCCGGTGCGGGATTCCGCCACTGCGAAGAAGGACTTGCGGTCGGCCCCTTCGACCCGGACCAGGAGGAATATCCGTCCGTTGATTTCGATCGCCCCGGAGTTAAATGCAGCGTTCACACCGATCCGCTCGGCGAGGAAGGGGTTGGTCTCCTGGCTGAAGTCATAACGCCAGAAAAGGGGCGCGTGGGCCGCCGTAAGGACAGGGTGGACGTACCGGGAGAAGACGCCGTTTCCCTCCCGGACCGGCTTGTTGGGTCGTGCGATGAGCCTCTCGTGTCCCTGCTTCAGTGCCGCCAGCCTTTTTTTGAATTGGTCCCGTGTCATTTATTGAGCTCCCACCGGAGTATGAGGAACGGCGGGGTTCGCCCGGACATCTCCCCTGGCGGCTATTTCGTCGTCGACATCGGAGATCTCATCGAGCTTGTTCCACCAGTTGAGTTTCAGAATAACGGATGTCACGACAAGGACGCCGAGCGTCACCAGCATCGACGTCGTTTCGTGGATGACGATGAATATCGGGAGCGCAACGAGCGTCGTCTGCCACGCCGTACCGACGACGACGTTGAACATGTCGCGCCTGAAGTTCCTGTTGGGCTGGAAATCAGGATGCCGCAGCCGGACTTTGGCGAGGACGGGACCCCAGAAGCCCCAGGGCTTTACCCGCGTGTAAAAATCAATGAGAACGTCGTCCGGTTCCGGGTCCGTCAGATAGCTCCCCGCCACACATCCGATGAGGGAGACACCCAGGACATAGGGGAACGAGGAGAGCGCGGCGACGGAGGGGATGAACGCTGCGATGACGAATGCCGAGCCGATTCCGGCGACCATCCCCCAGAAGTATCCGTACCCGTTGAGCCGCCACCAGTACCACTTCAGGACGTTGGCAGCCGTGTACCCCCCCCAGAGCGCGTTCACAATCCAGAGCATGACTTCATTGATCGATCCGACGATGATGCCGAAGAGGAAACCCAGGAGGACGAACACGATCGAAACGATGTAGCTCATCCGGACGTATTTTCTCGGCTGGTCGTTCGGATTGATGAAGCGCTTGTAGATGTCGTTGACGATATATGCGGGGGCCGCGTTGATCGTCGCCGCGTAGTTCGACATGAATGCGGCAATCAACCCCGCGAGTATCAATCCCACCCAGCCCACCGGTATGAGGTTCTTCAGCGCATACGGGAGGACCATCTCGAAATCGATCCCGGGACCCATGGCTTTCAACTGGGGACTGAAAAATGCGAGGGCCAGGACTGTGAGGCCGGCGATCATCATGTAGCGCGGGAAGAAGAGAGCGACATTGACGAAGAAGCTCATCTTCGAGGCGTCTTTCGGCGACCGTGTCGCGAGAACGCGCTGCATGTCGTAGTTGGGGGCGGGACCGGCGGCGCTCACGAGGATCCCCTTGAAGACCATCATCATGAAGAAGATCGAGAAGAAGCTGTACCCGTCGCTCTGGATCTTCGTGTTCACCGCGTCGATGAGCCCCGTCCAGTTCAGGTTGAGGTGCCACCCGAAGAAAATGTCTTTCCATCCGGCGGGGATCACCGCGTTGAGCATCCCGGGGGTGACGGCATTCATCGCGATGATTCCCACCGCGAGAGAGGCGATCGTCAGGACGATGAACTGGAGGAATTCCGTGATGACGACGCTCATCATCCCTCCCTTCACGGCGTAGATCGCCGTGAAGCTCATGAGTATGACTGCGTAGGTATTGGGGGACCAGTCCCAGGGGAGGAATATCTTCGCGAATTTCCCGATCCCCTGGAACCCGTACGCAAGGAATCCGATCACGCTCACGAGGGCGAAAATCACGACGATGACATGGGCGAGCTGGGCCCCGGTGCTCGTCCCGAACCGGGTCTTGATCCATTCCGCTCCCGTCATCACCTTCGACCGCCTGAGCCAGATGGACAGATAGACCATCAGGAANNATCTGGTTGAACACCGGCCAGACCCAGGGGAGCCACACGCTCTTCAGCCCGTAGACGAACAGGACGTAGACAAGCCACATGGTGCCGGTGATGTCAAACATCCCGGAAGCATTGGACACGCCGAGCATCCACCACGGGAGAGAATTCGAGCTGAGGAAATAGGAGTTGATGTCCTTGATCGTCCTCCGGGAGACAAGGAAACCGATGACGATCACGAGGACGAAATACGCTATGATGATGCAGATATCGATCAGGTCTATTTTCATCGGGATCGATCAGTGGAACGGGCGGGAAAGAACTGCTCTTTCATATTCACAAATGATGCCACACGATCAAGCGCATGGAGGGGGCTTTTTCTCCGTTTGACCGGAAAAAGAGGGGCCGGACTTTATCAAAAAGATAACAACTTATGGAATTGATAAGTCGGGTTTCAGCGGACAACTATGAGCTTCATCGTCTGCTGGAACGGATTCCCCGGTGTCCGCGAAGGGACTGCTTCCATCCGGCAGAAATAGACGCCCGAGGCGGTCCCTGCATTCCAGCTCACGGCGTGGTAACCCGTTTCCAGTTCGCCGTTGACGATTTCCGCCACGCGCTGACCCAGGATATTGTAGATGCCGATCGTCACCCGGCTCTGCACGGGGAGGGCGAATCTGATCGTCGTGGAGGGATTGAACGGGTTCGGATAGTTCTGGAGGAGCGCATAGCGGTCGGGGATCCCGGGTCCCGATCCGTTCACGGAGAGGGGCTGCGACGTCCCGTACACCTCGAGCTCGCGGACCTCGAACCCGGCCGACGTGGAGGACCTCGCATCAAGCATGAGCCTCACATACGAACCGTCGTGATTGAGGCTGTCGATCACCGTCGTCCCCCCCGCTCCTCCTGTCGCCGAGCGGATGTCGGAAAACGTGTTATCGTCGGAAGAGAGCCGGAGCCGCCATGCAGTCGCGAAGATTCCCCCCCACCGGACGATCACCTTTCTCACGAGGAAATTCCGCCCCAGGTCGCAGTCGAGCCACTGGCCGTCGCTGGCGCCGCTCTCCCACACCGTTGCGGTGTCGCCGTCGACAAAATTCTGCGGGTTCGCGAGCGCGGGGTTCCTGCTTGTCGCGGACACGGACACCGGTCTCAGCAGCGCGCGGTTGAGCTGATCCAGCGGGACGGCGGTTATGAGTATGGCGGAAGTGTCGCGGACGATCCCGGCGCCGATGAGCCGGTATGTCGTCGTCGTCAGGGGATGCACGACGAGGGAGTCCGTGCGCCTGACCGTCGAATCGTTGAGCGTCACGGCCGTACCGTGTGCGCCGTTCCAGCGGAGCACCACCTGGTCGCCGCTTCCGATGTGCGTCGATGAAGCGCTGAATGAAATGATCTTTCCGCTCTGATAAATCGAAAGCGTCACTGTCGTCGTATCCACGATGCTCCCCCGTGCGATGAGCGTGTACGGGGTCGTCACCGTGGGCGAGACAGACATCGTCCCGTGTATCGCCACCGGACCGCCGTTGAGCGTTGCCGATGTGCCGAGGGCGGTCTTCCAGTCAAGTACGCTCACCTGTCCGCTGTCCATCAGCGAGGGGGTGGCGGTGAACGAATAGACCCTTCCGGTGACCGGATCGGGGTCGATCTGGTCCGGGAACCGTGAGAAGAGCTCACCTGTCAGCACGAGCGTGTTTGCCTGGAGCGTGGCCTGTGAGTGACCGCTTGCGCCGCTGTACCACCCCCACGAGAGCGCGCCGGCGTAGCCGCCGGCGTAGAGGGTCTCATAGAGCGCCGTGTACGNNGGGATGGACGAAGGGGGAGATCGGCGTGCTCTGCCAGTCGTAGTAATGCACGGTGTAGAAGTCGAGCGTCCCCTTCGCGTCTCCTCCGGCGGCAATCAGGCGGTCGTCTCTATAATAGTTCTGGTTGGGTCCCGCGGCGAACTTCGTGATCAGATCTTCGGCCGTCATCCTGAATTGATACCGCGTATAAAACTCCTCCTCGATCCGTGATTTCTCCGCGCCCGACAGTGAGCTGAGGCGTGTCTGAAGATCGCTCTCCTTCGCGAGGCCGTTCACGTCTGTTTCGGCGGTTAGGGCCCACGACCCTGTCGTGACCCGGGCGGTCGAATCGGTCCGGTGAATCGCCCCGGCGACGAGGTTCGTGAAAGTCTGGATGTTCGCCATCGGGACGTGGTATGTCGTGCTCCATCCGAATTCGTTGCTCATCCCCTCCGGCTCGTTGAACACCTCCCATCCGATGATCGCAGGATGGCCCCGGACGGCGTTGACCATCGGGATGAGCGCGTTGTTGATATAGTAACGCGTGTATGTCGTGTCCGTCAGCATGAGCTGCGACCTGTTCGTCACGACTTTCGCGTTCGCAGTGTCCATCATGTCGAACGACCAGAGGGAAAGGAGGAGACCGATCCTCCTCTGCCACGCCATATCGAGTATCCGTTTCAGGTCGGCGATCGCGTTCGTCCCGGGCCCGATAACCGCCCCCCCGGCGCTGAACTGGGGCGTGCTCCCTCCTGTCGTGTGGAGCCAGAAGCGGAGCGCGTTTCCACCGTGGGCGTGAATCGAATCGAAGACCGTCCTGAACGAAATGGTATCGATGGGGTTCGGGCCGAGATCTCCCGCAAAATTGACCCATGCGATATTGGACCCGTTCAGAAATACCTGCTGGCTGTTGAAACTAATCCTCGACTGGGCATGAGAAGGAGAAACGGCCGCATTCAGGCAAACCAGGATCAGGGCCGGGATCACGAAAAGAACACGGCGAATCGGTTTCATAAGATTCCTCCTCGGTGAGTATCTCCTGCATACCACGATGTGTGTCGCATAACCTGTGCCAGCTATTATATCAAGAATTGCAACCGGAATCCACGTCCATGATCCGTAATTTTATCAAAAACATAAAAACGCACGATCTGTTCCTCTGTTGTTTGAATTTGTCCGGGGAGTTTGTTACTCTTGCGTCTATCCATGCATTGTCACAGCGGCTCCAGGAGGAGGGAATCATGAAGAGACAGCTAATGATGTTCACCGCCCTTGTCGTGGCGGGTTCGATCGCTTCAGCGCAGGTTGTCGCAGACTTCGAGAAAAATACCGGCGGGTTCCATGTCCTGACCCAGTATTTCGGGACCGCGCTGACGCGGGCAGCGCAGAAGTCGGACCCGACGCTGAAGAGCGCCGGGGTCATGGTTCTCAATTTCAATTTCCCCCCCGGGAATGCCGGTGACAAAGGGGCGGTCGGGGCGAGCAACGCGATCGTGACGAACGGTGCTCATTTTATTACCTACTGGGTCTACATGCCTGCAAGCACCCCTGACAGCCTCAACATCAGCGTGTTTGCGCAGGATAACGTGGCGTATGCGTTCCATCAGAACACGGTCCAGGCGAAGACAATCCCCAGGAACAAATGGTATCCGCTCTCCCTCGACCTGACGCAGGCCGGGATCAGCGATCCCACATTCAATCTCGTCACAGGCAACATCTTTCTGACCGGTATCCAGGTCGACAACTATGCCGGGAACTTCACCTGGCAGGACAGCATGCTCGTCGACAACGTCGCNNTCGGGCCTCGGTGGCTTCGCGAACGTCAACTTCGGGCCGGCGCTGAAGAAGGTCGCACAGGTCGCGGATCCGACCGCGAAGAGCTCGGGCGTCATGCAGCTCAACTGGATCTTCCCCGCCGACACGACCTCAAAGGGTGCTGTCGGCCTTCAACAGTCCGGCGGGCTTCCGGTCAATGGCGCACGGTTCATCACCTACTGGATCTACCTGGCTGATTCGACGATGCCCGATAGCTTTAAGGTCAGCGTCTTCGCCCAGGATAACAAGAACTATGCATACCACGATGCATCCACGCTGGTGAAGAACATCCCGAAGAAGGTGTGGTATCCCCTCTCGCTTGACCTGGCGCAGACTGCGGTCATCGATCCGAATTTCGATCTGGTCGCGGGGAATATACTCAACACCGGGATACAGATCGACAGCTACAGTTACACCGGCGCGATTCCCGGCTGGAAGGACAGTCTTTATGTCGACAATGTCGGGCTGCTGACATATACGGTTCCTCCCCCGCTGAAGAAGCTTGTCGTTGACAATTTTGAGACTCAGGGGGACGTCGGTCTCTTCTCGACACAGTCATTCGGTCCTGCGTTCACCGCTCTGGCAAACGGCATCGATACGACAAACGCCGCCAACCGGGTCCTCGTCGTGACGGCGGCATTTGACACCGGGACTGTCAAGACCAAAGGTGCGATCTCGAGAAGCAACTTTGCATTCTTCAAGCAGGGGGACACGAGCGCGACGGACATCACGTTCGACGTCTTCGTCCCCGCATCGATGCCGGACAGCGCGTTGTTTGACCTGGTTCTTTCGGGCCCGGCAACGGGGAACGCCTGGGTTCAGGACGAATTCATGCTCGGGTCGCCCAGCTTTCAGAAAGGCGCCTGGAACACGCTCGATTTCAGCGTCAGCAAGCATATTGCGGACCATACGATTACCAGTCCCCGTCTCACGGCAACGTTCTACGTTCAGGTCTATTATAAGGCGCCGGGGAAGAAGTGGAGCGGGAAGATGTTCTTCGACAACCTGACGTTGCTGGGGATCGATGCGCTTACAGGGGTAGCCGTGAACCCCGCGACGCCGTACGAGTACAGGCTGTACAACAACTATCCGAACCCCTTCAACCCGTCGACGATGATCCGTTACGAGCTGAAGACGGAAGGGTCCGTCTCGCTGAAGATCTATGACGTCCTGGGGAGGGAGGTGGCGACTCTTGTCAGTGAGCGCCAGCCGGCCGGACCGCATTCTGTCGTTTTCGATGCGGGCAGGTATGCGACCGGCGCATATTTCTACACGCTCCGCGCCGGCGCGTTTGTGAGGACCGAGAAGATGATGCTTTTGAAGTGACAGGGGGGTTGTCCCGGTGGGACTCGCATCTTTTTCGACAGGACAGAGCGTCATGGGTCGATTTGCCGTGTTCATCCTCTTTCTGCTGGCACTCATTTTCTGGAGCGCTGTTCCGGAGGATGCTCTCCGAGCCGAGACGCCTCAGCAGAAGTCGGAGCGCATTCGCTGGTGGCGCGAAGCGCGGTTCGGCATGTTCATCCACTGGGGACCCGTAAGCCTCAAGGGGACGGAGATAAGCTGGTCGCGCGGGGGTGAGCGGCGCGGGATCGAGGGGAAAGGGGAGATCCCGGTCGACGTCTACGACAATCTGTACAGACNNCACGCCGCCGGTATGCGGATAGGATGGTACTACTCTCCGATGGACTGGCGCGACCCGGACTGCCGTACCCCCCGGAACGAGGTATACCTCGGGAAGATGCGCGGACATCTGCGCGAGCTGCTGGGGGGCTACGGCCGCATCGACCTTGTCTGGTTCGACTATGACGGCGGGCCCGACCCGTGGGACCAGGAAAACACGTACGCGCTCGTGCGCGGACTCCAGCCCGGCGTGATCATCGACGACCGTCTCAGCCTCGGCCCTGTTAAAAATAACGACCCCCTGTATATCGATCCGCGGGCGGATTACCGGACCCCGGAGCAGAGGGTCGGCGCATTCGACGTCAGGATCCCGTGGGAAACCTGCATGACGCTCGGGACGCAGTGGTCGTGGAAGCCGAACGACAGGATCAAGACGGCCGGAGAGTGCGTGCGCATACTCGTCCAGTGTGCGACGGGGGACGGCAACCTTCTCCTGGACGTCGGCCCGATGCCGGACGGCAGGATCGAGCCGCGCCAGGTGGAAGTCCTGAATCAAATCGGCGCGTGGCTCGCGAGATATGGAGAGAGCATCTACGGAACGCGCGGGGGTCCTTACACGAGCGGGACCTGGGGAGGGTCGACAAGGAAAGGGAACGTGCTCTACCTCCACGTCGCGAAATGGGAGGGTGACCGNNCTCGAGGTGAGTCTGTCTGCAAAACACCGGGACAGGTATGATACGATCGTCAGGCTTGAGCTTGACCGGTCCGTGGATAGCTCCGGCGTGATAGAGGTCGGGCGGCATTCGCTGACGGAGATGGACGGTGCTTCGGTCCGGCTCGCGCCGGCGCCTGATCCCCGGTATCCACCCGGGGGAGCCCGGCAGCTCGTTGACGGGAAACGGGGGTCGACAGACCGGACGGACGGGAAGTGGCTCGCGTTCGAAGGGAACGATGTTGAAGCGGTGATTGATCTGCCTGCCCCGACGAAAGTCGGTCGTGTCGTGATCGGCGCCCTCCAGGAGCAGGTCTCCAGGATTTTCTTCCCGCGGAATGTCGAGGTCTCCGTCGCCGGCGATGACACCTCCTTCGCGATCGCAGGGAGCGTCGACATGGGTGCGCCGGTGGAGGACGCCGAAATCAGGCGGGAGGATATCAGCATCTCATTCGCGCCGGTCACCGTGCGCCGGGTGAGGGTGCGCGCCCTGGGCGCAGGCGCATGTCCGTCCTGGCACCCCGAAGCCGGAAAGACGACATGGATCTTCATCGATGAGGTGGCGATCGGGGAGTAGCCCCCTCCGCCGGGTGCAATCCGCGCCGGATGTGACGGCATCGCGTTGTACATTCAATTCAGAAACATCAGGCCCTCTATGTACCGTACAAACGTGATCGCGCTGTGTGTCTTCATGTGCCAGATCGCTTTCTCCGGCGGATCATCATTCCGCATGGCGCCGCTCTTCACCGACAGCATGGTCGTCCAGCAGAGAAGCACCGTCCCGGTCTGGGGAAAAGGAACGCCGGGGGCGCGGGTCGTGATCCATGCCTCCTGGAACGCCGAGGCCTCCGCGACCGTGACGCCGGAGGGACGCTGGAGCACGGCGATCGCCACCCCCCGTGCCGGAGGACCGTTCGAGATGCGCGTGCAGACGGATGACACGACGCTGACGCTGAAGAACGTGCTTGCCGGTGAGGTCTGGCTTTGCTCGGGGCAGTCGAATATGGAGATGCCGCTCCAGGGGTGGCCGCCGGACACCATTCTCTCGTCACAGGATGAAATAGACCACTCGACCTATTCCTCCATCAGGCTCTTCACCGTCAATCACGCGTATTCGACAGTCCCGGAAGAAGCGTGCGCCGGCCGGTGGACCGGGTGCTCTCCCGGGACGACCCCCCTGTTCAGCGCGGCGGCGTATTTCTTCGGCCGGAATCTGTCTCAGGTGCTCAAGGTCCCGATCGGGCTCATTCACGCGAGCTGGGGAGGGACGAAGGTGGAATCGTGGATCAGCAGCGACACGCTTGCGCGCCTGGCGCAGTTCGATTCCGTCCTCCGGAAGATCCGGATCATGGAAGACAGCATGAAAGTTCTGGAGTCGTGGCTCGGAAAATTTCCTGTGATCGAGATGAGCAGGCGCGACCCGCATACGCGATGGCAGGATCTCGGGTTGGATGACGCGGAATGCGCTTCCCCGGCATTCAACGACAGCAGCTGGCGGACGATGCATCTGCCGACATACTGGGAAACGACCGCGGTCGGAGATTTTGACGGCGTCGTCTGGTTCCGGAAGCGCATCGCGATACCTCCTGCCTGGGCGCACAGGAACCTCGTTTTGGAGCTTGGACCCGTCGACGACATTGATATCACATATGTGAACGGCCGGGAAGTGGGGAGCCACGAGTCGGAGGGGGCGTGGAACGCGGCAAGGGTGTACACGGTGCCGCAAGAGATCCTTGATACGACTTCGATCAGCATTGCGGTCCGCGTGATCGATTACGGCGGAGGAGGCGGAATCTACGGCCCGGCAAAGCTCATGCGCATTCATCCGGAAGGCCAGGATGAGAGCATCGCGCTGGCGGGGGACTGGAAGTACCTTCCGGTGGCGGACTATCGCCTCGACAGGCTTTACGTGTTCGGGTGGCGCGGACAGCGTTTCTTTGAACGGCCCTCCCTTCCGTTCGACTTCTCGGGCTATTCGCCCACCGCCCTCTTTAACGGCATGATCGCACCGCTCGCCCCTTTTTCCCTTGCGGGCGTGATCTGGTATCAGGGGGAATCGAACGCAGGCGCCCCTCTTTTGTACAGAACGCTTTTCCCTCTCATGATCGGGAGCTGGAGAAGCGCCTTCCATTCCGCCGCGCTTCCCTTCCATTATGTACAGATCGCGCCGTACGAATACGGTCCCGCAACGCAATCGGCGTACCTCCGCGAGGCGCAGTTCCTCGCTCTCAGCGTGAAGAACACGGCCATGGCGGTGACGCTCGACGTCGGCAGCGCGAGGACCATTCATCCCCCGAACAAGCAGGAGGTGGGACGGCGGCTCGCGCTCATTGCTCTTGCAAAAACGTACGGGAAGAAGATTGTCAGCTCGGGCCCCCTCTACCGCTCCATGAAAATCGTCGGCGACCGGATCGAGCTCTCGTTCGGCGATGTCGCCGGAGGTCTTGTCCTCACACAATCCGAGCGGGGGAACGGGTTCCAGGTTGCGGGGGAAGACCGTGTGTTCAGGAATGCAGATGTGTTGGTGGCTCGCTCCAGGCTGATTGTCTCCAGTCCTCTTGTGAAGCGCCCGGTTGCCGTCCGGTACGCGTTCGGCAATACATCGCAGGCCACGTTGTACAACAGCGGGGGACTCCCATCTTCCTCGTTCCGGACGGACGACTGGGCTCCATAGCTTTCTTTATCATTTTGACACATAATTATCATATTGATAAATTTAACTATGCTTTTGTCAAGTCGGACTGACGTTTTCATGCCATTTTCATGAATTCAATGGAAGCTGTTTTTGGCACTCTCTGTGTTTAAAAGAAGGATACCTTCATTTTCCACTCGGTTTGAGCAGGGGCGATCCCTGACTGTATTCGTCTGACGCTCGTTCTTCAATTCGGCGACAATTCATCCAGGAGGCTTTTCAGGTCCGAGAGTCTGTGCCCTGTGAGTTACTGTCGGTTTTAGCAGCAGATACCAAACCGCTTGTCTGAGAGGAGAATATGTTTATGAGCACTTTATACAACCGTGGGACCCGGATCGTTCTGACATCGGCTTTCGCTTTTCTCTTTCTGGCGACACAGTGTGCGTTTGGGGCAGCGTCTGGCTCCGTGAGTGGACGCGTTCTTGACAGAGACAGCGGCGAGCCTCTCCCCGGGGCCAATGTCACGATCGTGGGGACGAGCATCGGGGCCTCGACGGACCTCGAAGGAAAGTACGTCCTGAGGAATGTCCCGACGGGGAAGCAATCGATGAAGGTAACCTACATCGGCTATCGCTCGGTGACGATGGACGTGACGGTCGGCGAGAATGCGACCCTGACGCAGGATTATCATCTCGTGGTGCAGGCGCTTGAAGGCCAGACTGTCGTCGTCACGGGACAGGCGAAGGGGCAGATGTCGGCGATCAACGAGCAGCTCACCTCGAACAACATCGTCAACGTCGTCTCCGCGGA
>PMND01000051.1:0-2434 GCA_003161955.1 Ignavibacteriota bacterium | reverse complement strand
ATCGGAGGCTCGGTCAACCTGACTCTGCGGCAGGCCCCGGAAAATTTCCATTTTGACGTGTCGGCCAACGGCGGCTACAATCAACTGGGGAAGGATTGGAACAACTATAAGTACACGGGAAGTCTGAGTGACAGGTTCTTTGACAATGCCCTTGGTGCGCGTATCCAACTCAGCATTGAGCAAAAGCAACTCCCGTCGGAACAATTCGCAGGGACCTACAGCTCCCCGCAACTCGCATCCGGCGGCGGCCCGAACGATTTCTACATCGCGACGCAAAGCGCCGTTTTGACGACTAACCAGCAGAGACGGAACCGGAACGACGGAAGCGCGATATTCGACTACGCGTCTGACTTCGTCGATTTGTCCTTCTTCAATCTGTACAGCGAGAAGAACGACGCCGTCTCCACCGCCGCCAATTCCATCAGCTTTCTGAACGCGGGGAATGACGGAGGATTCTCGCGACGGTACAGCCTCACGAGCTACCACACGTCGGAGAGGAGCCATTCTCTTCAATCCCTTTTCAAGCTCGGGGACACGAAGCTGAACCTCTCTCTGGCATATACAAATGCGAGAACCAACTCTCCATCGTCCCAGTTCCCGATGACGGAGCTCGTCTCGGGGATTCCGTTTGCCTCCGACGCCATAAGGTATAATGCGCAGCCTGCCGGACTGATAACCGCGATGGGACCCTCGAATCCCGCTAACACATGGATTCAGAACTTCGAAAGATACAATGTCACGCTGCTGGATGAAAACTATGACGGGAAGGTGGATTACAAGATTCCCTTTAAGCTCTCTGACGATCTTTCCGGTGTGGTGAGCGTGGGGGGAAAGTACCACGGCGTGCGGCGTGAGAGCGGCGGGTCGGGGCTCTATGCGTATTTCCAGTACGGTGCCGGCAAGGCGAATCGTGATAATCTTATCAAATATTTCCCCTGGATATATTACGATCCCAGCGGACAGCACGGAATTCCGGTGAAGAGCTTCCTGCAGCCGGACTATAACTATGGCAAATTCCTGGACGGACGCTATTCGCTGGACTGGAGCGCCAGCCTTCCGTTGATGAATTCGATCAATGGCGCGTTTTACAACACACCGGGGATCACCTACTGGGATTACGGGCAGAACGATTTCCAGAACAACTACGCTTCCATGGAAGATACATACGCCGCGTACGGGATGGCGGAGTTCAACCTTCTTGACAACCGTCTGAGCGTGCTTCCCGGGATGCGCTTTGAGCGGGAATGGACGAGGTATCAGGCGTATCAGATCGTGCTCAACAGCTCAAACACCAACGGACTCGGGGGGATCCCGCAATCCGTGACAAACGACCGACGGAACGATCTCTGGTTCCCCTCGGTCAACTTCAAGTACAAACTCACCGAGGCGATCCAGATCATGGGGGCCGCCTACAAGAGCGAGGCAAAACCGAACTTCCTGGAGATCTCGCCGCTTGTGATTTACAACGGCGCCATAAACAACGGGTTCCAGGCGCAGAATCCGTTCCTGAAGCCGGCCACTGCGGTCAACCTCGATCTGAGCGTATCGCTCTTCAACAATGAGATCGGGCTGTTCACGGTGGGGGGGTTCTACAAAGAGGTCTCGAACCTCATCATCTCCCTGGCGAACTACCAGCCGCACCAGAACTACGCCTGGTTGAACGCTCCGGCGGATCTCCCGGGGAGGCTCCCCGCGTTGTCGTACTACGACACAACCTGGTTTGCTACGAACCCGACTGCCTCGGCGACGATCCCCATGAACAATCCTCAGAAGGCGTACATCCGCGGTATCGAGTTCTCATGGCAGACACATTTCTGGTATCTGCCGGGATTTCTGACCGGGCTGGTGCTCGATGTGAACCTGTCGTATATTGGATCCAATACGGAATATCCGTACTTTGATCAGTCTACGGTGATAATCGGTTATCTGCCGGGGCGGCAGCCCGTGCCGATATATGGTCTTGATTACAAGACCAGGGCCGGCTCCGTGGTGGATCAGCCGAAGTCGATTGCCAACGTCATCGTCGGGTGGGACTACAAAGGGTTCAGCACGAGGGTCTCGTTCAGGTACCAGCAGACAACGCTGACCGGTCTGGATGCAAAGTATTCCCTGAGTGACGCATACTATCAGAACTTCACGTTGATCGATGTCTCCGCCAAGCAGCAGATCCTGGACAACCTTTCGGTCTTTGCGAATTTCACAAACCTCTCATCGCACATCGACGATTACTACCTCAACACGGTTGTCGGACAACTGCCGACGAGTTCACTGTCGTATGGCCTGAGGGGGCAGTTTGGTGTTATATTCAACTACTAGTCTTGCCATGTATCTGCCGGGAGAATAAACCGAAGTGACATTATTGAAAGGAGCAGATGGATGAACAATACGTAAGACTGTATTTTCCACAGTGATGATGCGTACGACTACAAGAAAT
>PMND01000010.1:2970-3151 GCA_003161955.1 Ignavibacteriota bacterium | reverse complement strand
AATTATGTGCTGGCCGATTCGCTACCACTGTTCCCTTTCGGGTTCGGCTTGAGCTACACCTCGTTCACCTACGGCCGCATCAAACTGTCTCCCATGTCAATGCCGGCGGACGGTTCTGCCGAAGTATCCATCGAAGTGGGGAATGCCGGGAGCATGAAAGGGGATGAAATCGTCCAGATGT
>PMND01000010.1:1391-2917 GCA_003161955.1 Ignavibacteriota bacterium | reverse complement strand
GCGTTGAACGACACATTGCGCGTTAAATATAGATGACAAACATGAAGACCCGTCTGCTTGTGCTGTTCTTGTTCGTCGGATGGCCCCTTGCCCTTCGCGCCCAGTATCAAACGCGCGGTGTGGGGGTCTATCCGGGTGATCCTGCCGAGGATTACTCTCCTGGATTTAAGATCGATTCCATCAGGTACCGAAACCTCGCTCTCCACCGGCCGGCATATCAATCGGGGAGCTACGACTACAACCTGACGGCTCAGCTTATCACCGACGGATTCACGAGCGACGATATCCACGGCCCGATCCCCCCGGGGTGGATAGTTACCACGGCCAGTACAGGTGGCGACCTTCCGAGGAATGAGCGTGAATGGGTCCTCGATCGGCATCCGATGACCCGCAATACTCTGGAAGGCCCGCAGGTGTGGCTTCAGGTGGAATTGGCGGGGAACTCCCAGATCCCCTTCCTTGACAGCATCTTTGTATCGGGGACCATTTTGACCGATAGCCTTCCGGCGAGTCCATGGGTAGTTTCAGTCAGAGGTTCTTCGGACGGGACCAATTGGAAACTTCTGGGACGGACCGGTGGCGCAACTCTCCCTGGCGACACCCTGACCGGTTTTCTCCGAAGGTTCTCCCCCCCGAATCTGCGGGCGTTCAGCCTGCCGTTCCGGCTTGACTCGACTGACCAGTACAGGTTCTATCGCATAAATGCAAATTCTCCCAACGCGCTCAGATGGAGCATCAGCGAGGTCGGCATGTACCACATGGGGCGGCGCACCGAGGTCGGGGGCCCCTATCGATTCACAAGCGCGTGGAAGAGTGCCGGCCCCGGGGAAGAGTGGGTCTCGGTGGATCTCGGCGCCCAGTGCGCAATATTTGCCCTTGACCTGTATTGGATTCGCCGCGCGTCCGCGGGATCAGTCCAGGTATCCTCCGACGGTACCGTCTGGAAGAATATATCATCTCTCGGCGAGGGTCCCGAGAGCCCGGAAGTACTGAAATTTCCAGCGGCGGTGCACGGAAGATACGTCCGCATTTTGATGAAAAAACCCGCTTTAGCGGACGGCTATATGCTGAGTGAACTGCAGGTCTTCGGCACGGGAGGACCCGTCCCGGTTCCGCACGCCCCCGCAAAAGCGCGAAAAGGCGGGCGTATGGATCTTGCGGGTGGCAACTGGAGGATCCAGCGCGAATCTGCGGTCTCCGCTTCCGGTGAGACCATCGCGTCTGCCCGATTCGACCCCGCCGATTGGCTTGTTGCCACCGTTCCGGGTACCGTCCTTGTGAGCTATCTGAATGCGGGGGCGATACCTGATCCGAATTTCGGCGACAATCAGTTGGCGATCTCGGAGTCGTTTTTCTATTCCGATTTCTGGTACCGGGACGAATTCACGGCGCCTTCCGTAGAAAAAGGGAGACGGATACGGCTGAACTTCGACGGGATCAACTGGAAGGCGGACGTGTACCTGAACGGCCATGCACTTGGAACAATCGAGGGGGCATTCTGTCGTGGTGCGTTCGATGTGACGGAC
>PMND01000010.1:0-1310 GCA_003161955.1 Ignavibacteriota bacterium | reverse complement strand
TACGCCTCGCGGTGACGCTGCACAACAGCGCTTCAAGCGATGTTGCGGGAACGCTGCGGGGGTCATTCGGCAGTTTCCCATTCGAAGAACCGGTAAAACTCTCCGCGTCGGAGACCAAAACAATACTCATTGATCCCTCAACACACCCGTCGTTGCACCTGAAGAACCCCCGGCTCTGGTGGCCGAACGGGTACGGCGNNCGTATTCAGAAGAGGGGGGGGGCCTCAGGATATGGGTCAACGGCAGGCGATTCATCGCCCGGGGGGGAAACTGGGGATTTCCCGAGTCGATGCTCCGCTACCGCTCCAGGGAATACGACATCGCCGTCCGGTATCACAAAGAAATGAATTTCACGATGATCAGAAACTGGGTAGGGCAGACCCCCGACGATGCGTTCTTCGAGGCCTGCGACAGGCACGGGATCATGGTGTGGCAGGATTTCTGGCTGNNGACACGGGTATGTTCATGCGTAATGCAACGGACTTTGTCGGGCGAATTCGAAACCATCCTTCAATCGCGCTCTACGTCGGGCGGAACGAGGGGAATCCGCCTGCTCCCCTGGATACGTTGCTACGGGCGTTGGTGGGAAGTGCACATCCGGGGATCCACTATATCTCGAATTCGGCATTCGGCGTCGTCAGCGGAGGCGGGCCGTACAGGCGCATGCCCGTGAAGTTCTATTTTGAGAAACGTGCGACGGAGAAACTGCACAGCGAGATGGGAATGCCCGCCGTCGTCTCGTACGAGAGCCTGAGGCATATGCTCCCGGACTCCGCCCTCTGGCCGCAGAGTGCGCTCTGGGGAATGCACGATTTTACGCTGGAGGGAGCGCAGAGCGGGAACTCCTTCAACCAGGCCGTCGAAGACAACTTCGGGAAAATTGACAGCCTTCGTCTCTGGCTCTCATGCGCGCAGTGGATTAACTACCAGGGGTACCGCGCAATGTTCGAGGCCCAGAGCAAAAACAGGATGGGCCTTTTGCTCTGGATGAGCCACCCTGCCTGGCCCTCGCTGGTGTGGCAAACGTATGACTACGATTTTGAGCCGACAGCCGCATATTTCGGGAGCAAGAAAGCCTGCGAGCCACTCCATATCCAGTGGAATCCCGTCAGCGACAGTATCGAGGTGGTCAACTACAGCATCCCCGGCCGCCTGCGCCTCAAGGCGGAGATGGAGATCCTGAACGCTGGAGGGCATCTCCTTGTCAAGAAGGAAACCGATGTTGTTTGTCCGGAAGACGGCACCCGCAGTTGCTTCGCTGTCGGGCCGCCGGCCGATTCGACGGCACTTTCACTCGTACGGCTGACGCT
>PMND01000094.1 GCA_003161955.1 Ignavibacteriota bacterium | reverse complement strand
CGAGTCACGTCGTCTCATTGCCAAGCTCCCCGCTGATTGTTGTTCAGTTATTGAACAAAGTACGTGCCAGTTCACATCACGGGATCTGACGAGGATTCTCCGATTCGGAGGAGTTTCGTGGAACATTCGTCATCTCTCCGTAGAAGAAAATAGACAGTGTAGTGTTCTTCAAACAGTAGAAGGGTTATCTCGCGAGCTCATTTGAGCAGCAGTGGGACAATAATGCATGGGTGAACATAAACCAGGCGAGTTGGACTCGTAGACGGAGGGATGAAGCTTTATTCCGGCCGCTCCCCGGCTCAACAACTTAATGGTGATTATTCATTCGCCCCGCAAGCATCCCCACGCCCCACACGGCAGCCGATGCCGCCAATCCGGCATACATCGGCTCAATGCCGAGCGGATAGTTGTCAGAACTCCCCATTTCCCTGGACCAGCCCGAGAGAAGCCAACCGAGCGAGACAAGCCACCCGGACGCCATGGAGGCAAGCGCGGTATTCGGCCCGGGCCGGAAGCGGTCAAAATACGATGCGACAAGCGGGAGGAGGAGCCCGGGGATAACGACGGTGCCTATGGTGTACCAGAGGCGAATGACAGAGGGGATGGCCAGCGCCAGCGCGATGGAGAGCAACCCCGTCAGGAGGATCCCCCACCGGACGGATCCCGTCGTCGCATTCTCCCCCATCCGCCCGCGGAGTCTCGCAACGATGTCCCGCCCGAGCGTCATCGCAGAGACGAAGGCCTGGCTGTTCAGCGTGGACATTATCGCCGCAAGCATCCCCACATAAAACAATCCCTTTGCCACGGGTGGGAGGACCGCTTCGGCCAGGAGCGGATATGCCATGACCGGCTGGTCGATGTCCGGGAGGACCGCCCGTGCGTAGAGTCCGGCCATTGTCGTCATGGAATCGAACACAATCCAGAAGAGGACGGATATGAGGATCCCCCGCTTCGCGACCTCACCGGTCCGGGCGGCGTAACACCGCTGGTGGAACGATGGATCGACAAGCGTCCAGAGAGCGATGAAGAACCAGACCAGGACGAACTGGATCGAATTCCCGCCGTTCCATGTCAGGTGGAGCGGTGGGACATGGGCTGCGATGAAGCCGGGTCCGCCGAATTTTGACGCCGCGAACGGCAGGATGACGCCGAACCCGATGAACATCATGAAGAACTCGAAGACATTGGTGTTGACGTCGGAGCGGAATCCCCCGGTGAAGAGATACACGACGGAGGCGAACGTCCCCGCGGCGACGCTGACGGCGGTGGACCAGCCGGTCACAAGACCGAGCAGCACCCCCACCATCAGCACGTAGGGGGCAGGGGTCATGAGTATGAACGTGAGGAAGCTCCCCAGCAGGGCGGTCTTCTTCCCGTAGGCCAGGTTCAGTTTGTCGGGAATCGAGAGGAGGTTTGTCGCGCGGACCCTCTTCGCGAGGAGAAACGCGAACACGACGGCGAAGACGTAGTACGGGACTCCCTGGAGGAACCAGTTCGAGAGACCGAACCGGTAGGAGAATTCTCCCACTCCCAGTATTCCGCCGTACCACGATGACACGAGTGTCATCACGAACACGGGCGTCGTGAGAGAACGCCCCGCGAGGAGGAAGTCCACATCGCGGACGGAGGAGCGGCGGGTGAAGACCCCGATCGCGATCACTGCGGCGCAGAATACGGCTATCACCGCAAGATCGGCGGGGGCCAGCGTCACCATGCAGGCTTCCCCTGCCGGTCTTCCACCCCGGCGAATATTACAATCAGCATCCTGCCCCGCCGGACCGTGACGCTGAAGGGGGATGTCGTGACGACGTTGCTCACGCCGATCTCCCCCGGGCCCATCGCGACCCCGGTCAGTGGATACCGGAGTCCCCGGAGCGTGATGCCTCCGCACCTGCCGAAGGGGAGAAGGCTGACTATCGTCCCGCGCGGGGCGTTCAGCGTCCGGCGCCCGAGCGCGGGGAACGCCCGCCAGCCGTCCCCCACGAACGTGATGCCGAGCGCGCGCGTGTATTTCCAGAACACCGAGAGGTTCCCGAGCGTGAAATCGATCCTTCCGCCTGTCGCCCCGGCGACGGCAACCGACGACGGTCCGGAAGCAGAGATGAAATCGAGGGCTTTTTCCAGATCCGTGTTGTCCTGGCGCGAGATCCGGACCATGCGCACATTATGGAATTTTTTCCTGGTTCCGGGAAGTATCGAGTCCAGGTCACCGATGATCACGTCGGGCCTGATGCCCGAGCGGAGCGCGGCGTTGGCGCCCCCGTCCGCCGCGACGATCATGTCTGCTTCTCCGGCGAGCCGGCGGAGGAGCGCCCGCGAGGGGGGCTCCCCGTTACAGAGGAGAAGCACCCGCGGTGGGGATGTTCTCGCAGGTGTTTTCCGGGAAATTTTCGCAGATGATCTCCCGGAAGTCTTCCCGGATGTCTTCGTGGATGTCTTCAAAGATGCACGCTCAGGCCGACAAGGAGATTGCGCTCCGCGGCGGGGAAGAACGTGTTCCCTTCCCCCCCCGCGAGATACAGCCTGTTGAATATGTTCCTCAGCTCCCCCCGGAGCGTCAGGTCCATCCCTGCAAAGCGCGGGAACCTGTAGAGTATCTCGCCGTTGAACACGACTGCCGCGTCGGTGGTGTTCGATTCATCGTCGAAATTGTCGGTGTGGAAAGCGCCGATGTACTTTCCCAGGATCGACGCCGTCAGGCTCTCTGTCCGCCACGTCAGGCGGAGGTTCCCGAGGAAATCGGGGAACCCCGCGACGGGGTTCCCGTCGAGCACAACGGGGGCGCTCCCGCTCAGAAAATACGTCGATCGGATGATCCTGTTCCGGGAGGCGGTCGCATTGGCGCTCAGTGTGAGCGACCGGGTGAGGCGGAGAATTCCTTCGAGTTCGATGCCGGTATGGCGCGTCCTCTTCGCGTTCCCGGTCACCGGCTCGCCGAAAATGTCCACCTGGCCGCTTTTGACGAGCTCATTGCTGAATTCCATCCAGTACGCGGTGGCGGATCCTTCAGCGCCTGTCGTGGCGACGCGGAGCCCGAATTCCCCGTCAAAAAGCTGCTCGGGGCGGACGAGCGGCCGGCTGAAATCGTACTTCACAACCCCGCCGGTCGTGTCGGCCTGAAACTGCGGCGTCGCACCGTACGAGGACGACTCTCCTTCGTACAGGTTCGTCAGCTGCGGTTCGTGCGACGTGTAGGCGAACGATATGTAGCCGTTCCACGCTTCGTCGATATTGTAGTTGAGGCCGAGGCGCGGGTTCAGGAAGAGGTACGGGACGCTGAACGAGTTGCCGAGGTATTTCTCGTTTGTAAACAGATAGCGGTTCCGTACAAGCTGCGCTTCCGCCATCAGCGTCATATCATCCCGGAGACGGAGGAGCTCGTGTCCGTACACCGAGAAGATGTCCTTCCCGCCGTTGTACTCATAAAAGTGGTAGTCCGGATCGAACCCCGCCGGCAGCCCCTCCGCGTACTCGATCTTTCCCCAGTGGGTCGAACGGTGGACCCTCAGCTCCGCACCGACGGTGAGGTCCCCGTCCCCGTGGTCGATCTCCAGCCGCGGGAGCCACCCCCACTGGGCGTTCCCGACGAAGGCCCGCACGAGCGCGTTTGCCGGGTTCGCCGACGCCGGGATGCCGTACCTCTGGCCGATCCGGAGCATCGAGGTGTCGGCCCATGAGGCGTCGTAATCGAAGTACCCGTCCCCCGAGTAATAAAAGAGCGTGTTGTGCAGCGTGAGGGACGCCGACAGCTTCCAGTCGTTCATAATCTCGGCGTGAGGCTGGCTGAAACTCTCCGTCTCCTGGGGACGGCGGTACTGCACCGACGCGTAGGCATCCCCCGCCGAATCCGCCGTCCACCCGGCAACGACGTTCTGCCGGCGGAGCACCCTGTTCCCGTTGACGAACTTGCCCAGCCCGTCGTAGGCAAGCCCGTCCTGGACAGGCCCGCCGAAGAATTGAACGCGCGTCGACATGTTCGCATCGAAACGGATGGCCCCGAAGAAGTACGAGTTCATGTCGACCCACGAGTTCGTCCTGTAGCCATCGCT
>PMND01000076.1 GCA_003161955.1 Ignavibacteriota bacterium | reverse complement strand
CGCCTTTCGGCGCCACGGCGCGCAGATATCGCGGGACGGCCGGCTTTTACTTGTGACCGGAAGCCTGCACGTACACGGTGACCGTAACGAAATCGGTGTTTTGGGTCTGGGGGGTCTTCGCGATGTTACCGCTGACGCTTAGTACAACTCTCTGACGCCCGGTGACAGCGCTGATGAGTGCGTCGACGCCAGGCTGGTTCCTGGTGATAAGCGGGCTCGTGATCAGTGATTGGGGCGTGTTGAACGCCGCCCACGCGCCGTTATACGTGAAGAGCGTTGTCTTCACGCCGTTCACCGTGAGTGAGACTGTCCCCGAGCCATTCCCCAGGTCCTCCCCCTTTGTCCCTACGGTGATATCATGCAGCGTTTCACCCGTAAGCGTGTAGCCCTCGTAAAGAAAGAGAGAAGCGAGGTCAATGGGCGGCGTGTTCCCCCCGTACGTCGTCCCCGAACCCGGGTTCAAAGGGAACGTCGCGGTGATCGGAGCGAGGTTGAGCGATACGGTGACGCTGCTGAAGTCGGTGATGCAGTCGAATGCCATCAGCGGCAGCACTGCGATGATAAGCAAAGCAAGAAGTTTCTTATTCATTCCGGTTCTCCCCAAGCGTTTGTCAATTCGTGATTGTGTCAGGACTCCGGCGCCATGCCGGTCAGCCCCCGAATCCTATCCCGGCGGAAAAATTCGTGACCGAGCCGAAGTTCGCGTCGGCAAATACCGAGAAGAAGATGATATGAAGTCCGAGGCCTATCGTCGCGCGGAAGTTGTTGGCGCCGTTCATCGTGATATCGACTGCAGGGATCGTGGCATCGGATGGCGTATACTTCAATTCCATGCTGCTTTTCTCCCACGCCAGACCTCCGTACACCCTCAGGATGGAGAGGCTTTTGCTGGCTTCCACGCCGATCGAAGTACCGTTGAAGCTGACAAGGTCTCCAAACCTGAACTGGCTGAAGAACACATGCGCCGCAATGTCGACGGGAACGGCCGGCACGTACTGGCTGATGCTGTGCTGCAGACCGAGCCCCCAGAGCGTCGCGCTCGGGAACCCCTTCATCGAGGGGGTGGCGACCAACCGGATGATCGCCCTGGTCCCGTAGATGTCGCCGATAGTGATCTGGGGGGCGCCGAGCGGGAATAGTGACGTGTTCACGAATCCGTCAGCAAGCCCGAAATATTTGAGCTTGGTGTTTGTGTCAACCACGGAATCCCGCTTCCCGCCGAACATGGTCGCCGTCGAGAATGTCGCCGGGTTGAATCCGGCCGGGGAATTCAGCGTGTAGTTTTTTTGATTGTCGCCGACCACGGAGCCCATGCCGACAATTTCAAAGGAAAAATGGAATCCGGCTCTGGGGATTTCCGCGTTATGAAACATCCCCGCGTTCATGTTGGCGCCGAAGAGGTCCGCAAGCGGCTGGATATAGCCCGTGACCTGCGTCGAATTGAACTGCTGCAGGGTTTTCTGCAGGTCTGACTGGGCATAACCCGTGGCGGCCACAAACAGCAGCGTGCAAGCCGCAGCTGCAATGGAACGGAGCCGTGGTACACGTTGGAGTGATTTCATTCGATGCGCCTCCTATGATGGTTTCGTGGGGGTACTGCGTAATAAATATAAAGAACGGGAGTCTTTGGCAAAAAGAAAGTGCCTCGAATCACACAAAAGAAAATGCCCTAAAAACCGCCTCAGGAGCCCCTAATTGGGGTGTTGGCCGATCTCAACAAATCCAGAAGTCCCCCCATATCGGCCGGGAGCCCGGTCTCGAAAAAGACCTCCCGCCGGGTCGACGGGTGTACGAACCCGATGGTTTTTGCGTGAAGGGCCTGCCGGGGCATCAGCGCCAGAAAACGCTGCACTTCGGACTTCTGAGCGCCGGCCCCGCTCCCCCAGACGATGCGCCTCCCGTTGTATGTCGGATCCCCGAAAACCGGGTGGTGGATGTGCGCAAGATGGACGCGAATCTGGTGCGTCCTCCCCGTGCGGAGCTTCAGGCGCAGAAGCGCGAGGTAGGGAAACTGCTCGAGAACCGTATATTCGGTGGCGGCGGCCTTGCCGCCGTCGACGACCGCCATTTTCTTCCTGTCGGATTTGCTCCTTCCGAGTCCGGCGTCGATCAGCCCGGAGGGATCCCTGAACCGGCCCCAGACGATGGCATGGTATTCGCGGCGAATCGTCCGGAGCGCAAATTGCTTTGCCAGCTTTGCGTGTGCAACGTCGTTTTTCGCGACGACCATGACCCCCGATGTCTCCTTGTCGAGCCGGTGGACGATCCCGGGACGGATCGGATCACGCCCCGGGCCGAGCGTCCCGCAGTGGTAGAGCAGTGCGTTGACGAGCGTCCCCGTGTAATTTCCGTATGCGGGATGCGTCACCATCCCGGCAGGCTTGTTCACGACGATGAGGTCATCGTCTTCGAAGAGGATTTCAAGCGGTATGTTCTCCGGGAGCGCTTCCGTTGGGGCCGGCCTGGGGAGCGTGATCTGTATGACATCGTCCGGCATCACGGTGTAACTCGGCCGTACCTGTCCCCCGTTCACGAGAACGGTACCACCGCGGATTGCCTGCTGTACCTTGTTCCGGGTCGCGTTTTCCACGTGGCCGGTGATATAGACGTCCAGCCGCTCTTTCTTTTTTCCCGGGGGGACGACGAGCTCGACGATGTGTGACATAGGGGGAGGGAGTATGGCTCGAGCGTACCCGTGAGTGGGCGAGCTTACTTCTGCGATTGCGTCCCCTGGCCGCCGCCGGAGGCCTCGCCGGCCGTCACGGACGTGTTCGGCGTGCGGGCACCGGCCCCTTCCCCCGCACCAACCGATCTGTGGAAGAAGAGAAGAAGCAACACGCCGGTCGTGACAGCGGCATCCGCGATGTTGAAGACGGGCCATCGCGTGAGCTGATACCCGAGTATGTTGACATCGAAGAAATTCATGTCCAGAAAATCGACGACCTTGCCGTAAAACAGGGGCGCGTCGCCGAATATGACGCCGTAAAAGACACGGTCGATGAGGTTGCCGAGCGCGCCCCCCAGTATCATCGCGAGCGAGAGCCGGAACCCCAGCGATTCCCTCCGGGCGTGGTACAGGTATGCCACGATGGCAGCGCTGGCGACGATGGAAAAGAGGGAGAAGAAGAGCTTCCCCCCGATATCAATCCCGAATGCCATCCCCGGGTTTTCAATATACGTGAGGCGGAGGAAATTCCCCAGCAGCGGACGGCTGGACCCGTAGGGCACGCCTCTCAGCAGGATTCCCAGGGCGGGGAACGAGGCGCCTTTGATGAACAGCTTGGCGGCCTGGTCGGCGGCGACGATGATAAATGAAAGAATCAGCACCCTCACGCGCTACTTCCCCGCCTTCTTTTTCGCGAGGGCGACTCGCCCCTTGTCGCACGGGAGCCCCGTGTTCTTGTATTCGGCGCAGGTCTGCGCCGTGGGGACAGCATCAAGCCGCTCTTTAGGCACCAGGAGACCGCACGTCTTGCAAACGCCGTAGGTCCTGGCATCGATCCGCGCCAGAGCGTCGTCGAGCTGGTTGACAAATTTGCTGCCGCGCGAAGCGAAGAGGAACGTCTTTTCCCTCTCCATCGCATCCGTCCCCTGCTCCATGTGCAGGGAGTAGTTCGAGCTTTCGCTGATGTACTCACCCGTCGTCACATCCATCATGCTCTCTTTCAGGGAATCGAGCTCTTCGATGGTTTCTTTCCGCTTGGCGAGGATCATTTCCTTGAAGCGCTTCAGTTCTTCGGGAGGGTAGAACTTCGGTGCGGCGGCGACCTGGGCAACGAGCCGCGCGGTCGCGGCTTTCTTCGGCGCGACTTTGTCCGGCTTCGCCGCGACGGCCTTCTTCATGGTGGCGCCGGCCTTCTTGACCTGCTTGGACCGGGCAGCGGCCTTCTCCTTCATGATCTGCACGGTGCCCTTCACAACCGCCTTCGATCCTCTCTTTGTCGCCATCGCCGTGTGTTCTCCTATTGAAGATGAGTTAATTCCGTGGACGGCGGGTGATGCTCGCCGTGACCTCCTCGCCGTTCAGATCAAACGTCGCCGTGTACTCCCCTTCGCGGAAGAGCATGGACAATTCCTCCGCCAGCGTTTCCGCCGCGATGTAGGCGTGCATGGCGCTGAGCGTCGCCGCCAGTCCCGCCTGCGCGCGGACGGCGACCGTGATATGGTCGGTCACCGCGAATCCGGCGTCCTTTCTCATGTTCTGCACGCGGTTGACAAATTCCCGCGCGGTCCCCTCGGCCTCGAGCTCCGCCGTTATTTCCGTGTCGAGCGCGACGGTAAGCGTGCCGTCCGATTCGACGAGCCACCCTTTGATGTCCTCCCGGAGAATCTCGACGTCTTCGCGGGCGATCGTGACCGTCGCGCCGTTCACGCCCAGGGGAAGGGTCCCTTCCTTTTCGAGCCGGGCGATCTCTTCGTCGGTGAGCTCCCGGATGCGCTGCGCGACATGCTGGACCGATTTCCCGAATTTCGGTCCGATGGATTTGAAGTTGGCCTTCGCCTTTTTCCTGACGATGCCCGAGTCGTCGCCGACATACTCGATTGCCTTCACGTTGATCTCTTCGAGTATCACATCCTCCATCCGCCTGACGTCCTCCCGTTCCTGCTCCCCCGCAATGGGGAGGATGATACGGCTGAGCGGCTGGCGGACCTTGAGATTCGATTTCATGCGCATCGCCCGGACGAGCATGACGATCCTCTCCGCCCGTTCCATCCTCTCTTCGAGCGCCCCATCGATCTCCTCTTCGACGGTCCCGGGCATCAGCGCCAGATGGACCGACTCCGTGGCTTCGCGCTGCGTGACGACGTTGAGGTCCTTGTAGAGCTCTTCGGCAAGAAACGGGGCGAAGGGAGCCATGAGCTTGACCACGCCGGTGATGCATTCGTAGAGCGTCTGGTACGCCGCGAGCTTGTCTTTTCCCCGTTCGCTCTTCCAGAAACGGCGGCGGTTCCTCCGAACATACCAATTCGAGAGCTGATCTATTGTGAAGTCGCTCACACTCCGGGCTGCCCGGGTGACGTCAAATGCCTCCATCGAGGCCGAATAGCGCTTTACCGTCGAATGGAGCTCGGAGATGATCCACCTGTCAATCTCCGCCCGTTCCCCAACCGGAATCCGGGGCTCTTCATAGGAGAAATTGTCGATGTTCGCGTACATCGCAAAAAAGGCGTACGTGTTCACGAGCGTGCCGAAGAATTTCCGCTGAACGTCGCCGACCCCTTCTTCGTCGAACATCGTCGGGCGCCAGGGGGGGCTCGTGCTCACCAGGTACCAGCGCGTCGCGTCGGCGCCGTAGTGCGCCATGACCGCGAAGGGGTCGACGGTGTTCCCCACCGATTTGGACATCTTCTGGCCGGTCTTGTCCAGGATGAGCTCATTGACCATGACCGCCCGGTACGCAGGCCTGTCAAAGAGGAACGTGCCGATGGCATGCAGGGAGTAAAACCAGCCGCGCGTCTGGTCGACTCCTTCGCAGATGAAATCAGCCGGGTATCTTTCGCCGGAATCAATGAACGCCCTGTTCTCGAAAGGGTAGTGCCATTGCGCGAACGGCATGGCCCCGGAATCGAACCAGACGTCGATAAGCTCCGGTACCCTCCGCATCGTGCCCCCGCAGGAGCAGTCGAACGTGACATCATCCACGAACGGTTTGTGGAGGTCGAGCGGCTCCTTCACCCCGCGCCCCTCCCTGTATTCGGCCACGCTCCCGACGCATTTCAGCGCGCCGCACTTCTCACACACCCAGATGGGGAGCGGTGTCCCCCAGAAACGGTCGCGCGAGAGGGCCCAGTCCTTGTTCTCCTCGAGCCAGTTGCCGAACCGCCCCTCGCCGATTTCGGGGGGAACCCAGGTGATCTGCCTGTTCAGCTCGATCATCCGCTTCGCGTATTTCGTGGTGCTGATGTACCACGAATCGCGCGCGTAGTACAGGAGCGGCGTCTTGCAGCGCCAGCAGTGAGGGTAGCTGTGCGTGATCGTCTCTTTCCTGTACAGGATATGCCGCTCTTTCAGCACCCGGATGATGTCCAGGTCGGCGTCCTTGACGAACTTCCCCGCAAAGTCCGGCACGTCGGGCCCGAATTCGCCGCTCCGGTTGACGGGATGGATCGTCGGGAGACCGTATTTCTTGGATGCCTGGTAGTCGTCTTCCCCGTACGCCGGGGCCATGTGGACGATGCCGGTGCCGTCATCGGTGGTGACGAACCCGGCTTCGATGACGTAAAACGCCTTCTCCCGGACCGGATGGTAGTTGAATATCCGGTCGTACTCCATTCCGGCAAGTGACTTCCCCGGAAATTTCTCCAGCACCGTGTATTCCCCCTCGAGCACACCGAGACGCGCTTCGGCAAGTATGAGGTTCTCCCCCCTGTGCGAGACCTTGACGTAGGTAACGTCCGGCGCGACGGCGAGTGCGACGTTGGCGATCAGTGTCCAGGGGGTGGTCGTCCAGACGAGGAAGGACGTGTCCGGTGAGCCTTTGATCTTCATCCGTACGTAGACGCTCGGATCCTTGACGTCGTCGTATCCCAGGGACACTTCGTGCGAAGAGAGCGGTGTCTCGCAGCGCGGGCAGTACGGCTGAATCTTGTACCCCTTGTAGATCATCCCGCCGTCAAAGTACCTCTTCAGCGCCCACCAGACCGATTCGATGTAGTTGTTCGACAGCGTGATGTACGGGTCGGTCATGTCGACCCAGTACCCCATCTCCTCCGTCATCTTCTCCCAGTCGGCCTTGTACTTCCAGACCGATTCCTGGCATTTCGCGTTGAACTCCGCCACCCCGTAGCGGACGATGTCCTCCTTGTGCTTGAAGCCGAGCTGTTTCTCCACCTCTATTTCCACCGGGAGTCCGTGCGTGTCCCACCCCGCCTTCCGGTGCACCTGGAACCCTTTCATGGTTTTGTACCGGCACACGAGATCTTTGAGCGTGCGCGCCATGATGTGGTGAATACCGGGGCGGCCGTTTGCGGTGGGGGGGCCCTCATAGAAAGTAAACCCGGGGCGCCCTTCGCGCGTCGCGATGCTCTTCGCGAATATTCCCCGTTCCTTCCAGAACGCGAGGATCTCCTTCTCGATTGCCGGGTACGAAAGCCTGTCTGTCAGTTCCTTGAACATTGTTCGCTTGTTGATGGCGCAACTCAAAGCCGTTCGACGACGCCTTTCATGATCGCAGTCAGCCGCGGCTCAGCGCTGTTGGCAACGGCGATGATCTCTTCCACCTTCGCGGGCTGGAGCGAGTCGGGGAAGCACTCGTCGGTGATGATCGAGAACCCGAGCACCTTGAGCCCCATGTGGTTCGCCACGATGTTTTCCGGCACGGTCGACATTCCCACCGCATCGGCGCCGATGAGCCTGAGGAACCGGTATTCCGCCCGGGTCTCCAGATTTGGGCCCTGGACGGCAACGAACACCCCCCGCTCGACCCGGACTTTCAGATCGAGCGCGACCTGCTCCGCAAGCGCGATCAGAGGCCTGCTGTACGGCTCCGACATGTCCGGGAACCGGGGGCCGAGCGTGTCGTCGTTGGGCCCGATGAGCGGGTTGTCCCCCAGGAGGTTGATGTGGTCGGTGATGACCATGATGCTGCCCCGCGAGAACTGCGGGTTCATCCCCCCGGCCGCATTGGAGATCAGAAGCGTCCTGACTCCCAGGAAATTCATCACGCGGACGGGAAATGTCACCTGCTGCATCGTGTAGCCTTCATAATAATGAAGGCGACCCTGCATGGCGACGACCTTTTTCCCGCCGAGCGTACCGAATATCAGCCGGCCACGATGCGATTCGACAGTGGACAGGGGGAAGTGGGGGATCTCCCCGTAGTCGATGACCGCCTCCGGAACGATTTCGCGGGCCAGCGCCCCCAGTCCCGTGCCGAGTATGATGCCGATCCCGGGTTCCAGGGGGGTCTTCGTCCGGATGAACCTGACCGCTTCATCAATGTGCTTGCGAAGCTCTGTCATTGTCTATGTTTTTGAGTATGGTCTCGACCTCGACCGATTCCTTTCCCGTCCCGAGTGAGGATCCGACCCCCAGATCTTCCGCACCCCCCATGTCCAGCGTCTTGAGCAGGTCCAGTTCCGAGCTGAGCAACACACGGAGCCTCCCGATGAGCGATTCTTTCCGCGTATTCAGCCGGTAGAGCTCCCCGTGGAGCTTCGCGAGGTCGGCGTTGGCCAGTTCAACAATTTTTGCCCCGCGGGATTCCGCCTCCCGGAGTATGGTCTCTGCTTCCCGGCGGGCGGATTCGTATGTCCGGCCGGTGGCTTCCTGTGCCTGCAGGAGAGTCTGCTGAAGCGTTTTTTCGATCTGACGGTAGTCTTTGAGCTGCGTTTCGAGCTCGATAATCCGCTCGCGGGACTCTTTCTGCTGCTTCAACGCCTCTTCCAGGTCCGAGGCGATCATATCGAGAAATGTGTCAACTTCGACGGGGTCGTACCCCCGCATGATCTTCTTGAATTGCTGCTTCCGGATATCGAGCGGTGTGAGCTTCATGGCGTCCCTCCGCTAGTGATCAGCCCTTGTTCTCGGTCCAAAAACACCGGTCCCGATCCTGACAAGTGTCGCCCCCTCGTCGATTGCGACTTCAAAATCCCCCGTCATCCCCATCGAGAGATGGCGCATTGTGACATTGGCCTGCGCGAGAGATATGATCTCGTCTTTCAATTCGCGCAGCTGGCGGAACATGGGACGGGACCCTTCCGGGTCGGGGAGGAAGGGGCCGATCGTCATGAGTCCCCCGAGGGAGATATTGTCACAGGAGGCGAGACTCCTGACGAGCGCGGTAACTTCCCCGGGCGCCACGCCGAATTTTGTGTGTTCCCCGGTCGTGTTGACCTCGAGCAGGCACTCGATGACCCTCCCTGCCTTTGCCGCGCGACGGTCGATCTCAATTGCGAGAGCCGTCGAGTCGACCGCATGGATCATGTGGATCCAGGGGGCGACGTTTTTGACCTTATTGGACTGCAGGTGGCCGATGAAGTGCCACCGGACATCCGACCCGGAGAGATCCCGGCGCTTCGACAGGAGCTCCTGGACGTAATTCTCCCCTATGTCCGCCACCCCGGCCTCGACAGCCTCCCGCACTGCGGGTGAGGGAAATGTCTTCCCTACCGCAAGGAGCGTGATCTCGGATGACGACCGTCCGGCCCGTGCACATGCCCGGGAGATCTTCTCCCGGATCGAGTTGATATTGTCAGAAATCATTCAAAATTAAGAGTTTAATATAACCCATTGCCATCTGAAAATCAACGAAGCGAAACCCCTTCCTTGACTTACCCCTGTTTTTTGATTTACTTGATGAAGCGGGTTTTCAAGGAAGAATGCATGAGTATCCTCGATTTCGGTAGTTTTGACGACGACCCCGAAGACGATCAGGGACGGCGGGAGCGCTTTGAAGACGAACTGAAGAAGTACAGAGACTCCCTCAAAGACGGCTCTTCCGGGATCACGAACGCCGAGGCACTCGAGGAGATCGTCAACTATTACTTTGACAACGAAAAGTACGAGGATGCACTTCACTTTGTAAACCAGCTCCTCACGATCGTGCCATACAGCGCCGATTTCTGGCACAGAAAGGGGCTTATCCTCGCCAACCTGTACAAGTACGAGGACGCACTTGAAGCGTACGAAACGGCACTCAGGCTGAACCCGGTGGATCCGGAGGTCCTCGTCAACAAGGGGATCGCACTCGACGACCTGGGACGCTTCGAGGAGGCCATAACGAGCTTCAACAGGGCGCTGGAGATCGACCCCGCACAGGAGGAAGCCCTTTTTAACAAGGGGATCTCGCTCGAAAAGACGGGGCAGTACGAAGAAGCGACGCAGCTCTTCAAGTTCATTCTGGACGGCAATCCGGACCACAAGGATGCCTGGTATGAAATGGGCTACTGCTTCGACTATCTCGATAAACCCGCCGAATCCCTCCATTGCTACGACGAGCATCTCAACCGGGACCCGTATAACTATAACGCGTGGTACAACCGGGGCATCGTGCTGAACCGTATGATGCGTTACAACCTCGCCATCGAGAGTTACGACACCGCGCTGGCAATCCATGAAAAATTCCCTTCTGCGTGGTACAATAAAGGGAACGCTTTTGCCAACCTCGGCAGGCTGCAGGATGCGATCGCCTGCTACCGCCAGACGCTCCAGCAGGACGAAAAGGACGTTCCGGCCTGGCACAACCTGGGGAATGCGTACGAGGAGCTGGCGGAATTCGAGGACGCGATCAAGTGCTTTTCCCAGGCGATCAAAAACGAGCCGTCGCATTACGAGTCATATTTCGGCCGGGGGAGCTGCCACGACGCTCTGGAACAGTGGAGGAAGGCGCTCGCGGATTACAACAAGGCGCTGGGGCTCTGCAAGGACTACCCGGAACTCTGGTATGCAAAGGCGGACCTCCTGTACAACATGGGGAGGCCCCGGGAGTCCCTGCTGAGCTACCGCATGGTGACAAAACTCGAGCCGAAGAACTACGAGGCGTGGCTCGACTACGGGGAGACGCTTTTCGAGCTGGGATATCTCAAGCAGGCACTGAAGTCGTTCGACCGCTCCGTCGAAGCCAACCCGTACGCCGCCGAGGCCTTCTACAGCAGGGCAAAGGTGCTCCTCGTCCTGAACCGCCTGTACGAAGCGGTGGAATCGCTGAAGAACTCGTTCCGGCTCGATCCCGAGAAGCGGAAGGAATTCGAAGAGGAGTTCCCGGGTGTCCGCTCGATCAAGGAGTTCAAGAGCCTTCTCCGAAGGTGAACACCGGGTTCCGGAGGTACATGCCGACCTTGTTCTGAGACATGGACGAGGTTTTTTTTTGGAGTCATGTGAGGAGGGACGATGCTGTCTGAAGCGCTTGCAGTGAAGTACGAGCGGCTCGTGGGAATCCTGCGTTCCATGGAAAGCGTGGCCATCGGGTACTCGGGGGGAGTGGACAGCACGCTTCTCCTGAGGGTGGCTGTGGAGACACTGGGCGCGCGCGCGGTCGCCATGATCGGAAGGTCGGAGACGTATCCGACCCGCGAGTTCGAAGAGGCGGTGCGGGTCGCTTCGGCGATCGGAGCCCGATCCATCGTCGTGCGGACGGAGGAAACAGATGACCTGAAATTCCGGGAAAACCCCGCCGACCGGTGTTATTATTGCAAGACGGAACTATTCGGGAAGCTCGGTGCGATCGCCGAACGGGAAGGCCTCCGCTGGATCGCCGACGGGACGATCACCGACGACGTCGGTGATTTCCGTCCGGGGATGAGGGCGAAGGCCGAGAAGGAGGTACGCTCCCCCCTGCTCGAAGCGGAGCTTGGAAAGGCGGAGGTCCGCGAGATTTCGAAGCACCTCGGGCTTCCGACCTGGGACAAGCCTTCGTTTGCCTGCCTTTCGTCCCGTTTTCCCTACGGCACGGCGATCACACGGGAGAACCTCACAAGAGTCGACCGGGCGGAAACGTTTCTCCGTGACCGCGGCTTTCGCGCTTTCCGCGTTCGCTTCCACGATGCGAGCACCGCGCGCATCGAGGTGAACCCCTCGGAGTTGCACCGGTTGCTGGACGACGGCCTGCGCGGGGAGATCGTCGACCTGATGAAGAACCTGGGGTTCACCTATGTGACGCTGGACCTGCAGGGATACCGGACCGGATCGATGAACGAGGTCCTGAGCGAGGAGACGCGCTCCAGGTATTCCGCCGGCGCAAATGAGCGTGCGATATGAGCGTACCGCCGGTGGCGTACCGGAAATTCGACTCNNTACGGCATGCCCATGGAGAAATTCACGGAAAACGGGTGGGGGTGGTACGTGAAGTCATGCCAGATCGAGTTCAGGCGGCAGCTCCTGATGGGAGAAAACGTGATCGTCCGTACCTGGCTGGACTCTTTCGAGGGGAGCGACGCGCTCGTGCGATTCCGGATATTCCGGAAGTCCACGATGAAGATCGCCGCCGAAGGGTCCATCGTCAATACCATGATCAACGCCGCCTCCGGCAGGGCGATCCCGATCCCCGCATGGGTGATCACGCAGTACACGCAGTTCAGAGAACAGGAGTCCCCGTGAACAAGCGAATGAACAAGCATCTCCTCCCCCCCCTGATCATCTCCCTTGTGCTCGCTGCTGCGGGGTGCACACAGGGAAACAACGGCATGATCGCGTTCCAGTCTAACCGGGACGGCAATTTCGAGATCTACACAATGGACGCCGGCGGAGCGGATCAGCGGAGGCTGACGGAGAATCCCTCCAACGACATCGCACCTGCATGGTCGCCCGACGGCTCCCGTATCGCATTCGCTTCGGACAGGGACGGGACCTGGGACATCTACACGATGCGGGCGGACGGCACCGACCTGAAGCAGCTGACGAAGGGCGCGGGGACCAATACCGCTCCTTCCTGGACCCGGGGGGGAGACAAGTTACTCTTCATCTCGACACGGGATGCGATCTACGGCGACGTGTACAGGATGAACGCAGATGGAAGCGGGACGGAACGGCTGACCGCCGATTCGCTTGTCAAGGACTCCCCCCTCCTTGCCCCGGACGGGCGCGCGGTGATTGTCACGTTGAACAATAAGGGCCGGTTTGCGATCGCCTCGATCGCACTCTCCGGCAAGACGGCGACACCGCTGACATCGGCGGGCCATAATGATTTTGCGCCGGCGCTTTCCGACGGAGGGGGGGAGATCATGTTCGTGTCCGACAGGGACGGGAGCCTGCAGGTGTATTCGATGACGCTCACCGGCGGGNNACAAAGAAAGAATCCGTGCTTTCGTTTAAAGGGGATTATGCCCCTGCCTGGCATACCCGCTGACCCGCACCGGAACCGGCAGAGAAGGAACGCGAATGACCTTCTACCAGAAGCTGCGCAGGATCCAGAAGAAGAATGACAGTCTCCTGTGCATAGGTCTGGACACCGATATCGACCGGATCCCCGAGTTTCTCTTCGAGTGGGGGGATCCGATATACGAGTTCAACCGCCGGATTATTGATGCCACGAAGGACCTCGTGTGCGCCTACAAGATCAACCTCGCGTTTTACGAAGTGACGGGTGAGCACGGCTGGTATACGGTGCACCAGACTCTCGCGCGCATCCCCGAGGAGATCGTGACAATCGGAGACGGGAAGCGGGGAGATATCGGGAGTTCGTCCGAGCGCTACGCGAAACTCCTTGTTGACGACTACGGGTTCGCGGCCTCGACGGTGAACCCGTATATGGGCGAAGATTCCGTGGCTCCGTTCCTGAAGCATCGCGCTCAGGGGGCGTTTGTCCTGGCCCTTACGTCCAATCCGGGCGCCCGCGATTTCCAGTATCTCCCCGTCCGGGGAAAGCCTCTGTACGAGCATGTGATCGCCAGGGCGAGGAAATGGAATACCCGGAAGAACTGCGGGCTTGTCGTCGGCGCAACCCGGCCGAAAGAACTGCGCCGCATACGCTCGCTCGTTCCCGACATGCCGCTGCTGATCCCCGGGGTGGGCGCCCAGGGAGGGGACGTGCGCTCGGCGGTCAGGTACGGCTGCGCTTCAGACGGAATGATGGCGATCATCAACGCGAGCCGGAGCATCATCTACGCCTCGCGTGGAGAGGATTTCGCCCGCGCGGCGCGGGAAGCTGCACTGGCGCTGCGTGACGAGATGAACGTCCACCGCCGCAGGTATTTCGCCGCTTAGAGCCGGCCTCTCCGGCAACCAACCCATCCCGGGGGATGGCATGAATGGAGCACATGGCGTTCCCCCGAATCCCCGAGCGGTTCCTCCGCTATGTCTGGCAGCGCCAGATTTTCGCTTCGTCGCCGCTCCGCACCCCGGACGGGGCCCGCATCGTGGTCCGTTTCCCCGGGTCCCTGAACCCGGACGGCGGACCTGATTTCACCGGCGCGTCGATACGGATCGGGCACGTGCTCTACCGGGGGGATGTGGAGCTTCACATACGTGCGAGTTCATGGCGGGCCCACGGGCACTCGGCCGACCCGCACTACAACCGGGTGATACTCCACGTCGTGCTTCTCCCCGGGAGGACGGCACGGCCGCCGCGGACCGCCTCGGGGCGCGTGGTGCCGCTCCTGGTCCTCTCCCCGTTTGTCGATCCCCTGCTTTACGGACGGTGGGTGAATACGTTCCGGAATGAAACGGTCTCTCCGGTTCAGTGCCGGAGGAGGAAGGGGGTCCTCCCGCCTGATCAGCTCAACAGGAGGTTACGCACGCTCGGGCGCAGACGGATCGAGGCAAGGGTGCGCGCTCTCGGGAATCGACTCAACTGGCTGATCGGAGAGAGCCGGGCCGGGTCGGGAGACCCGGGGGGGAATGCGGATGCCATCCGCCGGGCGGCGTGGGAACAGCTTCTCTACGAATGTCTTCTGGAAGGGATGGGCTACGCCGGAAACCGCCTGCCATTTCTGGCACTGGCCCGGTCGGTCTCTCTTCTCCTGCTGAAAGCACACGGCCCCGGTGACGCACGGACGATGCAGGCACTCCTGTTCGGGGCGGCCGGCCTTCTCCCCCCGTTGCGCACGCTCCGGGACAGGGAAAGCAGAGCATACGTCCGGGCGCTGCGGAGGAAGTGGCGCGTGCTCCGCCCCGGCCTGAGGGTTCCCCTCCTGCATGAGGGGGACTGGATGTTCTTCCGCCGGCACCCCGTGAATTTCCCGACCGCCCGTCTGGCGGCGTTCTGCTTCCTCCTCCCGTCCCTTTTCACCGGCCGCCCGCTGAGCCGCCTTCACAGGATAGCCGGGGAGCAGGGCGCAACGCCGCTCGCGCGGCGGAGTGCGATCGAGTCTCTGTTCAAGGTCTCACCCGACAGGTTCTGGTCGCGGCACATCCATTTCGGCGGGGCGGGGAAGAACGGCGGGATCGCACTGGGGCGTGCGCGGGTGCACGAGCTGATTGTGAACGGGATCGTTCCGCTCCTCCTCCTTCACGCGCGCGTGTTTCACGACAGCGCGCTCCAGCGGGAGTCGCTCACGCTTCTCCGCGCACTTCCCGCCCAGGGGGAGAACGGAGTGACGCGGCTCGTGAAAGCCGCATTGAGAGGAGTGAAAGGGGGAAAAACCGGTCTCCGCGGTCCTGTGGAACAGCAGGGACTGCTCCACCTGTACGGCACCTATTGCTCACGCGGAAAATGCAGCCGTTGCCCGGTAAGAACGGGACTCCGCAGGGGGAAATCGCCGAAGCCGGCGGATGCAGCGCGCGGTGTCAGAATGTCACGCCGATGGTCACCGGCACGTATGTCGAGTTGCTCCCGTCGGTGAAGATCCAGGCGTATTTCGCTTCGACAAAGAGCGCGATCCCGATCTTGATGTCCACGCCGGCACCGACATCGACCAACGTCCTGCCGCTCTGTGACGACGAAGGGATCGTTGCCCCGGTGAACCCCGTGATGGAGGTCGTCACCTGGTCCCGGCTTACCCACGCGAGTCCGACGCCTCCGGTGAGGTAGGGGGTTATGACGGGGAGCGGGAGGACAGGCATCTTGCCGTTGACCGCCAGGGTGATGATCCCGAGTCCCCCTCCGTCGATGGACATCTGGTTTACGGCGTTCCCGAAGAACGGACGGAACGAGTCGCGGAATTTGTTCTCGTCGATCGAGTAGTGGAGGTAGTCGCCGCTCAGGCGGAAGCTGAAAACCATGAGATTGGCATCCACATGCACCCCTCCCCCCCAGCCGGCACCGTACGCGCTGCTGATCTGCTGGTTTGTCCCGCTGACAGATGGCCCGGGGAAATTGCTCGTTGTGAAATTGGCATGGACGCCGAATGCGAAGCCCGGACCGAGTGCCAGCGCAGTGGACGTGATAATGATAAGAAGAGCACCCGCAAGCATGAGCCGTGTCATTGTCGATCCCCCTGAACTGTGAGGTTAGGTTTTCTGCTGCTTCTTCCGTGCCGCAGGGAAGAGGATGTTGTTGAGTATGAGCCTGTATCCCGGAGAATTCTTGTGCAGCGAGAGGTCGGTCGGCGGGTTTCCGACTGCGTGCTGGTAATCCTCCGGGTCGTGGCCGCCGTAATATGTGAACGTGCCCCGCCCGTAGTTGCCGTGGAGGTATTTCACCCCCTCGGTCCCCTGCTTTTCTGCCAGGATCGTGACGCTCGTCTTGATGAGGTTTTTCCTGAATCCGGTGGTCTGCCCCATGAATCCCTTGATGACGTTGACGTGGTTTTGCGTCAGCATGGTGGGGACGGGATCGAATTTCGCCGAGAACTCAAAGAGTGTAAAGTAGTCGGTCTCCGGGTTCTGTATCCCGAGCATGTCGCTGGGGGGTTCGTCGATGTCCGAGTATTCGTATCGCAGGGGATTCTTTTCGACCGTGAATCCCGTGAAGGCAAGGGTTTTCGAGAAGTCGAGCTTCTGCTGGAAGCCGGGATCGGGCGGGTCGCCGTCGTAGATTGCGTCACAGATGTCCGTGTTCTCCGCCGCGAGCGCGATGTCGAATGTGTCTGTGGCCGAGCACATGGCGAACATGAATCCTCCCGCGCCGATGTACCGCGCGATCGTGCGCGCCACCGCCTTTTTCAGCTCGGCGACCTTTCTGAAGCCGCGCTTGCGCGCCTCCTGTTCGAGCTGCGCCACCTGGGCCTGGTACCAGGCGGCCCCGGCGAATGACGCGTAGAATTTTCCGTACTGTCCGGTGAAGTCCTCATGGTGGAGATGCAGCCAGTCGTAATCGGCAAGCTTCCCGTCCAGGACCTCGTCGTCCCAGAGCTTGTCGTACTTGATCTCCGCGTAGTCAAGCGCCAGCGTGACGGCGTCATCCCACGGTTGAAAACCGGGGGGGACGTACACTGCCACGCGGGGAGCCTTCTCCAGCCGCACGACATCCATGTTGTTGTCTTCCCGCTGCACTTCGGCGTAGATACTCGCCGCACCGGCGGCGGACTCCCTGATGAACGCAACCCCCCGCACGAGACACTCGGTTGTAATGAAGTCATGCGCATCAAGCATGAATGATCCCCCGCGGTAGTTCAGCAGCCAGTCGATCTCGAGCCCGCGGGAGAGCGCCATGTAGGCGATTCCGTACGCCTTCAGATGATCGGTCTGTGAGAGATCCATCGGGATGAGGACCTTCTCCTGCGAGAGCGCTTGCGAGCCCTGAAGGAGGAGGAGGAGCGTGATCGCAAGACTGCGCGAGCGTTTCATCTTCAGAGCGATTCCCCTCTCAGCTGCCTGATCCTCTGCCGGGCACGACCGGCGAGTATGGATTTCGGGTGATCGGCAAGGAGCCTTTCGTATGTCGCCTGGGCCCTGGCCGGCTCGTGCGTGCCGTATTGATAGACTTCCGCGAGATTGAACTCCGCCCTGTCGAGCTCGATGCTGCTCTCCCTGAACTCGGCGAGCAGACGCTCATAGGACGCAACGGCCTCGCGGAAAAGCCCGGCGGAGGCCTGCAGGGCTCCCACCGCCATGAGTGCATCGTCGACGAGCGGCGCCTGTGGATACGACCGGATGACCGCAAGGAGGAGGGGAACGGCTTCGGTGTTCTTTCCCTGCCTTGCAAGAAATTCCGCCGCGCTGAACTCTCTCAGCGCTTCGGGGACGGTTCCGGCATTTTCCTGCAGGAATGCCCCCAGGCGGAGAGCGTCGTTGGCGTAGTCAGCCTTCAGGTTGACGGCGATCCCTCCCAGTTTCTGCATCGCGGAATCGAAGCGCCCGGCAAAATAATCGATCTCCCCGAGCCGGAAGACCGCTTCATCGTGCGCATCGGGAAGGACATCCGAAGCCGCGACGACCGTTCTGAAGTACCCCGCCGCCTTCGCGGTGTCCCCCCGGGCGATGTGGACCTTCCCCATCATGAGCGTCGCATCATTGCGGAGAGAAGGGAGAGCGCCGGCCTCTTCGATGACATGGCGCAGCGAGATCACCGCACCCTCCCGGTCGCCAAACTTCTCGCTCTGGATGAGCCCGATCTGGTACCAGGATTTCGCGGAGAACTCGGTGTGCGGGTAGTCTTCAATGATTTTCTGAAAGAGCCTGACCGCACCGCCGTACAGGGGGACCGCCTCTGTGGCCGGCGTGCCCCGCACGGGGGAGGCAAACGTGTCGGCTTCGGCCTGAAGTTCCCCGACCGCCCCGGCGTACCCGTACCGTGCATATGGTATCAGGGACGCCGGGAGCGGGGCCCCTATCGCCTCCTGATATGCGCGCGCAGCGACGCCATACGCCTTCTCTGCGGCTGCACGCGCGGCAAACTGATAAAGCTCGTTGCCGTGCGCGCCCGCAAGAGCGTCGATCTTCCGGTACACCTCGAACGCTTCCTCGAATTTCTTCCCCTCCATCGCGAGCCAGGCGAGGAGCTCCAGGAGCGGGAGATCCCCGCGGTCGCCAAGCGCCTCGCGAATGACTTCCGTCGCCGCCGTCCGCGCCTCCTCCCTCCCGGTCATCTGTGAGAGCCGGCTCTGGACGAAGGAGAGCTGCGCAGGGTTCTTCGAAAGCCAGCGGAGGTACTCGGCCGTCGCCCCGGAGTAGTTCATCGTCGAAGCAAGGAGCTGGGCGAGTTCGAGCGTGAAGAGATCCCCGTCGCCGGTCCCCCTGCGCCCCCGGCGGTATACTTCCGCGGCACGGTCGAGGAGCCTGTTTTCGACGAGCACTGCCGCAACAAGCCGGTATGTCCCCGGGTTCGCCGGACCGGTGGCGATCGCACTGTCCCATTCGGCGGCGGCGTCTTTTTCCCTTCCGGCCCTGTAGAAGACGCTCCCGAGCATCGCGTGGAGGTTCGGGTCTGAGGGGGTACGGGCAAGACGACTGTGCAGGAGTTCGACGACCTGATCGTACCGTTTCAGCTGCATCCACATCCGCTGCACGGCGTCGAGAAGGACGAAGTTCGCTGGATCTCCCCTGAGCAATCCCTCGTACAACCCTGCAGCGCGATCGTATTCCCCTGCCTGCTCCAGTCCCTGCGCGAGCCGAAACTTTGCATCCCGGTCGGACGTTTGAGAATGTACGCTCCGGAATCCCCCCGGGCCTGCCAGAAGCGCCAGAATTGCCCCGCGGACGAGCAGGCGGCGACCGGCGCCGGCACGGCATCGTTTCTTGAAAGCCAGATCTCTTTTGCGTACCTTGAAATAATGTATAGAGGGGCCTCCATCACACACGTGACATCTCCGCGCACCATCTCCATCCTCGGGTCGACCGGCTCGATCGGTCGCAGTTCTCTCGAGGTTATTGCGAGCTTCCCCGACCGGTTCCGCGTGGCGTATCTTTCTGCCAACAAGAATATCGATCTTTTGNNGTCGGGAACGGCGTCGAGATCCTGTGCGGGCCGGAGGGACTGCTGGACGTCGTCAGCCGGGACGATGTGGATATTGTCCTGAGCTCGCTTGTCGGATTTGCGGGACTCTCTCCGACGCTTCGCGCCGTGGAGGCGGGGAAAGATGTCGCGCTGGCGAACAAGGAGACGCTTGTCGTCGGTGGGGAGCTCATCATGGCGCTGGTGCGGAGGAGGGGCGTGCGTCTCCTTCCCGTCGACAGCGAGCACAGCGCGATATTTCAGTGCCTGCAGGGGGAAGATTCCCGCACCATCGAGCGCCTCGTCCTGACCGCCTCCGGCGGCCCCTTTCTGCATGTCGCCCGGGAGAAGTTCCCCTCCCTCACCGTCGCCGAAGCCCTCAAGCACCCGACCTGGCGCATGGGGGACAAGGTCACGATCGATTCCGCGACGCTGATGAACAAGGGACTGGAGGTGATCGAGGCGTACTGGTTGTTCGGGGTCCCGCCGGAAAAAATCGAGGTCGTGATTCATCCCCAGTCGGTGATCCATTCGATGGTCGAGTTTGTTGACGGCTCGATAAAGGCCCAGCTCGGCATCCCGGACATGAAACTCCCGATCCTCTATGCGCTGGCCTATCCCGACAGGCTCCCATTCTCCGCCCGGCGCATTGATTTCGGGACGCTCCGGGAGATGACGTTCCATCCACCCGACCTGGAAAAATTCGAGTGCCTGGGTCTCGCGTTCCGCGCACTCCGGATGGGGGGGACCGCCCCGGCGGTCCTCAACGCGGCAAACGAGGTGGCGGTCCAGATGTTTCTTGACGGGGAGCTCCCGTTTTCCGCCATCCCCTCCGTCATCCGTGACGCGCTGGATGCGCACACGCCGCTGCACGCCTTTACACTGGCCGACCTCGAACGGGTCGACGCGGAGACCAGACTGCGGGCGCGCAGGATTCCGGTTACAGCATCTTCCTGACGGGACTTCCATGCAATTTCTGAAAACGGTTCTCGATTTTGTAGTGACGCTCGGCGTTCTCGTGTTCGTTCACGAGCTCGGCCACTTCCTTGCGGCCAAACTGTGCGGGATGCGGGTGGATCGCTTCTCGATCGGTTTTCCCCCAAGGGCGTTCGGCAGGAAGTTCGGGGAGACGGATTACTGCGTTTCGTGGCTCCCGATCGGCGGCTACGTGAAGATCGCGGGGATGGTTGATGAGAGCATGGATGTCGAGTTTCTGAACAAACCGCCGGAACCGTGGGAATTCCGCTCGAAACCGATCTGGCAGAGGATGATCGTGCTCTCCGCCGGCGTGGTAATGAACCTCCTCCTCGCGCTCGTGATCTTCTGGGCTGTTCATTATTTCACGGGAAAGACGCTGCGCGAGACGACCGAGGTCGGTTATGTCACCGAGGAGAGCGCTGCCGCCCGCGCAGGCCTGAAGGAGGGGGACAGGATCCTCTCGGTGAACGACAGGCCCGTCATCGCATGGGAGCCGATGCTCGACGCACTTTTTGACGTCCCGGCGCAGGGGGACGTATCGCTCGCCGTCAGGCGGGGCGGGCGGGACACATCCCTCATCTTTTCGGGCCGAATCCTTCACGAACCCGGCCGCGCGGGGTTGGGCCTTGTCCCCGCCAATACCGAGATTATCGTCGTCGGCCCCCCCGAGCCGGGGAAGCCGGGAGAACGGCTCGGCCTTAAGATGCAGGACGTTTTTCTTTCGATCAACGGGATCCCCATCCGGGATCTTCAGAAGGTCCTCCAGATCGTCAAACAGAATGCGGGAAGAGAGATTACGATAGAATGGAGGCGGGAAGGCGAACGGATGAGCGGGACCGCCGTGCCGACGCAGGACGGGCATATCGGCATTCCGATCGGCGAAAGCTACACGGGGCCAAGGACGCATCTCGAGTACACGCTGCTCGGGGCGCTCCCGGCCGGCGCAAAGTACATGGTCTATGTCACGGTCAGCTTCGCCGATCAGATGTGGCAGCTCGTGACGGGAAAGGTATCGTTCGCACAGTCGGTGGGAGGTCCGATAAAGATCGCGCAACTCGCATCCCAGTCATCGGACCTCGGATTGCTGACCTACCTCAGTTTCATGGCCCTGCTCAGCATCAACCTGGCAATTATCAACATTCTTCCCTTCCCCGCGCTCGACGGCGGACACCTGTCATTTCTGGTCTACGAAGCGGTGTTCCGCCGGGAAGTGCCTCTGGGCGTCAAGCTCGGGCTGCAGAAAGTGGGGATTGTGGTGCTGCTGGCATTCATGGCTTTCGTGGTGATCAATGACATCATTCATTTCTGATGGCATTTTTGAATCACGCTACAGGCGCAGGGCAGCAATGAACGTCTGCAGAACACCGAAAATCTCCCTCGCAGCCCCGGCCGGGGCTGTGCCGTTGACGAGTGCGGTGAGAGCGTAGAGGCGCCCGTCGGCCGCAAGCAACACTGTCCTGGTTCTGTCCCCCGATCCGCTGTACCCGACATCGTATGAGACCGCTTCCCTCCCGTTGACGGGGTAGCGGTCGGGCCCCCGCACGAGCATCCCGGGTTTACCCGAAGTTTCCAGCGCCGCAGTCAGGCGCGCAACCTGCAGAAGTCCTTCTCCCCCCAGGTCAGCGTTATCGACGGAGCGTATGTGCAGCTGCCGTACCGTCAGGCTCCCCGCATAGTCGTCACGCACGAGAAAAACGGCCCTGTCGGCGGAAAGGGTGTCCGGCATGACGTCAAACCACCCCGCGGGAAGACGGTAGTGAATCGCGCCGTCGCGCGACAGGAGGTATGCGGTGGGAGGGGCGGAGGAGGCAGCGGGACCCGGGGTCGCGCACCCGCCACAGAGGAGCGCGGCACAGAAGGTGGAGAGCAGGAGAACTATCGGCCGCGCCGGGCGAAGAGAGATGCCGAGTGTCACAGACACGCCCCGGAAGCCCTTACTCGCCGGGTCTCTTGAACTGCTCGGCTTCCAGCGTGAACATGATGGAGATGCGGTGCGTGTTGTCGAGCTGGTCGGCTCCTCCGAATCTGGCAAACGAATAATCGATGTTCAACTTCGGGAAGTGCACACCGGCGCCCAGTGTGAGCTGTTTCACGTCGCTGTATCCGGCCCGGAGCGCGATCAGATTCCTGAATTCGTATTCCATCCCGCCGTGAAAGTCAAAGCTCACCGGGCCGATGTGGGCTTCGGAGGCCGACCTCCGATTCTCAAAGCGGATATCGACGTCGGCGGCCGGCGCGATACGCCCGCCCAGGAGGTCGATGAAATAGGCCGACCCGAGTTTCACCGTGGGGGATATCAATTCGTTGCGGCCGGTGTTCCATGCGACCAGCGTCGTTGTGATGTCCTGCAGGTTGGCACCGAAGGCAAGGTCCTCATACGGGCGGTACCAGAAACCGATATCGAAGCCGATCCCCATGGCACTGTACTCCGCGAGATCGCGGCGTATGAGCTTGACGTTGGCGCCGTAGGAAAACGTCCCGGTTTGCCTGTGGGAATACGTGAAGTAGAGCGCCCAGTCGGCGGCATTGAAATAGGTGACGCGCCCGGGGTCGACACGCGTGAACTGGGCCGGATCATGCGTGATGTTGCCGTTGGCATCGACACCGGCGTTCCGCGTGTCCGCGATGTCGTCCACACCGACACGGATGACGCTGAGACCGAGGCTCGTGCTTGTGCCCACGGGGATTGCCACCGCGCCGTAGTCGTTATTCACAAGGCTGCCGAACTCGGAGTCGTGCATCAGGATGAACTGCGGGTAGTCGAGGCGGGAGAGCGCCGCAGGATTCCAATACCCGGACGTGACGTCATTTGCCAGGGCAACGAACGCGCCCCCCATGGCAAGAGCGCGGGCCCCGACGCCGATGGAAATGAATTCCCCCGCGTACTTTGCGATTTCTGTCTGGGCCTGCCCCTCCGCAACCGGCACCACGGCCGCCAGCACACACACCCACCTGAACGGTCTCATAGGAGATCCCTTCTTTTCTCAAAATCCGAAAATCGCCTGCGAGAGTCAACCCGGCTGATTACTCCTTTAGATCGGCTCCGCCCCGAGTTCTCTTTTCATCGCCGCAAGGACCGGGTGATCTTCCCCCCGTGCGCCGGCATCAGGTCCGTTTGCGGAGGTAACATTCGTCCCTCCCTGTGAGCCGCCGGTGATCTCAGGTTTCACGCCGAGACGCACGTTGAGTATTTTCTGAAACACATCGCCGATGAATTCCTTGCTTTTCAGTATGAGCGACGCCTGGAAGTCATCCGCCACCCCCAGGCGGACAATTCCCTGCTCAACCCCCAGCAGCGAAGCGTTTTCAAGCGCCGGCCAGAGCGAGATCTTTCGTGTGCGCACTTCACCCAGGAATTCACTCCACCGGGAAGACAGCTCTCCCGCGCTCATCCCGGCATGGGGACGGGGCGCGGGGGGATGCTGCGATACGGACCCGGACGGATGCTGCATCACGGGAACGGTGGGGTGTTGCACGGTGGTCGGGGCGGGGCGGAGCTGTGCCGCCGGCCGTTCTCCGGCCGAAGGCGAAGGAATACCCGGCGGATGCCCCCCCTGCCGCCCGAGGAGTTCATCCAGCCGCTCGAGGAGTTCACCGACATCCTTCGCACGGGGGAGCGCGATCATCTGGACGACGTCCGCCTCGAGCCTGAAGCGCGGCTGCGTTGTCCAGCGGAGCGCGGAGTCCGTCAGGGAGACAAGCCGCTGGAGGCGCAGGAGATCGGACACATCAAAGAACTCCGCCTCCGCGGCATAACGCTGGCGATAGACGTCGGCGGCTTCGATAAGGAGCGTCGACTTCGTTGTCTTTGCGACGAGGAGATTGCGGAAGTGCTCCGTCAATCCGGAGAGGAATTCCCTGAGGTCATGCCCGCCGGTCATGATGTCATCGACAAGCGCGAGCCCCCCCCTCGTGTCGCCGGTCCTGATGAGGTCGGTCATGGAGAAATAGACCTCCTGGTCGACGAGATTCAGCGCTTCGACGATCTTCGCCCGTGTGACGGCGGCGCCGCACAGCGCGACGACCTGATCGAACACGCTCTGGGCATCGCGGAGCGAGCCGTCCCCTCTCCGCGCAATAAGGTGCAGCGCGTCTTCATCGATGGCCAGTCCCTCCGCGGTCGCGATCGCGCGCAGATTCGCCGCGATCTCTTCGGTCCGGATCCGCCGGAAATCGAACCGCTGGCACCGGGAGAGGATAGTGGCGGGAACTTTGTTGACTTCGGTTGTCGCAAATATGAACAGCACGTGGGGGGGAGGCTCTTCCAGCGTCTTGAGGAGCGCGTTGAATGCCTCCTTGGTGAGCATGTGGACTTCGTCGATGATATACACCTTGTACGCGCCCCTGGCGGGGGCATACCGGACCGACTCCCGCAGGTTGCGGATCTCCTCAACACCGCGGTTGGAGGCACCGTCGATCTCCAGAACGTCGAAGCTTCGCCCCTCGGTGATCTCCCGGCAGCTTTCACACGTGTTGTCGGGATTCTGGTCCACCGGGGAACTGCAGTTCACTGCTTTCGCGAGCAGTCTGGCCGTGGTGGTCTTCCCGACGCCGCGCGGCCCGCCGAAGAGATACGCGTGCGCGATCCGCTTCGTCGCCATGGCGTTCCGCAGGGTCGTGGTAATATGCCCCTGCCCCGTCACGTCCTCAAACCGCATCGGCCGGTATTTCCGCGCCGTGACGATGTACTCGCTCATATCCTGGTCGTCCTCTCTACTCTCTGGACCGCGGTCTTCCCTGCGCTCCGGATGCCGGCCGCGCGGGCCCGAACACGTGAAGGAGCCCCTCTTCGATCGTGCTTACCGGAATCAGCGTCAGCCCTTCTTTGACTTTCGCGGGGATGTCCGTGAGGTCTTTTTCATTCTCCCGGGGGATCAGGACCTTCCCGATGCCGCTCCTCTGCGCCGCGATGAGTTTTTCGTTGAGACCTCCGATCGCCAGGACGTCACCCCGGAGCGTGATTTCGCCCGTCATTGCGACGTCGCTCCGCGCGGGCTTTCCGCTGACGGCGGAATAGATGGCCATGGCCATCGTTATCCCTGCCGACGGCCCGTCCTTGGGAATGGCCCCTTCGGGAAGATGGATATGGATTTCCTTTCCCTTGGAGAACGTCGGGGGGATGCCGAGGCTCTTTGCATTCGAGCGGAGAAAACTGAGCGCCGCCTGGGCGGACTCTTTCATCACGTCGCCGAGCTGGCCTGTCAGCGTGAGCTTCTCGGGACCGCTCATCAGTGCGACGTCGACGTTCAGCAGCTCTCCTCCCACGCTCGTCCATGCCAGGCCCGTGACCGACCCCACCCTGTGTCCTTTCGCACGGGGCCTGCTCCTGTAGCGGGGAACTCCCAGATAGTGCTCGACTTTCTGCGGGTCGACGGTGAACGGGAGGGGCGGTTTCTTGTTTTTCTTCCCCCCTTTTTTCTGTTTTCCCAGGACGATGTCCTTCGCGACTTTCCTGCAGACCGATGCGATCTCCCGTTCGAGGTTTCGTACCCCGGCCTCTCGTGTGTATCCTGTGATGATCGTGTCAATGGCCGAATCGGTGATCCCGATGGCCATTTCCGCGATGCCGTGCTCGGTCAGCTGCCGGGGGATGATGTGACGTCGCGCGATCTCCCGTTTGTCGTGCTGCAGGTACCCGGCGAGTTCGATGATTTCCATCCTGTCCTGCAGCGGCAGCGGAATGGCGTAACGGACGTTCGCGGTGGTGATGAACATGACGTGCGAGAGGTCGTAGTCAATGTCCAGGTAGTGATCGTTGAACGCGACGTTCTGTTCGGGATCCAGAACCTCGAGCATCGCGGAGGAGGGATCGCCGCGGAAATCCATGCTCATCTTGTCCACTTCGTCCAGAAGCATCACGGGGTTGATCACACCCGCCCGCTTCATCGACTGTATTATTTTTCCCGGCATGGAGCCGATGTACGTCCTGCGGTGCCCCCGTATCTCCGCTTCGTCCCTGACGCCCCCAAGGGAAATGCGCACCAGCTTTCTGCCGAGCGCACGGGCGATGGACTTTGCAAGCGAGGTTTTCCCGACTCCCGGGGGACCGACGAAACAGAGGATCTGCCCCTTCATCTCGGCCACCAGGTTGAGCACTGCGATATGCTCCAGGATCCTCTCCTTCGGCTTTTCGAGCCCGAAGTGATCTTCATCCAGAATCTTCTTCACATGGCCGATACTGAGGTTGTCTTTGGTTCTCTTGTACCAGGGGACGCTGACCATCCAGTCCAGATAGCTCCGGATGACCGTCGATTCGGGAGAGAGGGGGGGGGTCTTCTTCAGCTTTGCGAATTCCTCGAGCGCTTTCGCCTCGGCCGGCCTGGACAGCCTGGCTTTCCGGATGTCATCGCGGAGCTTTGTGAGTTCCGGGGATGCCTCTTCGTCGCCCAGTTCATCCTGAAGTATCCTGATCTGCTCCTGGATGAAGAACTTCCTCTGGGATCTTGCGATATTGTCGTGAACCTTTGTGTCGATCTCCTTTTCGATCTTCAGGACGTCGTTTTCAGAGTTCAGTATTCGTATCAGCTCGTGCAACTGTTCGCGCATCCCGTGGAGTTCGATGATTTTTTGCTTGACGTCCACGCTCTGCAGGATGTTGGAGGCGATATAGAANNTACTCCGCGAAGAGACTGGAGGTGTGCCTGAGAAGGGCATCGAGCTCGGAGTCCATTTCGCCCGCGGCAACACCGATTGTGAGCTCGGCCTCCAGGTACTTCGTGTTGGGCACGAACGTCCGCACGGAGGCCTGAACGATCCCGTCGACAAGGATCTTCATGAGTCCGTTCGGGAGCTTGAGTATCTGGATGATCTTGGCGACCGTCCCCTCGTGGTAGATATCGTTCTCGCCGGGCTCTTCCGTCACCGAGTTTCGCTGCGCGGCGAGGAAAATGTACTTTTCCCGCTCCAGCGCCTCGTTGACCGCCCGGAGCGACGATTCTCTCCCGACCAGCACGGGGAATATCATGTAAGGAAAGACGACGACGTCGCGGAGGGGAAGAACGGGGAGGCGTGTGGGGAGCCCGTTGTGACGCTCACCCGCACGGGGTGTTTCGGCTGATGATTCCTGGGATATTTCCACATTCGATACGGGCAATGAAGACAAAAAAAGGTGTCGAATCGACACCTTCCACGGTATGTACTGAAATATACCAACACCCGGGACGTTTGTCAAGGTGACGCGCGCGCCGGAATAAACCCGCAACACGATGGGGTGTGCAAAGGAGGGGGGATGAGCGCAGAGAGTTCACCACGCGCCCGGCACGTCCGCCTCGGCAATGTGCGCCATGAGGTGCGCACCGTCCATGGGTGCGACAGCAGCACAGATCGTGCGTCCCCTGACCCACAGGACTATGGCCGCACCGTCGGGCGCGGTGCAGCAATGCCATCCCGTGCGTTCAAGGTCGTTCTTCGCCGTCCGTGACAGATGGAGCGTGTCTCCCCTCATCACGGATTCACGACAGGCCTGATACAGATAGATGAACTGAAGTCCGTGCTTGTACAGCACGTGCGCGAGGCGCATACCATGGTAATCGTTCGCGATGCCTCCGACGAGCGTGCACTCTTTCATCGCGGGGATGTAAACCGGGAAACCGGTTTTTCCCTCGAAGTAGTTCCGCACGTTTTCCGGACGGTCGGAGACGACCTGCGGCACGATCGTCCCCTTCAGCACCGCTTCGTAGTTGGAGGCCGACTGGTGCTCGATGTCGCTGCCGGGGACAAATCCGGCGGCCTCCACCCCCTCCTGGGGAGGGGCGTGCCGGGAAAGGATATACACGATGGCGGCGAATGAAAGGAGGAACGCCAGCACGGGCGTGGCGCGGGGACGACGCAGGAAGTCTGTGAACCCGCGGGCCGGACCGGGACCCCTGAGAGCGTCGCTCTCCAGCGTGCCCGCGAGTATGGAGGCAAGGACACCGGCGGGAACTCTGACCGGCCGGAGCCGGGCGCGGATCAAGGCAGCAAGGCTCCGTTCTTCCTCGTAGTCGTGGCGGCAGGGGGGACAGAGCCTTGCGTGTTCCTGAAACGAAGACTGGTCCTCGGCGGAAAGCCGTCCGTCTACGGCGGGGGTGATGCAGTGGCTGAACTCTCTGCAGTTCAATGGCGGGCCTTCATCGTGCGCGCTCCCCTTCCCCGCGTTTACTGTTCCTGAACAAGGCCGCGCTGACGTGCATATTCAGTGAGCCGGCCACGGAGGAGCTTTCTCCCGCGGTGCAGGCGCGATCTGACCGTGCCGAGCGGACATTCCATGAACGTCGCGACTTCTTCGTACGTCAATGTCTCGATGTCGCAGAGTATCACGACCGTGCGAAACTCATCGGGGAGTGATGCGATCGCATTCGTGATCTCATCGTCGAGCAGGTTGCCGAACATCAATTCCTGCAGATCGTTCCGGCCTGCAGTCCCTTCACCCCTGGTCGTGTACAGACTTTTGACGTCGTCGTATTCGACCTTGTCCGGTTCCCGTACTTCCTTCCTGTAGCGATTGATGTACGAATTCTTCAAGATTCTGAACAACCACGCCCGGATGTTGGTTCCCTGCTCATAGGTGTCCCAGAAGCGGTAGGCTTTGAGGTAGGTTTCCTGAACCAGGTCGTCGGCGTCGGCAGAGTTGTTGGTCATGCGGAGAGCATAATTGTAGAGGAGATCCGTATGGGGGAGCGCCTCCCGCTCAAATGATCGCTGCTTCTCGCTCGCTTCCGTCTTCATCGGATTCCACCGGTCGACCTTGAATGGGGTAAGAACAGCCGTCGGGAGCAAAATACGACAACATCAGTCCGGATTCAACTGGCAGGGCCCATGCCGCCTCTACTGGTGAAATGACGGGGCGAAGTGAATCTGCAGGGCATCCGTAATCCGGGTCAGGGGAACTACTGCGTCGACGGCAACGTGCGCGGCGCTCAGGCGCCGCCCGCCTCCGTTGAGCTCTTCGAGGGCCCCGTGGAGACTGAGATCACCAATTTCGACGCACCGTACCGCGATTGGTGCATCCCTGTCGCTCCTCTTGTGCGGAGGTGGTTCGTACATCAGCCCGATGTCCACGCGGGCCGACCAGCCGCCGGACCCGTTGTGGAGTTCGACGCCGCGTATGATGATATCATACATCATCCTGCCGTTGGGGAGAAGCTGCCGGTACCAGTCCATCTCGGTATCCTGGTATGATCCGTTACCGATGGCCCGGATGGCGGTGAGAAGCGCAATGTAATTCAGTTTCCTGATGAACAGCTTTTCGGGGTCACCCGGCCAGTGCCCCGATTCGATCAGCACCGTGCTGGTTCCCCACGACTGCATGCTGTCGCCGAACGCGCGCGGTTCGTAGGCGTCGTCGTAGGTGGCGATGTGGCCGCCGATAAACTGGCTGAGCGCGCGCGTGATCAGCGCACAGATCCTCATGGCACGGAGCCTGACGGGGGGCGCGGAGCGCTTCTCGTCCAGCGCCGGCGCAAGGAGAGAGAGAGCGGCCACCTTCGGGGTGACTCCGACGGAGGAAAGCCCCTGATCGTGGAGGTTGAAGCCGTACGCGGGCCTGAGCCGGCGCTGGGCGTCCCGCAACAGACGCGCTTCCGGAGTGATCAGTGAGCGTGCATCCCTGTTCATATCGATCTGCACCGATGTGTGACGTTGGATGCGTTCGGCGCCGTCGGGGTTTAACATCGGGATCACGTACACGGATGTCTGTTCGAGCATTTCCGAGACCCAGCTTTCCTTCCCCTGGTCCTCGACGAGCATGTTCAGGATGTCCATCAGCGCGAGCGTCGCCGTCGATTCATCCCCGTGCATCTGCGACCAGAGGAGCACCTTCTTTTCACCCCGGCCGAACGAGATCTGGTAGATACTCCGCCCTTCCACCGATTTGCCGAGCTCGCCGATGGAAAGGAGATTGTTTCCCCGGCTCACAAGCTCTCGCATCTCCGGCACAATTTCCCGGTGGCAGCAATTGGCCGGCCGCAGGTAGAAGAGCCGGTACTGCTCATAGGTCGAAAAGAGATGTGTTGCCAGGGCGTTGGGCGTCATATGCTCATCGGCTGTGAGGTTCGAGCTGCTCCAGGATTTCAAAATACCTTTTGATAAGATCCTCGTACTCCCGGGCATAGCCCTCCCGCAGCGCCTTCTGCATGTCCCTGCGCAATCTGTTCCTCCCTTCGATCGTGGTGAGATCGATGGACGCGGGACTTTCCCGCACGATGTCATTCCCGGCCGATGACGTCCGCTTCTTCTCGTAGTCGCGTTCCCGCGTGGACCGCTGTGCGTCAAGGAGCCGCGAGAGTATCCGGTCTTCTTTCCTGGCGCTCTCCGGATTGAAGTTCCCCGTCGTCAGGTCGGTCTGCACTTCCATCATCTCGCGTGCAGCCTGATTCAGATCCCCCATGAGTTTTTTCAGGTCGCCGGCGGCGGCGGCTTCACGCGCAAGCTGTTCCAGCGATTTCCTCACCATCCCCTGCTCTCCCGCAAGCCTCGACATTTCGGCGGCCTGCGCCGGGGTCATTGCCCCGAGATTCCTCGAGGCGTTGTTGATCCCCCCCTGCTGGAGTGACAGCTGCCCGAGCCGCCG
>PMND01000017.1 GCA_003161955.1 Ignavibacteriota bacterium | reverse complement strand
GAGATTCTGGCTTTGTCATGTTCGTGTTCCTTTTCCTTCGGGGAAAGCGACGCCCGATGGTCCACACAGTGGAGACCAAATCGACCCGCCGCTGCAGCATCCCGGTCCTTCTGCACAATACCTGATCAATTGAAACCTCTTTAATAGCAATCCTCAAAGACGGCATTTCGGTTTCGCTTTGACATTGTTGATGAACCAGAGTAGATTTATTCAGGGAGATGCTCGATCGGTTCCCCGNNTACTCACAGGCGGGTGCACTATGCGGGCTTTCAACTCTCTGGACTGCGCTCGTGACTATTCCACTTATGGCTTCCATTCAGGAGATGTGCGCAACCTCCAACACCTTCGGATTTCTGACGCTGGCCCTTATGACTTTTACAGCTGTGGTCCTTGTGTATATGCAGCTCACCGAAAAGTAGAACTGCACGCGCCGCCAAGTGTAATCATCACCACTATATGCGCCAGCAACTGCAACCGACTCCCCCCTGTTGAATCTGTCTCCCCTTCTGGGTATCTTGAATAATTAGAGATCCATTCCGAATTCCCCCCGTATTCACTATGGCTGACGGCAGAATTGTGGAACCGCGCCTGCTGCGCGGCTTCCGGGACTACCTCCCGGGGCAGATGAACGCCCGGCTCAAGATGATCGAAACCATCCGCAGGGTCTATGAATCCTACGGGTTTCTCCCGCTCGACACCCCGGCCCTGGAGTACCATGCGACGCTCATGGGATACGGGGAAGATAACGCGAAGCAGATATTCGAGTTCAAGAATCCCGAAGAGGAGCACGTTGCTCTCCGTTTCGACCTGACGGCCCCTCTTGCGCGCGTCGTCGCCCAGTACCCCGATCTGCCTCTCCCGTTCCGGCGCTACCAGGTCGGCCCCGTCTGGAGAGCGGACAAGCCGGATGCAGGACGGTTCCGTGAGTTCACTCAGTTCGACCTTGATTCGGTGGGCACTTCCTCTTCGGCCGCCGACACGGAGATCCTCTGCGGGATGTATGACACGTTGCGTGAGCTCGGCATCCCCAGGTTTCTCGTCAGGTTCAGCGACAGGAATGTGCTGAACAGCCTTCTTGATTTCGCCGGGATCCCCCACTCCTCCTCTCATGCCGTGTTCCGGATACTCGACAAACTGGACAAGATAGGCCTCGAGGGGATTGCCGCTGAACTGACCGTAGGTCGGGTCGATGCCTCGGGGGACAAAATTCGCGGACTCGGGCTCGGAGCCGGCCAGATTGAGAAGATCAAGCAGTTCCTCGCAATACCCCATGGGACGCGCAAGGATGTCCTCGGGTCTCTGAGCCGACTCTTCCAGGGTGTCCCTTCGGCGGCAGGGGCCCTGCACGGGCTCGGCGCAATTTCCTCTTCGCTCGATGCACTCGGGATTCCTGATGAATTTGTCGCCCTGGACCAGAGCATCGCCCGGGGGCTCGACTACTATACCGGACCGGTTTTCGAGGCTATGCTGTCCGACGCCCCGGAGTTCGGTTCGGTGTTCGGGGGAGGGAGATACGACGGGCTGGTGGCGCGTTTCCTGGGGCGGAACATTCCCGCGGTCGGAGCCGCAATCGGCGTGGACCGCCTCCTGGCTGCCATGATGAAGCTCGGGCTTACCGGGACGTCACCGTCAACGGCACAGGTCCTTGTAACGGTGATGGAACCCGACCGGATCATCGAATATGAAAAGCTCACCCGTGAGTTGCGCCAGGCGGGCATCAGGACTGAAATGTATCTGGGGGAGGAAAAGGGGCTCACGAAACAGCTTTCCTACGCAAACCGGCAGCAGATCCCCCTTGCTGTCCTGATGGGGAGCGACGAGTTCGTCAAGGGGGAGGTGACGATCAAGAACCTCAGGCTCGGCGCACAGCTCCCTGACAAGAAAACGCAGAGAGAAGAATGGCTGAAGCTTTCCCGCACCGTCCAGGCCGCCGTTCCACGGGTCGATTGTGTTGCGTACATCCGGAAGACCCTCTCTGAGCTCTAAGTCGTAATGAAAGGCGGTGGAGTCGCCGCCGCATCTTGTTGCGAAAGGAAAACGTTATGTCTATCGTCTTAGATGGGAACTCGCTGACAATCGATAAGTTGGTCCGCATCGCACGCCACGGGGAAAAAGTGGAACTCGACCCTCGGGCGCTGGAACGGATCAAGGTCTGCCGGACGATGCTCGAAGACAAATTGCAGGCCCATGAAATCATGTACGGGACCAATACCGGCATCGGAGAATTTTCCGAGGTGGTGCTGGATGACGAGCAGGTGAAGCAGTTCCAGCGCTTCCTGATATACAACCATGCGGCCGGGATCGGTGATCCTATCGCGGTGGAGTCCGTTCGTGCGTCGATCGCGGGGAGAATCAATGTCCATGCGCATGGCAACTCCGGTTGCCGTCTTGAAATCACCATGACGCTTATCGATCTGCTGAACAAAGGCGTGACCCCGGTGGTTTGCCAGAAGGGTTCTGTGGGGGCGTCGGGCGACCTTGCTCCCATGTCCCAGGTGGCCCTGCTGATGATGGGGGAGGGGGAAGCCTTTTACCAGGGGAAGAGGATGCCTTCAAAGCAGGCCATGGACCTGGCAGGGATTCCCGTCCCCGGGTTGCTTGCGCGCGACGGGCTGGCGACGATCAACGGGTCCAACGTCCTGACAGCCATGAGTGCGCTCCACCTGTACGACATCAACCGTTGGTTGAAACAGGCGGAGATTGCCGCGGCAATGACACTCGAGGCGCTTTTCGCAAATATGAAACCCTACGACGTCCGGGTGCACGAGCACCGGGGNNTTTGCCCGGAAACAGGTGGAGATAGAGCTGAACGGTGTCGGCGACAACCCGATATTCCTCCCTGAGTTCAAGCTTACGCTCACGGGGGCGAATTTCCAGGGAACTCCGGTCTCCCTCCCGATGGACATGGCCGGCGTCGCCGTCACCATGGTGTGCGTCCTCTCGGAACGGCGCCTCAACCGGCTCACCAACCCTGCGCTCAGCGTGGGACTGCCGGCGTTCCTGACGAAGGGGGCGGGGATGTTCTCGGGGCTCATGCTGAGCCAGTATACGGCGGATACACTTATTGTCGAGCAACGCATACTTTCCATGCCCGCTTCCATTCAATCGATACCTGCCGCTGCGGACCAGGAAGACTTCGTCTCAATGGGGATGAACACGGCGATCAAGAACGGACAGATCCTCGATAACGCCTACGGGATCCTCGGTATCGAGTTCATGGCCGCGGCCCAGGGGCTTGATTTCCGGGAGTTCAAGCCGGGCCGGGGCGTATCCGTGGCCCGCGACGTGATCCGGAGATATGTTCCCCATCTCGATGAGGACCGCCCGCTTTACAACGACCATAACGCGATGAAGACCCTTGTGAAATCGTGCGAGATCCTGGAGGAGGTCGAGAAGGCGGTCGGTTCGCTGGAATAGAATAGTCCAATACAGAGACATCCTTTCCCGTCCCCACGCTCTTGTTGATATTTACCGCGCAGGGGAATGTGACCTTACGAAGGAGAGAGTGACAACCCGGCATGTTTCAGTCGCCGCGTCGCGGGTTATCCTGAATGTCCTCAGGGAGCGATAGCGTAAGCACAGATTGATGATCATCAAGAAGAGGGGAGGGAACGCCATGGGCGAGAAAGTCGTAAAGACCGATGAAGAATGGATGAAACATCTTACCCCCGAGCAATTCCAAGTGGCGAGGAAAAAGGGGACGGAGCGCGCTTTTTCGGGCGAATACTGGGACAATCATGAAAAGGGGGTCTATCGCTGCGCCTGCTGCGGGGCCGAGCTTTTTGCGTCTGACACGAAGTTCGACTCGGGGACCGGGTGGCCCAGCTTCTGGGCCCCGCTGAAGCTGGAAAACGTTGCGACGTCCACGGATCGGGCCCATATGATGAAGCGGACAGAAGTGCTGTGTGCACAGTGCGACGCCCACCTCGGCCACGTCTTCGACGACGGTCCGAAGCCGACGGGCCTCCGCTACTGCTTGAATTCGGCGTCTCTGAAATTCGATAAAACGAAATGAGCGGCGATCGGGCGGACCTGCACGATCTCGGATTCGGCAGTCGCATCTCCCAGGAGTCGCGCCGCCGCCTCCTGAACCGGGACGGGAGCTTCAACGTCGAACGGAAGCGTCTTCCATTCCTCCGTTCGTTGAACCCCTATCACACTCTGCTCACAATAAGCTGGACGCGCTTCTACCTGCTCATCTTCTCCAGCTATCTTCTTTTCAATGTCATGTTTGCCACGGCGTACTTTTCCGCCGGGCCCGGATCGCTGGCCGGCGTGGAAGAAAGGAGCGGTGAATCGCGCTTCCTGGACGACTTCTTCTTCAGCGTGCAAACATCGACGACGATCGGGTACGGCCGTATTGCTCCCGCCAGCACAATGGCGAACGTCCTGTCCAGCGTCGAGGCCCTGACCGGCCTGCTTGCCTTCGCACTGGCAACAAGCCTGATGTTCGCCCGGTTCTCCCGGCCTGATGCGCGGGTTCTGTACAGCCGGCAGGCCATCGTTGCGCCGTACCGCGGGATCAACGGACTGATGTTCCGGATCGCCAACGAGCGGAACAGCCAGTTGATTCAGGTCGGGGTGCAGGTACTCCTCAGCAGGTTTGAAAAAGACGGGAAGACCCCTGTCCGGCGGTTCCACAAGCTCTCGCTCGAACGGGACGAGGTGACCTTTTTTCCCCTTACCTGGACGGTCGTGCACCCGATAGACGGGAAGAGCCCGCTTCACGGGCAGACGGAGGAGGATTTCCGCGCCGCGGAGTCGGAGATCCTTGTCCTTCTTTCGGCGACCGATGAAACGTTTTCTCAGACCGTCAACTCGCGATCCTCATACAAGTCGGATGAGGTGATCTGGGGCGCGAAGTTCGCCGACGTGTTCGGTCAGAAGCCTGACGGGACGATCATCGTCGACCTTCACCGCATTCACGCGTTCGATCGTGTCCCTCTCTCCTGAGCAGGGACGACTTGTAGCGGCCTGCGTTGCCTCATCAATAGATCGACTCCAGCGGCGGTTGATTGTGTACCCCCTTTGGCGTATCTTTTCAAATCCCCGTTGACCAGACACCACTCCGGTGCACGCTTGTCGAGAGTGAAGATACTTGTAACATCGACGTTCGTCACTCCCTTCATTACTGAAGATCTGAACATCCTTCGGAAACACTGGGAAGTCGAGCATCTGATAGTACGCGGCGCGGGAGCGCTTTCTGCCATCGCCCGCGGCGTGCAAAGGAGCGACATTGTCTACACGTGGTTCGCTTCCACATATGCAGCGGTGGCCGTGGCATTTGCGCGCGCGTTCCACCGGCGGTCGGTGATCGCGATCGGGGGGGCCGATGTCGCCGGGATTGAAGAGATCGGCTACGGGATCTGGGTCTCGCCGTGGAAATCCCGCCTTGTCGCGTATGCCCTGAGGAAGGCTGACATGGTTCTGGCCGTCGATCCGTTCTTGAAAGAAGAAGCGATCCGCCGGGCGCGCTACGACGGCCGGAACATTGAGTATCTCCCGACGGGCTATGATTCAACGTTCTGGTCCCCCGGCGGGGAGAGGGCGAATTCCGTCCTCACCGTCGCTGTCTGTGACAGCGACGCGAGAATGCGCGTCAAGGGTGTGGATCTGCTCCTCGACACTGCGCGATGCCTCCCCGGCACACGGTTCCTCCTTATCGGCATAAAGGAACCTCATGCGAGCGCCCTCCGCGCTCGGGCGCCCGCCAACATTGAAATCAGGGGAAGGGTCTCCCGCGAAGAACTTCTTGCCCTTTACCGCGGATCAAAAGTATATTGCCAGCCTTCCCGCCTGGAGGGACTCCCGGGCTCGGTGTGTGAGGCGATGCTCTGCGGGTGTGTCCCTGTCTGTACGGATGTCGGGGGGATGCGCACACCGGTTTCCGGTCACGGATTCCTCGTCCCGTGGGGAGATCCAGGGGCTCTGGCGGCTGCAATCACGGAGGCCATGGCCGGTCCCATTGGCCCCGGGGGGAGAGAATCCGTTGCTTCACGCTTTACGCTCGAACGGCGGGAAAAGGGACTCATAGGACTGATCGGCGGGCTGACTACGTGAAAAAGCCGGTGAGTAACATACTCGCCATACTCGCAGGCGACGTCGGGGGCAGGGCCATCGGTTTTCTTGTCACGCTCTACCTCGCCCGCGTGCTCGCCCCCGCCTCATTCGGGATCATCAATATCGGGATGGCGGTCCTCGGGTATCTCTCCCTGCTGGGAAGCCCGGGAATTCAGATGGTCGAAACCCGCAATGCTGCGGCCGCGGAGGGAGGGATGCCGGCAAGGGCCGGGGCAATTCTGTCGATGCGTCTTGCCATGGCACCGCTCCTTGTCTGCCTGACGTATGCCGTCGTAACTCTGGGCGGCGTCCCGGACCCCACGCGGGAGGTGATCGTTCTCTATTCGCTCTCCCTCATTCCGATGGCGCTGTCGCTTGACTGGCTCTTCCAGGGGAAAGAAGACTTTCGCGGTGTGATGATGTCCCGGCTTGTGAGCTCGGTTGTATTCGGCCTCTTTGTCCTCTTGTTCGTGCGGACAGAGTCCCAGATCAGGCTCACCCCGGTGGCGTTTTTGGCGGGGAATGCCGCCGGCACGTTGTTGCTCGGCGTGATGTACCGGCGCCGCTTCGGACTTCCCGCAGTCGGCTGGAACCCTTCCGCATGGTTTCAGGTGCTCCGGGCAAACGTCCCGGCGGGAACAGCGATGTTTCTGGCACAGAGCGTATCCAATCTCCCCCCCATCGTCATCGGAATTCTTCTGTCAAATGCGGATGCGGGCGTCTACAGTGCAGGGATGAAGCTGATCTTTCTCCTCCTCCTTGTCGACAGGACACTGAACTCCCTGTTCCTTCCGGTGGCGACACGCTATGCCGTTGCCAGGTCTGCGGAATACCCGGCCCTCCTCTCCGCGGCTCTGACGGCAATTATCGTCTTCATGGTCCCGGTTCTGATCGGGACATGTGTCGCCGCCCGTCAGGCGGTCTTCCTGATATACGGTCCCGGGTATGAGGGGGCCGTCCCCGTCGTCCGTGTGCTGACAGGGTATGTCCTCCTGACCCTCCTGAATTCCATAATGATCTGCACACTCATCGCGTTCGGGCGGACCACGGCGTATTCCCTGATCGTCAGCGGTGGCGCGCTCATTGTCTGCGTCATGGTTGTGGTCTTCACCGCACTCTTCGGGCCTGTCGGAGCAGGGGCCGGGATCATTGCCGGGGAAGCGGTCATGCTGGTCTTTTTGATTCGCGCTGCGCACAGTGTGGCGCCCCTCCCCTCACTACTGTTTCTGCTCAAGCCGGCAATTGCGGGGATCGTCATGGCCGTGTCATCTTTCGCTCTGGCGGGACTCCACCCGATGATAACCCTTGTCGGGTCTACTGCTCTATTCGTCATCGTCCTTTTCTCCATCAACGGGGTCCCGCGGCAGGAGATACGGTATCTCCGGGAGCGGCTCATATGAACCTCCGCGTGGGAATGATAGGCGGCTCGCCGGCGTGGGAGGAGCTCCTCAGCCAGGCCGGCGTCCCTGTGCTTCATCCCGTTCCACCCGACTCACCGGCGGGGGCATTCAGCGCACTCGTGGTTTCGAGGCAGTTGAATGGAGATGAGCATGTATTTGTGCGGGAGTACCTCCGGAGTGGAGGGGCGGTTCTTGGATCGTCGTTGTATCTGGAAGGACTGCTTGTACAGTCGGGGGATCCCCTCAGGTTGAGTTACCTGACCCCTGAGGCCGGAAGCCGCATCCGGGGGCTCTCACTGCTTGATATCGAAACGACCGGTTCTCTCCCGCGTGAGGCTAACTGCCTGAGGACGAACGAGAATGTATATGCCGTTTTCGCCGGCGAGCTCCTCGGAGGATTGGCGGTTGTTACGCCTTTCGATCCGGGAGAAGCGATGGAGGATTTCAGGGCCGTCGAGCGGTACTTCTACGCCAGGCAGGAGCGACTTCCCTCGGAGAGGGTCTCACGCGTCGGCAAAAACGAGATAGTGCATTTTGTCAGGGGGGCACTTGAATACCTGCATCATGGCAGAGGGATTCCCTTTGCCACCCTCTCGCCGTTTCCCTCCGGCGCGGCGAGCGTGTTCGCATTCCGGATCGACACGGACAACGGGACTCCGGAAGAAATCGATGAGCTCTACAGGATCTCCTCCGAATCGGATCTTCCTTTTACATGGTTTGTCGACGCCGGAAGCCACAGAGCATGGCTCGGGCGATTTGCAGAAATGGAGCGACAGGAAATCGGGCTGCACTGTTTCGAACACCGGATCTACCTTGATGCGACAAAAGACGAAGAGAATATCCGCCGGGGGCTCACCGCGATGTATGAGTCCGGCCTTGCCCCGTCATCGTTTGCGGCACCGTTCGGATTCTGGAGTCCCGATTTCGGGAGGGCGATCGACCGGTCAGGGTTCCGGTATTCCTCGGAGTTTGCATGGGCCTATGATGCGCTTCCACATTATCCCGTCACCCGTGCGGGCCGGTATACGACTATGCAGATACCCGTTCATCCCATCGCAATCGGGAGCATGCGGCGGTCCGGTTTTACCCCCGCCCAGATGAGCCGGTATTTCCGGGATGTGGTCGCACTGAAGCTCTCCCGGCGGGAACCGCTTTTTTTCTACCATCATCCGGGACACAGGCAATGGGACGTCGTTCGCGATCTCTGTGATCACCTGCGGAGCACGGGCGGACGAGCGCTCACGCTGGGGGAGTATGCGGCATGGTGGAGCAACAGGCGCGCGTTGCGCCCATCGTTCCGGCTTGATGGGGATTCTGTCGTCACTTCGGTCGAAGGTGTCTCACCGGGTGCCGGAACATACGACGTGAGTGTGTGCATCACCAGGAAGGGGGGGGAGGAGAGCATCGTTCCGCTCCTGGAGGGGGATGGAGGCAAAGAACGGCATCGCATGCTGCCGTACCTTCCGCCGGCGGACATAACGCGGATAAGGGAATTCGATCTTCGGGGTGAGATTGGACGCCAGTTCACGCGTCTGCAACGGAGGTTTCCATGAGAGTAACGCTGGCAGGTTACCAGGCCGTTTCCATCCTTCATGGAGGGCCGAGCACTCAGATCCGGAACACGGCAAAGCACCTCCCGAAATTTGGGGTGGATGTCCGGTTCTTTGACCCGTGGACGCGTCTCAGGAAGGAGGATACGGACCTTTTTCACCTCTTCGCCGCCAACATCGGGACATACCATCTCGCCCGGGAGATTCACGCGCTGGGAATTCCTTTGATCGTCTCGCCGATCGTCTTCAGCCTCCACACGCCCGCGTTCGTCCGGACGGCCCTCAGATGGGGCCGCCTGATTCAGCGGACGGGGAAAGGGCTCTGGTTCGATTATGCCATCACCGCCGATATCTGTCAATGGGCGTCGCGCGTGCTCCCGAACACCGCCGCGGAGGGGAAGCTCCTCAGCGAGGGACTCGGAGTCGCATCAGGAAAGATCATTGTCGTGCCAAATGGCGTCGACGAACGCTTCTACACCGCGGACCCCACGCCGTTCGTCGAGAAGTACGGGGTGCGGGATTTCATATTGAACGTGGGACATACGGGCCACGCCAGGAAGAATGTCCTTGCTCTCATCCGGGCGCTCGCGGGAATCGATCACCCGGCGGTGATCATTGGCCGCTTCATTTCCGGAGAATACGGGGACGCCTGCCGTCGCGAAGCGGCGAAGCACCGGCACATACTCCTGATTGACGGACTCGACCACAGTTCGGAAATGCTGTCTTCAGCCTATGCAGCGTGCGACACGTTTGTCCTCCCGTCGTTGTTCGAGACCCCGGGGATTGCTGCACTGGAGGCTGCGCTCGCCGGTGCGAAGGTGGTTATAACCCCCTACGGAGGGACAAGGGAGTATTTCGGGGATCTGGCCGGTTACGTTGAGCCCTCCTCGGTTGCCTCCATTCGGGACGGGATCAGGGGAGCCCTGGAGCGGAAGAAGGGGACGGAACTCCGTGAGCATATACGAAAGAACTTTCTCTGGCAGTCGGTTGCCCGGAAGACCGCGGAGGCGTACCGGGAAGTGTCCGGAAAGGACACCTGATGAAACTCCGCGGTGACTCTGCCGCACGGCCGGCTGATCACATTTTCATCCCTCACCCATGAAAGGCCAACCCATGAACATCGTTACGCTTTCCCGCTCTGCCATCCTCTGCTGTCTCCTGGGGTTTCTTCCCGCTTTCGGCCAGGCTGCGTCTTTCAGAGCGGGCGGGACGCGAGAACAGCTCTCCCTCGATCGCGGGTGGCGATTTCATCTCGGTGACGCCTCGTCGGCCGAAAAAGACTTCGGATACGGCACCGGATCCCCGTTTGCCAAGGCCGGTGAAGCCGTCGGCGCGGCGCGGCCGGAGTTCAACGACAGTTCCTGGAGCAGAGTGAACGTCCCCCATGACTGGGTCGTGGAGCAGAAATTTGTAAAATTGGACGATAACGACGTCCAGTCGCACGGATTCAAACCGGTCGGAAGGAGATTCCCGCAGACGACGATCGGCTGGTATCGCCGCGCCTTCATCGTTCCCGCTTCCGATGCTGAAAAACGGATCTCGATCCGGTTTGACGGAGTGTTCCGTGACTGCACCGTGTGGCTCAACGGGCACTACCTCGGGAGGCACATGAGCGGATACGGTGAATTCGGATACGATGTAACTGACTACATTAACTACGGAAGCAACAACGCGCTGGTTCTGCGGGTTGACGCAAGCCAGTTCGAGGGCTGGTTTTATGAAGGGGCCGGCATCTACAGGCATACATGGCTCATCAAATGTAACCCGCAACATATTCCTGAATATGGCGTGTACCTGAAGACGACGGTTTCCGGGGACGCTGCGTCGGTAGATCTCCGCACGTGGGTTCAGAACCAGGGAGTGTCGGAAAGCGAGTGCACCGTGAAGTCGGTTCTTCTCGATGGGGACGGGAAGGCCGTGGCCTCCGCCACGGGAAAGGGGCTCAGGATTCTCCCCGGCGGTCAGGGGGACATCCTGCAAAGCATCAGGGTACCGCATCCGCGGCTCTGGTCACTCGAGTCTCCCCAGCTCTATTCGCTGGTCTCCCTGGTCCTGTCGGGGGAGAAGGTTCTCGACAGTGTGGTGACGACGTTCGGGATACGGACGATCCGGTTCGACAAGGACGAAGGATTCTTCCTTAACGGTGTCCCCGTCAAGATAAAAGGAGTATGCTGTCACCAGGATCATGCCGGAGTCGGCTCGGCCCTTCCGGACCGCCTCCAGTATTACCGGATCGAACGCCTGAAGGAAATGGGATGCAATGCCTACAGGACGAGCCATAACCCCCCGACCCGGGAACTCCTTGACGCATGTGACCGGCTCGGGATGCTCGTCATGGACGAAAACCGTCTTCTCGGTAGCACGCCGGAGATGATGGACGAATGGGAAACGCTCGTGCGCAGGGACCGGAACCGCGCCTGCGTAGTCATCTGGTCGCTGGGGAATGAGGAGTTCAAAATCCAGGGGAACGATACCGGCAGAAGGATAGCTCTTTCGATGATGGCAAAGTTGCGCGAGCTCGACCCATCACGGCTCTATACATTTGCGGCGAACAACGGGAATCAGTTCGAAGGGATTAATAGTGTCCTTCCCGTGCGGGGGTTCAACTACCTCGCGGTCACCGATATCGACAAATACCGCCGGGATCATCCGGCGCAGGTGCTCCTGGGAAGCGAGGAGGCGAGCACGGTCTCGACGCGTGGAATCTATGCGAACGATACGATCAGGGGCTATGTCTGCGACTATGATTCTGTCGCGCCGGACTGGGGTGCGACGGCGGAGCGCTGGTGGAAGTTCTATGCATCACGCCCCTGGTTGTGCGGCGCGTTTGTATGGACCGGGTTTGATTACAGGGGAGAACCGACGCCGTACGGTTGGCCATGCATCAATTCCCATTTCGGGATAATGGATGTTTGCGGTTTCCCGAAAAACAACTACTACTATTATCAATCGTGGTGGTCGGACCGGGATGTCCTCCATATCTTCCCGCATTGGAACTGGCAGCCGGGAAAAATAGTCGCCGTCTGGGCCCAGACAAATTGCGACAGCGTGGAGCTCCTCCTTAACGGGACGTCCCTTGGCAGGCAGCATGTTCCCCGGAACGGGCATGTGGGCTGGTCTGTCCCATTTGCACCGGGGTCGATTGAGGCGCATGGCTGGCGCGGGTCGCGTGTCCTGGTCGACAAGCGGGAGACGGTCGGAATACCTGCCCGTCTGGTCCTGTCTCCTGACCGGGAGACGGTCCGGGCCGATGGAGAGGATGTCTCCGTCGTGACAGTGACGGCCATTGACAAATCCGGCAGGGAGGTCCCTCTGGCCAACGGCATGGTCCAGTTCGCGTCTTCCGGGGAAGGGAACATTATCGGCGTGGGGAACGGGGATCCGAGCAGCCACGAACCGGACAAATGTACTCCGGGCTCATGGCAACGGAGTCTTTTCAACGGCAAGTGCCAGCTACTCGTCCAGTCAGGCCTTCATCCAGGGACGATCAGTATCCTTGCTTCCTCCGGCGGTCTTCAGGCGGATTCGATACAGATCCATTCGATAGGGTCATCCCCGAGACCGTTTGTTGAATAGCGGACACTGGAAGCATTCAACCTGCGACGCAGAGCAAATGTCAATGCGGGGCGGGCGGGCCTTTCTTTTGATCGGGTGACGAGGCCCCCATTTTTCCTGTATTCTGAACGGGAAGAGAGTGTTTCGATCAGGACCGCGGCACGGTGGTTCTACATCATTCTGATTCCCCTCGTCATGATGCTGTTCTTCGCACTCTCCGGATACGATCATATGGTGCAAGCGCCGGATATTACGGCGGGAGGGGGATGGGCATCCTCATCGACAGATAAGATCTTCCACCGGTTGGGGGACAGTCTGCACAACGTGATCATTGACATTATTCATGAAGGGATCCAGGGCGCGCCGGTTGAGATCGAGCTTCGTGCGCGTATAGAACGGCTTCTCCTGGACTATGGCAGCGCCAGGGCTTGCTCTCCCTTCGGATATTTCGTAAATTTCAGTAGGTGATGCTACCACTTTTGCTGCCAATTGGTGGAAATACGTCACGGAGAGCTGGCAGAACGGCTATTGCACCAGTCTTGAAAACTGGCGCCCGCAAGGGCTTGGGGGTTCGAATCCCTCGCTCTCCGCAAGAATGCTGTAATCGCTTGNNTGAAGCGCTTGAAACGCGGCAAGGGTCACGTCTACCAGATCGACTATCGAGTTAAGGGAAAGAGGATTCGAGAAGTCGTTGGCACTGACAAGCGTACCGCAGAACTGAAACGCGCCACAATCCAGCAAGACCTCATCCTGGGGAAACTAAATCTCCCCGGTCCCACCCGCAAGACAGTCACCCTCAGAGCACTCGCCGATTCATTCCTTCAATCGAAAAAAGGAGAAGTTAGGGCTACTTCTCTGCAACGTTATTCAAACTACTCGTCGCGGCTCGTCGATTTCTTTGAGAGCTTTCTCCCAATACAGGCCGCAGACGTGAGTCTCATCGAGAGAAAGCATATGAGGGAGTTCCTCGATTCGATGCAGGAGGGGGATGATGCTTGGGCGAAGAAAACTCTGAATGGTGCCATAAAGTTTTGCAGAACGCTCTTCGCTTTTGCGATGGAGAACAAATATTGCGAAGAAAATCCCATGTCGAAATTGAAGGAGTTTCGGCTGCCAGAGACCGGCAGGAGGGACTTCTACAGTGATGAGGAGCTTCGCAAGATCTGGGAAACGGTTGAACCGCATTGGCGTGGCTGTCTCGAGTTCATCGCGAACACTGGGTTACGGAAAGGTGAAATGATCAATCTCACCTGGGATGATGTCTCGCTGGATCCAGTCGACCCCCGGATTACAGTCGCTTCATCCGACGAATGGGAAACCAAGTCAGGAAAGAGTCGTGTCATACCTTTGAATTCGAGGGCACTCGAAATAATCCAATCTGTCCGGGGGAAACATCCGAAATACGTGTTCACGAGCGTAACGAACAAGAAGATGCATCCTGATGAACCATACCACGCGCTCAAGGCTGCGCTGAGCAAGCTGGGCCTCGAAGGTGATGTTCACAAACTCCGTCACACAACAGGGTCAAAACTGGCGATGCAGGGGGTAGACCGCTTCGCGATCATGAACCTCCTGGGCCACTCAGATGTAGAGACGACGCAGATCTACGTTCATTCCAGCAGCGAGCATCTACGTGATGCCGTGAAGAAACTGGTCTAATCATAGAAAGCTCCGTCAGGAAGGTGATGCCATGAAGGGCGTTGACACATTCAGTATTATGACTTTGCTCGGCCAAA
>PMND01000156.1 GCA_003161955.1 Ignavibacteriota bacterium | reverse complement strand
CTTATGAAGCGCTCGCAGATCTGAGCCCCGAGCGCTTCACGGATCACCGCGTCCTTCTCCAGCTCTCCGATCGCTTCATCGAGAGATCCCGGGAGGACATTCAGAGCCGATTTCCGCTGCGGGTCCGAAGCGGCATAGACGTTTTCTTCCATCGCATCCGGCACCTGGAGCTCACGCTTGATCCCGTCAATTCCGGCGCCAAGCATCACCGCAAACGCAAGGTAGGGATTGCAACTGGGATCAGGGCACCGCAGCTCGATGCGTGTCGATTCCGCCGTGTGAGCGCGCGGAATCCGGATGAGGGCCGAGCGGTTGATCCTTCCCCAGGTTATATGAATAGGCGCCTCGTACCCCCCCAACCGCTTGTAGGAATTCACGAGCGGCGCAAGCACCGCACACATCCCCCGGGCATGAGCGAGCTGCCCGGCGATGAAGTGCTTGGCTGTTTTCGAAAGGCCGTGCGCATCGCCCGGATCGCTGAACGCGTTGGAACCGTTCGCCTTGTAACTCAGTCCCTGATGTACGTGCATGCCGCTCCCACTGATTCCACGCATCGGTTTGGGCATGAACGTGGCGTAGAGGCCTTTCTGCTGCGCCAGGATCTTTAACACCACACGGAATGCGACCGCGCTGTCGGCGGTCTTCAGGGCATCAGCGTAGCGGAGATCGACTTCGTGCTGTCCGTTGGCGACTTCGTGATGCATCGCTTCGGCTTCGATGCCGATCGCAGAGAGCGTGTTAGCCACGAGGCGCCACAGCCCCGTCGCCACCATGTCCGTCGGCTGGTCAAAATAGCTGGCGCTGTCCTGCGGCCAGGGAGGGATGAGCTCCCCCTCTTCCCCCGGCTTGAGGAGGAAGAACTCCATCTCCGGACCGGTATTGTACACGAATCCCATCGATTCCGCCACCCCGAGCATACGCGTGAGGACCGCCCGAGGGTCTCCGACGAATGGCTGACCATCCGGAGTGTAGATGTTGCAGATCAGCCGGGCGGTGACCTCGTTCTCAACGAGCCAGGGGAGCAGGGCAAACGTTGAGGTGTCGGGGACGAGGTACATGTCGTTCTCGGCGATCCGCGCGAACCCTTCGATGGATGATCCGTCGAACCAGATGCCGTGGTTGAGAGTCCCCGCAAGCTCATTTGTCGGGATTGTGACATTCTTGACGGCCCCGCCGACGTCAGTGAACTGGAGGTCGATGAACTTCACCCGGTGTGCCTCAACAAGAGCGAGGAGCTCGTCAACGGAGAGATTGGGTTTTTTTGTTTTCATTTGTGGAGTGCCTGAACACCGAATGCCAGCGCGATGATCGCCAGCAACAGCAGAATCGCGATACCAACGGGGGCCATCATCGGTGAACGCCGGAACCGGGAGAAGAATGAAGGTTTAGCGGCCTCAACAAGAACCGCAGTGTCCACCTGGTCCAGGTTGTCAAGATCATGGATCAACGCGTGCATGTCGGCGTAACGGTCGTCAGGATCGCGCCGGAGGCACCGGGCCACGACCGACGCAATCTGCGGCGTGACGCCCGGCTGTACTTTGTCCAGCCTCGGGAGTCCCCCCTTGAGATGCTGGGCCATCACCGCAAGGTGATTGTCTCCGGTGAAAGGGGGCCTGCCTGTGAGCAGCTCGAACATCACCACTCCCAGCGCATAGATGTCGGTCCGCCTGTCTCCGCGATGACCTTCGATCTGTTCGGGTGCCATGTAATCGGGAGTCCCCGCCGTGTTGCTGAGATTGGCGTAGGTCACCCTGTGAGACCCTTTCGTCAGCGCCAGCCCGAAATCCAGTATCACGGGCTGTCCGTCCTCGCCGATGAGTATGTTTTCCGGCTTGACATCGCGATGTATGATATCGTGGTCATGGCAGTGGGCCAGGCCGTCCGCGATTTTCCGGGTGAGGCTCACCGCCGCGGCCGGGTCAAGCGGAGCGGACCGCTTGATCAGCTCACGCATCGACTCCCCCCCGACCAGCTCCGTCACCAGATACGGGGTGTTGTTGTACCGACCCGATCCGAGACCTTTCTGAATCGCCGGATGGTCGAGCGTGCGCATCACTTCAAGCTCACGCTGGAACCGCTCATACTGAGCCGGATCACCGATGATGGATTTATCCGGAATCTTGAGAGCCACTTCCTGGCCCGTCAGGAGATCGTACGCCCGGTAGATGTCGCTCATCCCCCCCTGCGCAATATGCCCCCTGATCTGGAAATGATCAAACTGGTCGCTGATCTGGAGCATAGAGGTGGAAGAAAATGGTCCGGTTTCATTCGACATCGCGTATCCTTTGATTATATTGAGAATTCACTTCAAATGCGAGATAATCGCCAGCGCCTGATATGTGGGGGCAGCTGAGAATCGATAAAAATTGCATAATTCGGCGGGCACCCGGCTAGATCTCACCGGGGCGGGCAAAGAGGCGGCGCATGAACCTGAGTGGCCACGGAGCGGGGGGCGGATCCGCTGAATCCGCCGCGAGCCGGCGGATGTAGAGCGAGATAATCGAAAGGTTATCATCGCTGTCCCGCTCCATCGCCGTCTCGTAGATCTGACGGCTGAGGTCCTCGGGACCCCCCGAGGACGACGCGAGTCGCCCGAACTCCGCATCCTCGATAACCGACCAGACACCGTCGGTGCAGAGGACGATGATATCCCCGTCTCTCACCTGGACATGGAAGATATCGGGCTGGACGAAGAGGCCAACGCCGAGACACTTCTCCAGGACGGATCGCTGGGCGTGCGTGCGGACCTTTTCAGGCGAGAGCATCCGCATGCGCACCATCTCACCGACGCGCGTGTGATCGTTCGTGAGACAGGTCGCAAGATTGTCGCGTATGAGATAGGCGCGGCTGTCCCCCACGTGAACCAGGTTGAGCGTCTTTCCGACGAGATTGACAACCGTAAGTGTCGTCCCCATGCGCGAAACACCGAGCCGCTGGGCGGCCTGATAGATCCCCATGTTGGCATTCTGGACACCGAGACGGAGCTTCTGGGGAACGGAAATCCCGTTGCTCTTGTAGAACGTGTCAAAGAACGTCTCGAGTGCCAGGGAACTTGCAACTCCTCCGTGGGCATACCCTCCCATGCCGTCGGCGATGCCGTACAGAGGTCCGTACTTCTGCGAGAGATCGTCCGGGCGCCAGAACCTGATTGCGTCCTGGTTATCCTCCCGTACTTTTCCCGCCCGGCTGATTCCGTGCGACTCAATTTCAGGCGACCCGATCTCAGTCATCAAATTCCCGGCGAATAATAACGCGACAGGGAGGAGGACATGGCCAGTCCCCTCCCTGTGCAGCGTGTGCGATTTTCTTCAGATTCAAATCTGCAGAAACCTACTTCGTCCCGGCAACATCCCCTCGATAGGATGCTGTAGATGGGATGATATGTTTCTCATGCTTCCGGCTGTTCAGCACAAGATACACCACGCTCACGACACCCCAGCCGACCGTAATCCAGAGCGCCATCTGCGTGGCGTCCGCCGAGACTCCGGGGGTGGTCAGGCCTATAACTACAACCCCGACAAGCAGGCCGATGTTCCCCAACAGTCCAAGGAGCGGAATTAACGCATGCTTTATGCTGTGGAATTCGCTCTTCCCTACGAACGTGACAAACGTCAGCCCGCATATGAGAGCATACAGGATGAATGTCCCGATATTTGAGGCGAGCGTGACGCCGGTGAGGGCCGTAACGTTGAGGACGCCGACGGAGCCGATGATTGCCGATACAACCACCAGTATCCAGACGCCGATGTGCGGGGTTGCGTGTGTCCCGTGAAGAGCTCCCAGCACACCAGGCATTTCCTTGTCCTGCGCCATCGCAAAACTGATCCGCACCGCGGTATTCATCGCCGCGAGGGTCGTGCCGAGCACTGC
>PMND01000066.1 GCA_003161955.1 Ignavibacteriota bacterium | reverse complement strand
ATTCACGACGGTGGAGTCACATCAGTCTATCCGACTCCGATGATAATGAAGACGGATGAAGGTTTTGAAGCAGTATCGAACGACCCCCGCGGCATCAATCAGTTTTCCCTGTCGTTCGAGAAGGGAACGTCGGACGGGTTGTGCAGCCTGACATTCTCAGACGATGGCGTTCACCATCTGATCCTCTTATCGAAGGGGAAGGTGGCGGATTAGGGGCTTGCCGGGGCGGTCATGATCCGGAAACACCATCCGATCAGCAGGTAGCTACTTGCTCAACGTTGTTTCGATCCGGCGATCGGGGACGAGCCACATGATCGCCATTACGCCATCGCTGAACGCTTCCAGCCTCCCCTTGCTCATTCTTCAGCCCTGCCGATGTGATTGACTCTCTTTCTCATCACGACCTCTCCGCCCTTTGTGCGATGGTCTTGATCATTTCCCGGAATATAACCGCGTGCACAGGATAGATTCCGTACCAGTATGCGAGACCTGCGAGTCCTGCCGGATAGAATATGGCAGTCTGTGTAATCGACGAGCCCCGGTCAACCGGTTTCACTTCATATTCGAGCCAGGCCGTGCCGGGAACTTTCATTTCGGCCGAAAGCCTGAGATGGAACGGGGGATCGTATACCTCCACGCGCCAGAAATCGATCGGGTCCCCCACGCGGAGCTCGCGATCGGGGCGCCCGCGGCGCATCCCCACGCCTCCGACAGCAAGATCCATCACACCCCGTAGCCTCCAGAGAAAATCGTACGCATACCATCCGTTTTTTCCCCCGAGCATCCTGATGGGCTTAAAGGCATTCTCCGGCGGGACGCTCACCGTAATCTCCCGCGAATCGAATATCCGGCTTCCCAAACGGACTCCGCCGTAGGGAACCGGTCCCGCCGAAGAAAGGGCGCCCGACCAGCGAGTCTCGGCAAACTCCCTGTCCTCGTTCCTCAGCGCCGCGGCCATGGCAGCAGGAACTCCGCTGGGCTTGATGTCAAAGAGTTTCAGAGCAGAATGATCCCGCACGACAGTCGGATGCCTGATGCTGTCGATGAGCTTCCGGCCGATACGCGCATAGAGAGGAGTGACGAGACCCAGCCAGAGACTGCTCAGCCCCGGGGTCAGCACGGGAACCGGGATCAGGAAACGCCGGAGCCCCCTCTGCTTCGCGTACTCGATGATCAGGTCGCGGTATGAAACCACATCCGCACCGCCGATCTCGATGACGAGACTTCCGGGAGCGTGCAAATCCATCGAGGCGGTAAGATAGCGGATGAGATCCTCAATCCCGATCGGCTGGGCGAGCACGCTCACCCAGCGGGGGACGAGCATAACCGGGAGATGCTCGGCCAGTGACCGGACCAGCTCGAATGAGAGGCTTCCGGACCCGATCACGATCGATGCCCGCAACTCGATGACGGGGATGCCGCTTGTGCGGAGTATCTCGCCGACCTCCAGCCTGCTCCGCAAATGTGGAGACAACCCCCCTTCATCCCCCGCCAGTCCCCCGAGATAGATGATGCGCTCGAGGGACGAATGCTTTGCGGCGTTTGCGAAGTTGGTCGCACCGAGACGGTCCTGCTCTTCGAACGATCCCGCAGAACCCATGGAATGGACGAGGTAGAAGGCGGTATCGCACCCCTCGAAGGCCCCGGTAAGTGAAGCGGCGTTCAGGACGTCACCAGTGAGGATCGTGGTGGGGGGCTTGATCCTGGGCATCAGGTAGTCGGGCCTGCGGGCCAAACAACGGACCTCATGTCCGGCAATCTGAAGGGCGGTGAGGAGCCTTCCGCCGACGTAGCCGGTGGCTCCCGTAACAAGTACCCGGTGGTGCTTTTCCCGCTCTTTCAATGGCCTCACGCTCCCGGTAGAGCGGACATGTGCATGCGGAATCCGGCCGAGATTCTATCATCCGCGGGTTGACACATGCACATGTCTTTCCGTTCACTTGCAATTGACAGTCGCTATCGCCGGGTTCGACGATGCGTTGTTCGGCGAGACCACCTGGAGCCGTTCCCACACTTTCATTTTCTGCTTCGGTGCTCCAACGTCCCAGGTGTCGTTGAATCCCTGTCCCGCGCTCCTGATGGTCGCCCGCTGCACCCCGCCATCCGCGCCATCGCTCCGGATCCATTTGTATTCCACGTCAACGGGGGGATTGGCAACGAATATCGTTCCGGTAAACGTCAGGTGTGCCGGGGCCCGACCGTTCCAGACCTTCGGATTCACGACAGTCACCACCTTTGTCACATGTCCCTTCCGGGGTTTTATCTCGCGATTTCCCTGCGCAAACACTCCCCCTCCCACGAGAACCATCGCCATCACTGCAACAAGAAGACAGCGTGCTGATTTCATTGCTGGACCTCGAATAATGAGTTAGGGTTGGCCAGGACGCCGCGCGTTCGAACCGAATGCCGGCGCTGGTTTGTCAATACTACCCAAATCCAGAAAGACAAACAACNNTACACCGACGGGACGCCCGGCATTCCGCAACTTATTCCGCCGATGAAGAAAAAAATGCTATTTCGCCGGATTTCGCGTTCTCACGGACGCGCATTAATTTGCTGCGTCCCCGGAGGTCAGGTCTTGCACCATCGGGTCGAGCAACATCACGAGCACGTGGAGCCTCGATGTCCCATCAAGAGTTGGAGGTTGATCCATCTTTAATTTCAGCTCGTCCGGACAGGCCCCGGGAGAGGACCAAGAGCGAAGGAGGGGACGATGTCGTCGCCGAAGGGGGCGAGGCGAAGCCGGCGCGGTGGTACGGAAGGCGCCAACCGTCGATGCGGGCACGCCTTTGAGAATCACTAGATTTGCCGAACGTCAATCCATGTGACGTGTCCTGTCCTTTGCTTCACTTCGTTGTACATGTGAGCCGTGCCCCCTCTCCCGTCTCCGCCTTCGCCATTCCACAGGCAGATAAAGCGCATCTTGTCCACGCCATAGGCGAGCGCGGTATAGAGCAACCAGCGATTGCAGCGCTCGTAGGGGTAGTCCTCTTTAACACCCCGCGGTGGTTCGCCGAGGTCATCCGGCACAGATCGAATCGGAGCGGCGAGTTTGATCTTTGCGTCAAGATAGCGATTGCGCCATGATTCGCCGTAGCAAACAACGGATTTCTGAATGAACTCCGGTTCGCGAAAGGGCTGCAGCCACTGCACCTTCACGCCCTGCTGCTGGCATGCCTCGGTGAACAAAAGGTCACCACCGCAGGCGCCCTGGGTGAGGGCGAGGTCGTCCGGTCCCGCACCCATATGGTCAAGGGCTTCGGCGATTTTTTGCGCGGCGATGGATTCTTTCGCCGTCGGGAAGCGGGGCACGGGGCGGTCCGGCGCGTCGATCATGTGGCCGCTGAAGAGGAACACATAGCGCGGCTGCCACCGGTCTTCGGGTTTGGAGAGTTTTTGCAGGGCACGATCGAAGGTGGCAATGCCGGCAGCGACATTCTCCGGCTGAAAGCCCAGATCCAGGAGCATCTGTAGTTGCGCCTTGCTGGAGTTCAGCGCGAACCAGTCCTTATCGTTTCTTGCAATAGCATCTTTGTACGCCGCCCTGACGGTGTCGGGCGTTCCCGCCAGCACTTCAAGATCACCCAGGGTTACCTGTGACCAATAGCGCTGGTGCTCGTCCTGCTCGCATTCCGCGCCGTAACACACCGCGCCTGCCATAGTCGCCATCTCGCGCTCGTAACGCGCGTCGCCGGTAAGGTGACGATACAAGTGCATAAGCGTCAGCGCATTGATGCCGGAGTAGTAGTGACCGGGATTGCATTGAAGTCCCCTGGCATAGCTGTCGATGGCCGCACGCAAGAGGGCGTCTTCATAGGCAGCGTCTTCTTGCATCTGCTTCACCGTATTCCCGAGTCCGCGCCATGTTGCGATCCAGGCATCCTTGTCGACGCGACCCAGCAGGGCCCAGGTTTCAGGATCGTTCGGGTATTGTTGCAGGACCTTCTGATAGTGCATGCGCGCGCGCTCCAGCGAATGTCCGGCGCGACCGGAAATGCCCAGCCGCTGCAGACAAACGCCCTTTTCGTGGAGCCCCTTAATGTTGGCAGGATCGATCTCCAACCCACGTTCGAGTTGTTCCAGCGCGAAGTCGAAACGCTCTGCCTTGCGCAGTGCATCGCCAGCCTTGATCCACGCCTCCGCCCGAAAAGCTGCGACCGGGGCTTCGTCCGCAAGCACCAGGAGATCTCCTATGTGTCCGGTCTTGCGCGCCAACTCAACGCGATCCTCCCAGGCATTGTGCCGTTCCCAGAATTCGCGCACGTCGCCAATGCGCAAGGTTTTCCAGTCCGGTTCCTGCAGGTTCGGCAACAATTCGTACACCGGGCTGATCTTGCGACCCTGCCAGGATGCCACGGTCTCCTTTGCCATCTCTGCCAGAGCCGCCTTATCTTTCTCAACGGTGTCCGGGTCAGGAATACCGTCCTTTACCTGGTACTCAAGCCTGCGATCAGTATAGACATCGAAAGGTTGGTGCTCCCTCTTACTCTGGATTAGCACAATTCCGCGAGCCCTCAGCGCATGTCGTACGCCCAATTCGTACCAAACGTTTGGATTATCGATTGAGAGATCTACAACCACGAGGTCAGCGATGAGCAATTCCTGAAACATATCGACACGGATTTCCCCTGCTCTGCGTTCTTCGTCCGCCCTGAAGACTTCGAATCCGGCTTGTTCGAGTGCCTTCTTGATGAAATCAGAATAGACTTTGTCGAAGTTGATCCCTTGTTTCGTTCCATAAGGCATTGCCACAAAAACATGCTGGGTCATAGCTTCTCCGTGTTGTTTCGCTCTGCGTATTGATACGCGTCTGAGTGCGGCGCGCCGAATCATGTATCTGCCAACTCGGCTTCTTTTCTTGACCCTATGGATTCCTGGGGAGCACTACAAGCCAGGACATGTGAACGAACTCAAGACAAACCAACGGTAGAATGCAGAGGGGATACGAGCCCGCGGGAAACGTGGGAGTGCAGATAGAAAAGAAAGAAGGTGCTCTCTCAGACCTGGAGGGGGGGACTTCCCGCATTCGACCTATGTACGCTCGCGCGGAATATGGTATTCGGAACCGACAAAGTCAACGAAAACACGCGGAAATGTGCCTACGCGGGCCGCTTTTCCCTGGACCTTACCGGAATTGACTTTCAGAGGCAATTCAGTATCTTTGTGCGTTCCACTGTTCTTTCCAACACCTGTTATACTCCAGAAGGGAAGACCGCATGATGTATTCCCCTCCCCTCGCTCAAACGCGAAGGCCTCCCTTCGGCATCCTGCTCCAGCTCATCCCGCGCAAAACTCACTCAAGCCTATTGATCTCCCGACCGGTGACCACCGTGTTTAGATCATTCGCGTCTATTTCCGCCGCCAGAGGAGGGCAATGACGTCTACCAACAGATGGAGTGATTCTTTCCTTGACGGTCTTCGCTCCAGGGGGGATGCTCTTGCCGACGAGACCCTCAAGCTCATTCTCAAGGACAACGAGAATGCGGGGATAAGTGCCCTTTTCCGGACGATGGACACGAACGACGACCTCCCCCCTTCCCGTCAATTCCCCCTTCTCGCGGAGTTTTTCAGGATGACGGATGGGCTCCCTCCGGGAGTCGACCTTGACCGCATCCGCCGCGGGGAGGAGGTCTTCCGGGGACATGTGTTCGAGTGCGCAATTGTCCTCCTGATGAAAAGCCTGCCGGAAGGTTACGCCGCCCCGAACCTCGCTATTATACTGAACATCTCCGGCCAGCTGGAGACACATACATTCAAGAGGCTGCTCGCGACGCTCCAGATGGTCGTCAATGTGACAACCGCCAGGGGATTCCAATCTGGGGGAAAGGCGGTGATCACCGCACAGAAACTCAGGCTCCTCCATGCCGGCGTCCGCCATCTTGTGAACCGGTACCGCCCCGGCTTTGCCCCGCAATACGGTGTGCCCGTCAACCTGGAGGACATGCTCGCGACGATTGTCGGGCTATCGTATCTGCTGCTGATGGGCCTTCGCACGTTGAATGCCGGCCTCACGCCGGCGCAGGAGGAGGATTGCTTCTATCTCTGGCGCGTGTACGCTCTCATGATGGGCATTCACCCCGAGGGACATCCCGAGAGCGATGAATACCTGCCCGACAATGTCGAAGACGCCGCCCGGTTCTATGACGCGTACAAGCGGCGCCACTACGTCGCCTCGTCGGCCAACCCCGACGGCGTGGCTCTCGCTGCCGCCGACCTCAAGATGCTGCGCAAGCGTATCCCTCTCCTCTTTCGTATACTCGGGTTCGGCGTCATTCCCCACATTTATATGCGGGACCTTATGGGTGATGAGGCGTGCGGGCGGATCGGCATCGGACCCGTGCACGGGCAAGCCCTGATCAAATGGCTGCTCAAGCATGTTCATGCACTTCTCAAGCCGCTTGAGGATATTGATCCCTCCGGACTGGGCCGGATGGGCGAGATGATGTTTTTGGACATGATTTCGAGGGCATACAATGGAGAGGTGACATTCACGGTTCCCACAAAGATGCAGGATCTGAAGAATATCGTGCGGGATTCGAAGAATCCGGCCACACCTTAAAGGGGAGGATTATGGACGGACCGTTGATCAACCTGAAGACGTATACGCCGCTCGAGATGATTCTTTTTGCCGGCGGATGCTACATCTGGGTCGTGGTCTACGTCATATACATCAGGCATATTATGAAGCGCAGGATGATCGGGATGCCTGTGTTTGCCGCCGCAAGCAACATCGCCTGGGAATTGGTCTGGGGCTTCGTCCCCCCTTTCACCGACATGGGACTCATCGTGGTGTGGGGATACAGGATCTGGTTCCTGCTCGATCTCTATATATTTGCCGGTGTTGTCCGCCTGGGTGCGGCCCAGGTCTCGATTGAAGCCCTCAGGCCTCGCTTCAAGCCGGTCATCATACTCGTCGCTGTCTCCTGGGCGGTCGTCTACTATTTCTTCAAAGTAGAGGGGTTCGACACGGTGATCGGGGCGATGTCCGCGTATGTCGCCCAGGCACTCATTTCCATACTGTACCTCCTGCTCCTTCTCCGTCATCACCGGCTCGTCTGGTTTTCTTATCCTATCGCATGGCTGAAGATGATCGGGTCGGGGCTGATCACGATCTTCATGTTCATCCACTATCCGACGAACCACTACCTGCAAACGATCGCAGGCGTGTGCCTGATCGTCGATTGCATATATATCTACGTGTACGATCAGCGCCGACGATCGGAGGTTGACCGGCGTGCCGGGTGAGATCGTGGATTTCCGCGTTCCCGGCGTCGATGTAGAGGAGGAAATCTACCGGAGCGACCGGACGGTTGTGATGCGCGGCAGGCGCCAGAGGGACGGGGCCCCGGTGATCGTTAAGACGCTCAGCGAAGAGGATCGCGACCCCCGCGACGTCCTGAGGCTGGCACGCGAACACGAGATACTCCAAACACTGGACTCGCCCGGGATCGTCCGTTCTCTCGGCCTGGAGCGAGTGAACGGATCGTTCGCCCTTCTGCTCGAGGACTTCGGCGGCGTCTCACTCGGCCACCACCTCGCAGCGCACCGTGTCGACATTCCCTCGTTCCTCACCATAGCGTCGCAGTTGACCGAGGCGCTCTGCACCATTCACGACCGCGGAATCATACACAAAGACCTCAACCCATCGAATATCCTCGTCAACGTCACAACGGGTCAGGTCAAGATTTCGGATTTCGGAATATCCTCATTCCTCGAGAGAGAAGCGCAGAGCGAAACCGGCGTCAACCTCCTGGAAGGGACACTTCCTTACATTTCGCCCGAACAAACCGGCAGGATGAACCGGTCGATCGACTACCGGACCGACTTCTATTCTCTCGGTGCCACGCTGTACGAAGTGCTTCTCGGCTGGCCCCCGTTCCAATCGGGAGACCCCATGGAGCTCGTGCATTCGCACATCGCCCGGCGTCCCATCCCTCCGTGTGAGCTAAACCGGGAGATCCCTGTTTCCGTTTCAGCCATCGTCATGAAGCTCCTGTCAAAAACCGCCGAAGAACGCTACCAGACGGCGCGAGGGCTGAAGGCAGACTGGGACAGATGCGCGTCGGAGCTGCGCAGCAACGGCATCGTATCGGTCTTTGAACCGGGCCAGGAGGATTATTCGGACCGGTTCACAATCGACCAGCGGCTCTACGGCCGCGAAGAGGAGACCCGGCTCCTGCTTGATGCATTCAATCGCGTCTGCGATGGGACTCCGGAGAGCCTCTTCGTATGCGGGCTCCCGGGAATCGGGAAATCGGCCCTGTTGCACGAGGTCTACAAACCTCTCACGAAACGCCGCGGGTTCTTCATTTCGGGAAAGTTTGATGAATTACAGCGCAACGTGCCGTACGCCTCATTCCTTACGGCGTTCCGGGACCTCGTGCACGAGATACTCGCGGGGTCTGACGATCAGCTCGCAGAATGGAAGACCAGGCTACTGGAGTTCCTCGGCAAGAACGGACAGGTGATGGTGGATGTCCTTCCGGAGCTCGAATTGATCATCGGGCCCCAGCCTCCCGTCCAGGAGCTCCCCTCCACCGAGGCGCAGAATCGCATCCATAACGTCCTGTGCACATTCGTCAGGACGGTGGCGCGAAAAGAGCACCCTCTCGTGCTCTTTCTGGATGACCTGCAGTGGGCCGACCCGGCTTCCCTGGATCTGTTGCGGCTGCTCATGGGGGAATCGCGCGACATGCACCTTCTCTTCCTCGGTGCCTATCGGTTCCCGGAACCCGTGGACGCACTTGATCGAATCATCGTCGAGATGGAACGATCGGGCTGCTCCGTACATCGGGTCGTCCTCCTCCCGCTGGACGGAGAGACGACAAACCGGTTGATTGCCGATTCACTGCATTGCGACCCGGCGGAGTCGGCTCCTCTTTCGTCCCTTGTTTACGAGAAAACGGACGGGAATCCTTTCTTTGTGAACGAGTTCCTCAAATCGCTATACAGAGACAAGTTGCTCTGGTTCGACCGGGCGGAACATGACTGGAAATGGGACCGGGCGCGGATCCTGCAAAAGGATATCACGGAAAACGTCGTCTCGATGATGACGGCGAAGATCCGGTATCTCTCGGACGACGGGCAACGCGCGCTGACGACCGCTTCGTGCATCGGCAACACGTTCGAACTGAACCCACTTGCGATGGCACTCGGCCTCCCGGAAGCAAGGACCGCCGAACTGCTCCAGGGGGCGATCAGCGAAGGGTTGATACTCCCTGTTGGTGACGCCTACAAGTTCGTCCGGGGATACGGATCCGACGATCCTACGGAGATGCTTCCCGGGGACCACACCGTCGTCACCTACAGGTTCACGCATGACCGCGTCCAGCAGGCCGCATACTCGTTGATTCCGGATGACCGCAAGGCGGCCCTCCACTATGCCATCGGCTCGAATCTTCTGAAGAGTGCCGGTGAACCGGAGAACGACGGGCGGGTCCTGGAGGTTGTGAACCAGATGAACCTCGGGGCTGCGTCCATTGCAGGAAGGGAGGAGAAACTCGTCCTTGCCGCACTCAACCTCCTCGCCGGGAGGCGTGCGAAGGTGTCGGGCGCGTTTGAGGCCGCGCTGAGATTCTTCATGGCGGGGAAAAGCCTGCTCTCGACAGACGACTGGGAGAGCGAATACCGGCTCACCTACGACCTCACCACGGAGATGGGAGAGTGCGAGTATCTCACCGGGAAATTTTCCGAGGCCGAAAAAGGGTTCACCGAGTGCCATGACCATGCCAGGGGAGCGCTGGACAGAGCAAGGATCTGTTATCACGAAGTGGCCCTCTTTGTCTACGCAGGTGAGCCGGAGCGGGGCATTGCGGCGGGGATAACCGGTCTCGGATTGGTCGGCATTCGGATCGTACGGGCGCCCGGCAAGATTGCCGTCATCGCATCACTGCTCCGGGTCCAATGGCTGCTCCGGGGAAGGAAGATTCTCGAGATCGGACATCAGCGCTCCATGACCGATGAACGGCAGCGCCTGGCCCTCAGGATCCTTATGGCGATGGTCCATTTCGCGTACCGTTCGAGCGAAAATCTGAGCGCCGTCGTCATCCTGAAGATGGTCGATGCAACGCTTTCCCACGGGACCGCCGACGAGTCTCCGTACGCGTTTGCGACATACGGGCTGGTTCTCAGCACGGGATTCGGGGCCGTCGACTCGGGATGCGCATTCGGCGACCTCTCAGTCCGTGTCGCCGACCGGAATGCGAACCAGTATATGCTGGGACGTTGCCTGTTCGTCCTGGGAAGCGTCCTCCATGGCTGGAGGCACGACCTCCCGGAGGGGATGAAGATACTTGCCGACGCCTACAGGCAGAGTCTGAGCAGCGGCGACCTCGAATACGCCTCGTATGCGCTCATTCATCTGACACTTGACTCGATCGTTACCGGCGAAACCCTGGACGATGTCTACCGGAAGGCCGGTGAAAACCTCGCGTTCGTTAAACGATTCAGGTTCGCAAACCCCGAACTTACGTTCGTGCTCGCCCGTCAGATGGTTCTCTCTCTCAAAGGTGCGACCTCCGCCGAAGGGAGCCTGGACGACGGCGAGTGGAAGGAAGAGGATTACCTCGCCCTCCTCGGGCGCACGAATGAAAACGTCGCGCGCATGTATCACACCGTTTTCCGGATGCAGGTCCATTATCTCTTCGGCCAGTTTGACGGCGCACTTCGCACCGCGCGGGACTCGAGACCCTATTCCGCTGCCCTTCGGGGTCAGATCCTCCAGGCAGAGTATTGTTTTTACGAATCGTTGACGCTCTGTCAGGTGATGGCGGGCTTCCCCCCGGGAGAAAGAAGAAAGGCGGGGCGGACTCTGCGACGCAATCTGCGGAAATTGAAACGCTGGGCGAAGGGCGCCCCCGGGAATTTTCTCCACAAGTATCTCCTCGTTCAGGCCGAGGCCGCGCGTTGTGCCGGCCGCACGGAGGAAGCGATGAACCGTTACGACCGCTCCATCGCTTCCGCAACAGAGCATCATTACATCCAGAATGCAGCGATGGCAAACGAACTCGCCGCAAGTTTCCATCTTGCCGCCGGGAGGTCCTCCGTCGCACGCGCCTATTTGCTGGATGCACGAGCGGGGTACGCCGACTGGGGGGCGACGGGTAAGGTCGCCTCACTTGACAGGCAATATCCCGCGATCATTGCAGGAGGAGTGCGCCGGCCGCGGACGCAGATCGGAAAGAAAGGTGCCCCCTCGGGGGAGACAACCTCCGGCGAACTTGACCTGACGTCCGTGCTCAAAGCGTCACAGGCGCTCTCCAGCGAGATCGACCTGGATCGCCTGCTCGAGAAAATGATGCTCATTGTGCTTGAGAATGCGGGGGCGGAAAGAGGCGTCCTGATCATGGAAGAGGGAAACCAACTCGTGGTACGTGCGGAGGGGGGGACAAATGGCGCCGTCACGGTGCAGTCGGTTCCTCTGGGAGAGTACGGCAGGCTCTCGGAATCGGCCGTCCACTATGTGGCGCGCACAGACGAAATCGTCCTGCTGAACGATGCCACCCGCACGAGCATACTTAAGAACGATCCCTACGTCGCCGGCGACATGCCGAAGTCCCTGCTTTGCCTTCCCATTTCGAACCAGGGGAAGAGAAGCGGGATTCTATACTTCGAGAACAACCTGACAACGGATGCATTCACTCCGCGGCGACTGGAAGTCCTACGACTCCTCTCCTCGCAGATCGCCATTTCCCTGGAAAATGCACGTCTCCACGAAAGGGAAAAGGTCTACGCCCGCGTGCAGGAGGAGATCCGGCTGGCAGCGCGGATCCAGATCGATCTGCTCCCCCGCTCCTCCCCCACAGTCCCAGGATACGAGATAGCCGGAATGAACCTCCCCGCGCAGATGGTCGGGGGAGACTACTACGATTTTATCCCCCTGAGCGATCAACGGGTCGCCATATGCCTCGGGGATGTCGCGGGGAAGGGGTTACCTGCCTCCCTGCTGATGGCCAATCTCCAGGCAACGCTTCGCGGCCAGACGCTCTTTGATGCCACTCCAGCCGAGTGCATCCGACGATCCAATAAGCTCCTGTGGGAGAGTACCAGCGCGGAGAAATTCGCTACCGTGTTTTTCGGGATTCTCGACCCGCAGAACCATCGCTTCAGCTACGTCAACGCCGGGCAGGAGATCCCGTTCATCCTGACGGACGATCCCGAACCGGTGCGCCTGGCGGAGGGGGGGGTCGCTCTGGGCGTGGTAGAGGAATTTGATTTCAAGGAGGGAACCGTGACGCTGGACCCCGGCGACACGATGGTGATCGTCTCCGACGGGATCACGGAATCGATGAACTCTTCACAGGATCTGTACGGAGAGGAGCGGCTCCGACCACTGCTTTTCAAATTGCGGGGATGCAATGCCGATGCCCTCATAGAGCGGATCATCGGCGATGTACGCTCCTTTGTCGGGGGGGCGCCGCAGTGGGACGATATGACGATTGTCGTTGTGAGGAGGACGTCTGTGTCTTGAGTTCCACTCCGGCGAATCGACTGGATTCGAGAGACTGATCGTCAGTTGGGTTGCTACAGATTACCTCAACTTGCCACAGGTTGACTGCTCATATCTCTGCCTCCTGATCCGGCTTTTACGTACAAAAATCTATGGAAGCCACCACAATACTCCAAGATCGTTTTGTTTCTGCAGGCCACGACGGGAGTCCATCCGCCGCAATCGACATTTGTTCACTCGCGCAGAATATGGCATTCGGTTTCGAGAAATTCAACGAAAAGCCGAGGAAAAGCACACATTTCATTCCTATTTTCCCCTTGAAGTTTATCTGAGAATTGTCAAGATTTCCGCATTGCTTATGCTGCTTTTACCTGTTCTTTGTTGCGCCGTACCGGCGTTCAACTGAGAAGTACCGGGCTACTACTGAATCTCCGACGAACCTATGGCCTCTCAGCTTGAAACACTTGCGTAAACACCGATGAACCCACGCAATCACGTTTCAAGGCTTCCCGGGAGCGCTTTCTGGACAGTGCTTTCCCACCCCCTCCGCGTCTTCCGCCAATTCCTAACACCCCGCAAACGCAGAAGCTCGACTGTGTCGCCCCCGGGGCATCCTCCCGCAGGCGGCACCCGCCAAACATGGAAGAACGTTGTCGGAAATCAGATCGCGCAACCACTGCAAATCTTCCATCCGACGACGCTTCATGAGCTGAAGCAGATAATACGCGAAGCGAAGAAAAAAAAGTGTCACGTCAGGGCGGTCGGTTCCGGACATTCATTCAGCGACGTCGCCCTTACCACCGACTTCCTTATTGACCCCCACTGCCTCAAACGCGTGCTTCCTCTCGACACCAGCGTGCTTCGTGAGGGATTCGACGCCGGAGGAGAGCACCTGGTCCACGTCGAAAACGGGATCACGCTGCACGAACTCAACAGCAAGCTCGACGCGATGCATCTCGGACTGTGCAACATGGGAAGTTATACCGCCCAGACGATCATCGGGGCCATATCCACATCCACTCACGGGTCGGGGATCAAGCTGGGCGCGCTTCCGGACGCTGTCGCCTCGATAGAAATACTCAATGACGAGGGGTCTCTCCTCAGGATAGAACCGGCCGGTGGCATTACAGATCCCTTCAAGTTTCAACGAGTTACTCCCACCGTAACACTTGTCCAGAGCGACGAAGTCTTCTATTCGTGCGTCGTTGCAATGGGGTGCGTGGGTATCGTCTATTCGGTCATCCTCAGGGTGACAGGCCGGTACTTTCTGAGTGAAAAGCGTGAAGACAGCACATGGTCAAAGGTCAGGCAACAGATCTCCCTCGGTACCCGCCTCCTGAGCGAGAACCGCCATGTCGACCTCTATCTCAACCCGCATCCCCTCAATGGCGAGCACCGCTGCGTCATCGGGATGAGAAACAGGGTGCCGGTCTCGTCGAAGGTGACCTGCAGATCTCTCGGATCCATCCTGATCCCGCAGATTCCGGGGATCAGCTGGTTGTTTGTCTGGCTGTTCAATACGTTCTTCGAGCTCACGCCCGAGATCCTCGATTCCTGCATGGATACCCTTCTTGAGAGAGCCTACACGAACGTGAGCTTCAAGGTCCTGGACCTCGGGCCTGCAAATTTCATCTCAGCCTATTCTTCCGAGATCGCCTTTCCCATGGAGGAGGATAAGCACATTCGCGGAATTGACGAAATCCTCGATGTTATTCGTGAATGCAGGGTGGAAGGGGATCTCTATCTTTCGGCCCCACTCGGGATCAGGTTCGTCAGGGAATCCCCCCACTTCCTCTCCATGATGAACGGGCGCGCCACCTGCACGGTCGAAGTCCCCCTTGTGAACGGCACGCACGGCGGAATGGAAATCCTGCGCAGGATTGAAGAGCGCGTCTGCAATGACACGTTCCAGGGACGGCCACACTGGGGTCAGGTGCACACTGCGAACCGAAAGACCGTCGAACAGGTCTTTGCCGCGACGTTTCCGGCGTGGCTCGCCAACTATCGCTCCATGAACTCCTCCGGAAGATTTTCAAACAGCTTTACCAACCGATTATGCCTGGACTGACCCCATGGAAGACACTCAGCGGGAAGGGATGAGCTTCAAAGAGAACATCATCGCGGAATGCAGAGAGGTGTTCGTCATCGTCAGGGAGACGTATGATCACCTCAAGACCCGCGAGGGGATCATCCTCATGAGCACGCTCCTCGGCGTGATGATCTGGGGCCCGAAGGGGACGCCCATATTCAGCGAATTCCTGACTTCATGGCTCAAAGAGATTCCCGCCGAGGAACTCTGGAGAGATCAGATCCTTTCATTTATCACGGGATCGGTGGTGCTGGTCGTCGTCCCGATCTGCATCATCAAATTTGTGCTGCATGAACGCCTTGCTGACTTCGGACTGGGGCTCGGCAATTTCAAGCTCGGCAGCGCTCTCACGCTGGTGCTCATCCTGGTCAGCATTCCCCTTTTCTGCTTCGGATCATCGTCGGAATCAATGAGGGTCGAGTATCCGATGCTGTACCGCGGGTTAACCGATGCTGCGCGCATTCAGAGATTCAACGGTGGTTCGTTCGTCCTCTACGAGGCGACCTACGCATTGTTCTTCCTGACAATTGAGTTCATTTTTCGCGGGTACCTCCTCTTCGGACTCAGCCGGCGGTTCGGAAGATACGCGGTCCTCTTCCAGATGCTCTCCTATACGGCGTGGCATCTCGTCAAGCCTCTCCCGGAACTCTCAGGCACACTTCTCTGGGGATTTGCCACGGCTGCAGTGACATTGCGCGCGCGCTCCATCTGGTACGTTTTCGCCGCACACTACCTGCTCAACATCTTTCTTGATTGCATGATACTCCATGGACAGGGGGTGTTTTGACGATGCGCGGCAGGCCAATGAGCGATCCGGCAGTCGGTAACCCGGAAATCATCTCCGTTCTGGAAGAATGTGAAAAGGTCAGCCCCTACCTGACCGGCCATCCCTCATCGGCCGAGGACGAAGTTCCCCGGGTGGTGAACTTCACGTACCCGGCTGACACGGAGATTATTGTCATAAGCGACCTCCACATGGCCTCGGGAGCAAGAAGCGACGGCAAGTACGTGGGAACGGAGAATTTCTTTGCCGACGAGGCATTTGCGCGATTTGCGAAGCACATCCTTGGCGGACTTCGAATCAGCAAACGACGCGCGGTCCTCATTATCAACGGCGACTTTGTCGATTTGCTCCGCGTCGTTCGCATCCCGAAGGAACAAGCGGAGTTCGATGNNAAATCGGTGTGGAAACTGGCTGCAGTAGTGGAGGGACATCTGCAGGTTTTCCAGGCACTGGCTGCCTGGGTAAAGGACGGCCACGAACTGATCATCACGAAAGGAAATCATGATCTTGAGTGGCTCTGGAAACCCGTGAGGGACTACGCACGGCTGGTCCTCGGTCAGCTCATGAACGCCAATTTCCCCGCCGGCGCGAGTCTCCTGATCGGCAAAGTGCACTTCGTCGACGACGCACTCCTCATTAATGAGCGTCTGTACATCGAGCACGGCCAGCGCTACGATCGCTGGACCAGAGTGATCGGCCCGCCGACGCTGGGGAAGTTGGAGGACAGGGAATTGAACATCCCGACGGGATCATTCATGAACCGCTATCTTCTCAACCAGATCGAGGAAACGTATCCTTTTTTCGACAACGTCAGACCCCAGCAAGACCTGATTCCCATACTCATCCGTGAACACCTCCCCCTCGGATTGAGGGTACTTTTCAGCAGCGTACCGATGGTCTTCCGTCTTCTCCCCAAGGGATACTACCTCTACCTCTTCCAGCGGGTGATTCCCATGCTCCTCGGCATCGTGATCCCATTGATTGCCCTCTCCTTTTTCCTGTACCGGCCGGTCATGGATATAGTGAACAGTGTGACGCGTTCCTACGATGCGATTCCGTTCTCGGGCATGATCAGCTCGACGTTTCTGATGCCGATGCTCGGATACTTCCTCATGAAATTCGTCTCGTGGGCACAGCTCTGCGAGCCGAGCTATCTCCGCGACGATGCCTTTACACTGGGGGTAAAGATGCGCGGGTATGCAGCTCTCGTCATGGGGCATACACACAATCCGGAACAATACGAATTCGCGCGTCCTGACGGGAGTATTTTCCGCTATTTCAACACCGGAACATGGATCCCGATCGTTGAGACCTCGAGCGCGGACATCAGGGAGGACAAGACTTATACATACCTTCATTTCCGCCCGACGCGCGACGCTTCGGGGAACTCCGGCTTCGCGGCGGAGGGGATACGGCGGTGGGATGATGAGGCTCTGCGCGACGAACCCCTGCGACTCATTGCGACGTCATGAGTGACGAAAAACATTCAGCCCTTTCCCGCTTCCTGTTCCGGACCGGGCACCTGTTCGTGGAGAATCCCGGATTTCTCATCGCGTTTACCGTGAGGTTCATCGGATCACTCAGGTTCATCATACTCGAGTTTTCGGAATCTCCCGCCGGAGCACTTCATCTTGCAAAGCGGAACGGCAAGCAGACCGCCCGGGCATTCCTTCGCGGGATCGTCCCAGTGCTTCTGACAGGATTCCTCACAGGGTATCTCATCCATAACATCGCTTCAGGTCTCGGCGGCACCGTGCACGTCCTGTTTGATTCATTGTTGATGACGCACATCCTGAAGGAGATATTGCCGCTGGTAACGGCACTGATCGTTGCCGGACGGGCCGGCTCGGCCATCGCGGGGAAATTCGCCGCCGCCCCGGCCATGCTCATACGCCCGGCAGCCTCGCAATCGAATGATCAGATCCGCTGGACCGACCGGAAGGTCTACGATGAGGTCGTACCCCAGGTGACGGCAACCGTTGTTACGGCAACGCTATTTTATGGCGTGCTTGTCGCGTGCGTCCTGGCCGGGTACGTGCCGTCAGACGTCCGGGGGGCATCTCCCGATCTCACGGAAATGCTCATGTATGGCTCACTCCCCCCATACTCCTCTGATATCGGAGGGGGTGCATGGCGGGTCGCAGTCTGCGGGCTCTTCATCGGCGTTGTGTCCAGCGCGTTCGGGATCCGTGCTTCGGAGGAATTTACCTCCCGCACTTCGCAGATGTTTGAACTCCACAATGCGATCTGGGAGAGCACCATTACATCGCTGACTCTCTGCCTGGGCCTCGTCGGCTCGTGCCTCATTGCCACCACGTCCTGAAAACACCACTGTCCGATGACGCCCCGCATTGTCATCCCACCCGAGCCGGTTGCAACGACGCCTCCCCTCCCCCAGCAGACGCGCCGGCGATGGTGGGTCAACGTGACGGCAGGGGTCATCATCATCGCCGCGATTGTCCTCGCTCTGATTTTAGGACATGCCGCACTGGGATCGTGGCTCAACGAGCCGACGATCCACGTTGTGACATATATTCCGGGATCAGTCGACATCGAGCCCAATGTTGACATCACATACAACGGCGATATTGTCGGGAAGATCGATTCCGCCCACGTGAATCTCCCCGCGACGCAATTGTATGTCAGCCGGGGCGAAGCGGATCCGGCGACATGGCATGTGCTCACGTTTCCTTCAGGCATGGTGGATACAGCATCTGCCGGCCCCATCCTGATCGTTTCCTCTGGCACGACTATTTCCGTAGCTGACGTGTCTGCAGGAGGGGAGATCGAATCGCCTCAGGCGCTCATTCTGAGAATCACGCCGGTTCCAGGGGCCTCCACCGGCCGCATCGAATACGCGTCTTTCAAGGCGGAACCTGTCCTCAACGGGAGAGCGAAAACGTTTGCAGGCCAGGCCATTGAATCGGGCGACGAGATTGAATTTCACGCCGGCAATGAGAGCTATGCGCTGCGATGGACAGCACCGGGACCTTATACCAGAGTCTACGGCCGGCTTGCCTACAAACAATTGCTAAAACAGACGCTGGTCAAGACGGATTCCGCACGCCTGATCAACTCCAGCACATCCCTCAGCATCTCCAACACATTCGGGCTTACAAAGACGTCCGCGCGATTTGTCCCCACATTTGATCCTCCACTCCTCCTCCACGCGGCCAGGTTCGAAGTGCGGAAGTCCTCCGCCACTCCCGGATTCGGCCCATCGGGCAATTTTCAATACTTTGTGGAGATGAGATCGGGGGGGAGCGCGTCTCTGGACGATCTTCAGGCAACGCTGGCTTATCTCACGAGCCGTACAAGGATGAATCGGCCGCCTGCAAACCGTCTGGAGTATATGGCCAGCAACATCGATACCACGCTTGCCGGGATCAAGGGGACGGTGATCGACGTCCGGGACAGTTCACTCCCTGCCGTCAGGAACCTTGTGCACGGCGCCGGCTATCACGTGGACACGCTTTCACGCTCGCTGGAAGAGAAACTGCAATCCCTGCAGGGCGATATATCCCGACTCACCAATACGGCGAACGGCAGCATCGGCAAACTGACCGATTCCACGGCTTCGACGATGGCAGCGCTGCAGCTTCGAATAGACCTCCTCCTGGAGGAGATCAGGCTAACGACGACTCAACTGCGAAAGACCGCAAACGGCGTCGGAGCCGACATCCGCAACGTAGTCAAGTAAGAGGATGATCACAAGCATGCCGTACCCGCGAATACACAGGATGCTCCCGGGCTTGTTCGGGATATGCCTCTGCACACTATTGCTCAATGGATGCAGTCTGATTTTTCCGCCGCGGATAGACACCTACGCATTACACGTTGATCCGCTCACAGGGAGCGAAATCGACAGCAGCTTCACCGGCACGATCTGGCTGCGGGAGTTTGATATTGTCGACGAATTCAATACAAACAGGTTTGTCTATCGTGACTCGAATACTCAACATATCCATGCGAGCAAGCATTTCGAGTGGCCGGGGATGGCATCTGACGCCGCCGGAGACCTGGCGTTCCGCTATCTCTCACAGCGTTTCGCCGGCCACGTCCAGCTTTCAATCACTCCACCCGCCGACTACATCATTGAAGGGAGAGTGGAGGACATGTCCATTGACAGGAACGGCACGAAAGCGCCGCAAACTGTCTCGTTCGAACTGTACTACGAGATTGAACAAAAGTCCGGTCAGTCGTATTCAAATTCTCTTGCGGTGAGAGACACCGCCATCGTGAAGGTCGCCGGGCAAAAGAAGGAAAACGTCGCCAACGCGATGGCCCTGGCGATCCAAACCGTGGCCCGGCGAATCGGGGATCATCTTCTGGCGGTCTCGGAGGCTCGAACCCGGCGGAAGTAAACAAAACGTAAAAACAAATCCCGCGCGGACGGGGGAAGGCACCTGACGCTGCGATTGATGATGAACAGCAATGTTGTCCTTGACGGAGGCGAGCATGGATAAAGATGAGTTGACGCTGTACACCGAAGAAATGAAGAGATACCTCTGGTTCAAGTCCGGGCTGGACACCACACGAAACCTGGCCGTCATGATTCTGTTCGGGATGATATTCGTTTCGTTCGGCTTTTCGGAGCCGACGAGCCATCGTGTCCCCTACTTTGGATCACTCGCGGTCTTCGCACTGGTTTTGTTTGAAACGCGGCTCTTCCGGTTCTACGCAGCCAGCGAGACAAGGATCCGGCTCATGGAGCGGCACATGATCGGGCCTCTTTTCGACAAGGGGATCAAGGGGGACGTCCAATGGAGGGAAACGCTGGCGGAGACATATTCCCGGTCGAAGATGCCCGGCTTCTTTGAAGCCATCGCATTCCGCATATACAAGAATTACTTTATCATATTTCTCGCCCTCGATACGAGCTGGATCTCGAAGCTGTATCTCGCGCCTCAACCGGCCGAAGACTTTGCGGAATTCGTTCACCGGCTCGATCTCGGGATACTGCCCGGATGGGCGACGCTGGCGTTTATGGGGGTGTTCTGGATACTCTTCATCCTGGCCGTTTTCTGGATCCGGAGGAGGAAATCACGGCATGAGTACCTCCTTGGATACTGACGGAGTCCGGACGAATTCCCATGACTCCTGAGCTTTACCCCGGCAGAGTCGCTCATGTCCTCCGGTCGATCCGCACGCTTGAGGTCATGGCGACGATTGTCCTCGCGCTTACTATTTTTATCTCGTATTCCAGCGTCGACGCATCGACGCACGTATTCATCAGCTTCCTTGTGCTTCTCGTCCTGCACGCTTTCGCGGCCAGATCCCACAGTGAACTGGCAGTGATGGCCAGGAGGACGAGGATACTCCGTTCCGGCACATTCGCTGAAGAGAAGAACATCGACATCCCCCTGAGGGTGGGCGCCGGGCTGGCGGTCCGGCGGGCCTTCTTTGTGCTCCTTCTTTTCTTTGATGTTTCGTGGCTTTCCCACGCGTATCTCTATCCGCAGTCGGCCGAATCGTTTCATCAATTCCTTGATCAGCTCGCCTTCGGCCCGGTCTCAGGGTGGGGATTTCTCGTCTTTACACTTTTCTTCTGGGGCGCGTACGGCTATCTCTTTGTGGTGGGGACCTACAGCAAGGCCGAAACCGATGAGTTCATCCGGAGTGACGGATGTCCGACCGAAGATGCCACAGGCAGAAGGACGCGGGAGTTCTGGATTCCGGTTGAGTCGCTTGCGAGCGGCACGGTGCTTCTCCAGGGATTCAGACCGGCCAATGGCGGAAAGAAGCCTCTTATCCTCTTCCCCGGGTTCTTCCAGAACGGGTTTGTGTATGATCTTGAGAAAAGCGGAAGTCTGGCGGAATATCTCGGAGCACATGGATTTGACGTATGGGTGGTCCATTCACGCGGCACGGCTCATTCGGAAAGAGGGAGGAACGCGGCATCGCTTGATGACTATGCGATCGATGACATCCCCGCCATCATCCAGTTCGTCCGGCGAAGAACCGGCAAGAAGCCGGTTTTCCTTGGACACAGCCAGGGAGGGATCTCGGCGATTCTGAGCCTGATGGGGCCGGTGAGAGATAAGAATGGATCCCTCGTGTTGTCGGCGGGGGCACAACGGACACGGCAAAATGCGCTTGAAGGACTGGTGACAATCGGAAGTTTCCCGGACTTCCAATTCTCAAAGAAATCCCGGCTGCAGATTTTTGTCAGGAACGGCATTCAGCTTTTCGGCGGGAGCATTACCGTATTTCGTCCCGAGTGGGCGATGAACATCCTCGACCTCCTCAGGTTTGTTCCCATGCCGATCAGTTTCAATTTTCGTGCTTCCCTCCTCCTGGACCACACGCTCAGGACCATCGCCTTCCCCATCGTATGGTTGCTCAATTTCGCCTCCGGACTCTCCGCATGGGAATTCCTTTATCACCGGCCGGACGTATCGAAAACCTCGGAGAAAATGCTCCTCTACAGGACGGTGGACGGGACTTTCCCGGGGATCCTTCGCCAGTTCGCTTCGGCAATATCTGAGAACGCGATGAAATCGCTGGACGGGACTATCAATTATTCCGGGGGGTACCACCGCCTGCGACTCCCCTGCTCAATCGTGGCGATGGAACGGGACACTCTCGCCGACCCCGTGATGATGAAGCGTTGCATGTTCGCGAAGATCGGGAGCCAGAGGAAGCACTTCACCGAATGGAAAGGGTTGGGTCACGAGGATCATTTCATGAACCCGAAATACTTCCCGCTGGTATTGAAGGCGGTGTTAAAGGTCCCGGGGAGAGCTGCGCGAAGGCGCGCCGGGAGATGAATCTCCTTTCACATACGGCAGGTTTTCCGGCACGTCGGAGAGTGAGCGTACTCTGCCGAGAAACTCCGCGGACAGATTCGGCGGATTGTAGCTCATGTCCCGAATTCTGGAGAGTGTCGCCTTGTGGATGAGTGCACCGTCATTAATGACGCGGCGTCGTCCCAGGTTCATATACGGGAGGCGAATCGAAGCGCCTGGACGCCACACCAGCTTCGGGAAGAACTCCGCGGGCCACCACGNNTCAGGATAGCCCCCTCCGACGTCGCAGTGCACTCCCGGAAACCAGACCTCCTGATAATCCTGCGGTCCATCCTGTTCCATCAGATTCTGGCGGAAGAAAGCGCGCCGCTCGTCCATCGACACGGCGTGGCGCACGACGTCCACGCTCGGGTTGTGCCTGGTAAAGGGATAGCTGGTGGGGTCCCACACCCACCCGACGGAAGAGACAGTATCCCACAGGCCGAGAAAATGGACCGGGAACCGACGGTCCTCCTTGCTTCCGGGCACCTGACGGGAGAATGTCCGGCGGAACTCGCCGCAAAGCTTCCAATAGCGCGAACCCGGATCGCCCGAACGGATTTCTTTGAATAACCGTATGACGTAGGGTACCAGGTTCTGATTGCCTCTTGGCAGGAGACCGAGCTGGTGAAGCAATCCTGCCAGCACCCGCGCGGCGTAGGCACCGCGGCTGAACCCGAAAATGAAGACGCGATCACCAGGTTCCCAGAAGTTCATGAGATATGTGTACGCTTCTCCGACCTTCCAGGCAAGCCCCGCACCGAAGGCGAGCCCGTAGATCTTTGAGATGGTTTTACCCAAAGAGGTCCACGTGCCCGGCTCCGGCAGGGTGCCGAGTCCGGGGTCATAATAGAGACGTTGCAGGTTTGAGTCCCGGTCAAGCACCTGAACCAGACGAACGACGTTTGTATTCCGGGGACCGAATTCGTTATTGGTCCCGTCGCAGCAAAGCACCAGGTTCCTGGGCATGTTTTAATGCAGTCCTTTCTATGGCGCCGGGTGTCCCGCTGTTACGTCCCGGATCCCTTTACTTCGGCATAGACCGCAGCAACGCATTTTGCGATAGCGCCGGGGTCTTTGGAAATGATCGCACCCGCGAGTCCGACAGCAGCGGTCGCAATGTCGATGACAGTCTGAATCGCCTCGAGAGTCTGGATGGCGGCCTTCGCCTTGTTCGTCGAATCCTGAAGACTCTGGAAACCACATTCTGACTCGTCAAGCGCGAGACCCACTGCGGCCGTGATCATGTCAGAAGATGCGTTCAGCAAGGACCACTCAGAGCTTCCGATAGCATGGCGCTGGGCCGGAGAGAGGGCATTCCAGTGTGAGAAACGAAAGTCGCCCAGCGACACCGATAGCCCGTGAAATTGTTGAGAAAGATCAAGGGCTTGATCCGACGTCAGTTGCATGCTGAATTCCCCCTCTATAAACTCTTGATTGAATTGAACAAATTGCGGAGCTCGCTCGCATATTGCGTGAGCTGCCGAACCAGTTCCTGGCTCCCCAGATCGTCTCTTTTCTCGAAGAGCTGCTGATGCCCCGAAGATATCTTCGACAACACCTGAGAATAGCACGAATCTGATCGGGCCCTGACGGCGGCCTCAGCCATACGCGTCTCTTCCCATTCTGCCAGGGCGGCAATACCGGCCCTGTCACTCGAAGAGTGAATCAGGGTCTGGTAGTATTTTGTCATCGCTTCTTCCTCGTTTGCAATGTCACGCGGGAAGTCTTGCTGGACGATGATCTGCAGAGCGCCGACGATCTCCTGAAATGGTCCATTCGATTCCGCGATGAGGTTCTTGAGCTCCTTCTTACGCCAGCCGTCGGTAGAGACCCTCACAAGAACGTTCGAAACGGACGAAAACGCCCCCGCGTCCTTCTCACCGGCGAACTTGTTCTCGACAACAGCTTCTTTCAATTCCCCGATCCCTTTGTCAAAGTCCACGACATCATCCGCCGCAAGCTGTCCCAGAGCATTCATGTATTCAGCAACCACACGAAGCCGAAGCAGAAGCCGTTCTCTTTGAGCGGCCCGCAGGCGGGTTGTCTGATCGAGCTGTTCCTGCTGGTCGGGCGGCTGGAACCTCTTCTGGCGCGCCGGCGACCCCACATACTGGTCGACGAGCCCGGTGTACTCGGCCGACCGGGCGGATATTGAAGCGAACTCCTGAATTGCCGAGAGGTCCGCGCAGCCGGTCCCTAACAACGGGAACAATATCAGGACGGACGTCAGTACGCGTACCGCGTTGAGCCGGTTCCTCATTGTGTGGTCCTCATTGTCTGCACTCATTGTCGATCCGGGGAAGCACTGCCGTCGGGCTGGAAGTTGCATGAACGGAGGGGTGACCCCCGCAACTCATGGCCGCTGTCGCCTCAAAAGGGCTCATTGAGGTTTTGAATTCTTCATATACATGCGCCAAACATTTAGGTGGTCGTTCATTTGGGCGTGATCAGTCCGTCGAACTGGAGCCCGCTCGTGCCGGACAGAGTGCCGTTCGTCGGGTCTACAAACCAGACTCCGTTGGTCCCGACGTTCGAGGGGGAACTTGCACGAGCCCTGATGTCCGGCGCGCTGGCGTGGAGGCTCTGTTCGAGCCGCGTACCGTATTCAAGACTTATGACGCCGGGGTGGGAGACGACACACTCGAGGTCATCCAGAAGCAGCAGGCCGTGCGCGAGACCGTAATATTCCTTCCAGGTGGT
>PMND01000133.1:19558-33020 GCA_003161955.1 Ignavibacteriota bacterium | reverse complement strand
AATCACTTTTCGTTCAGAACGCTCTTCTGGACAACACCCATGAAGAGCCTCCCTTCGAGAATCACGGATTTTAACAGACGGAACCACTTTGAAGATTATTGAAAACCTGATTCGTTTTCCACCCGTTATTGCATCTCAAGCGCTCAAAAGGTAAATTCCGGCAGAATAAGTTCCAGTGTTCCTCTATACAGGCCTTTCATCAGTCCGATGGAAGGCCTGTGATGCTTTGAGTGGGATGACCGGGACCGACCCCATGAACGTTGGCGGAGCGGGGAATCGACGAACTCCTTGCTTATCAAGATGCTCCCAAACGGAGAAAACCCATGGAACCCAATCGAACGCTTATCACGCCTCTCAGGTTCTGCATCCTTGCGATCCGACTGGTGGCGCTGTTCATGTTTTTCAGTTCACTTTCCTACGTGGGTTATCTTTTGAATGCTGTTGTCAATCGTGGCCCGTGGAGTGATGCTGTAGCTGGACCTCAAGCAGCTATCCTTGTGGTGTATGTGATCGTACTGATGATTCTCCTCCGGTACCCGGAGCCGATTGCACGAGTCCTTTCGAGAGGTGTGCCAAGGATCGGCGTCAGGAGTCGGTGGACCAGAGTCGACTTGCTTGCTGCGATCATTGCCGGGGTTGCTGCGTACGAAATCCTCTCGAGTATCCCGGCTGTGTTCAGTCAGCTCTACGGTCTTCTTACCCACTATGCATCCCTGACAGAAGAAGGAGCCGCCGAGAAGGAGCGATTCAATCTTCTTATGGTCGGCATTTGCGGCACCGCCCTCCGAATTGGGATATCGGGATTTGTATTTGTTAAGTCAGGCCAGGTAGCCGTTCTCTGGGATCAATGGCAGACTACGGGAGAGCTAAGAAAAAGGGGAAAGTGACTTCTCGGCGGGGGAAGAGAAAAGGTCCATTGACAGTATCATAGACGCGAGCGATTCCACCAGGATTCTATGTCCAGAATATTCATAACCGGGTCTGCTGACGGGCTTGGTCTCCTGGCCGCCCGATTACTCGTCGCGCAGGGACACCAGGTGGTCTTGCATGCCCGAAATCAAACGAGGGGAAAAGAGGCACTCCATGCCGTCCCCGGAGCCGAGGCTGTCGTGTCAGGAGATCTTTCGAGTATCGAGGAAACCAGGCATGTCGCGGAACTCGTGAACGATATCGGTGTGTGTGATGCGGTGATTCATAACGCGGCCGTCGGATATCGTGAATCACGCCTCATCCGGACGGTCGACGACCTGCCGCACGTGTTTGCGATCAATTCCTTAGCCCCATTTATTCTGACCTGCATCATATCAAGGCCAAAACGACTGATCTACATCAGCTCGGGTCTACACAGAAGCGGGAATCCCAGCCTTGAGGATCTGACGTGGCGGACCCGGCGATGGGACGCATATGGAGCCTACGCTGATTCCAAATTGCACAATGTCATTCTTGCCTTCGCGGTCGCGCGCAGATGGCCCGAGGTTCTCTCCAACGCGATGGAGCCCGGCTGGGTGGCAACCAAAATGGGCGGCCACGGAGCTCCCGACAGCCTTGAACTGGCTCCCGTCACTCAGACATGGCTCGCGACGAGCCAGGATAGAGAAGCAGTTGTCTCGGGAAGGTACTTTTATCATCAGAAGCCCAAGGAGTATCTCCCTGCGGCAACGGATCAATCGATCCAGGACGCATACATTTCCGAATGCGCCCGATTGTCAGGAGTAGCGTTTCCGGTCTGATTGAGCGTATTTTCTGTTACAAAGGAGATAATTCCTTTCATTGTCCAACAAGAAGGAGCGCAATGAAAGACCAACCGATTATCATGGACCGGACACTTGACGCTTCACCGGAGAGGATCTGGAAGGCAATCACCGACAGAGAGCAAATGAAGCAATGGTATTTCGACATCGCGGAATTCAAGCCGGAGGTGGGTTTTGAATTCCAATTCACCGGAGGGACGGACGACAAGAAATACCTGCACATCTGCAAAATCACGGGAGTGGTTGTGGGAAAAAGGCTCTCTTACAGCTGGCGTTACGACGGGCTGCAGGGAATATCGCATGTAACTTTCGAGCTCGTCAAGGAAGGGAGTCAAACTCGTGTGACGCTTACACATACAGGGATCGAGAGTTTTCCGCCAGACGACCCGAACATGGCCAGGGGGAGTTTCGTCGCGGGCTGGACGCACATCATCGGCACATCGTTGAAGGGATACGTGGAGGGGAAGCCGTTGCTTTTATGATCTACTTCATATCCCCGTGAGGGGCCAGGAGAAAGCTCTTTATGATCTCATTCGCGATCGCGGGCTTCCCCAGGAGAAATCCGTGATTCGCGCCTGGCATGATGCACAATTGCGCGTCAGGCAGTGCGTGAAAAAGATTCAGCGTATGAGTATCGATGATTATATCGTGGTCCCCCGCCATGACCAGAGTCGGGACCTTAATAGAATGCAGCTGCTCAAGCGTGAAATGGGGATGCAAGAGGTCCAGCCTGTTCAGCTTGTCGTAAATGAGACCTGCCCTTTCAGGGAAATGAGAATGAGAGATGATATCCCGCTGCGTCGCTGAATCGAGCCGGGCAAACGAGGAGGTCTCCATCTCGTGTATCATCCCGGCCGGTAGAGCGGTTGAATCGGGGAGGAAATTGGCGCCAACAGCAACCAGTTTCGCAACCTTGCGGGGGTATTTGAACGCAAGTTCGAGTCCGACAATACCTCCATCGCTCCACCCGAGCACGTACGCGCTGTCGACACTCAGAGAATCCAGGAGTTGCGCCATGTCCGAGGCCATCAGCGAAAACGACAGCTCCCTGTCTGAATCCGTCGATAAACCCTGCGCCCTGCTGTCGACAGCAANNTGCATGAGCAGAAGCGGCCGGCCACTCCCGTAAACCTCATAGTACACACGAATATCCTTCACGCGAACATAATGCCCCGCCTGAGGATTGGCGCCGTAGATAATGGCCCCCTGTCCATCGGCAGAGAGCGGGGTCAGGAACGCCAGGCTTACGTAGAGTAGTGATCGGAACATTTTATCTGTGTCCTTGAATATTCGGGCAAATCGCAAGATGAAGCCAATCGGAATGAGGAAACCTATAGCGGTTTTTCATTTTCATACGCCAGAACCACGTGCTTGATCCTGTCGATCTTGTTGAACCGGGCATAGAAAGAATGGTCTGCGCCGTCCCGCTGTGCAAGGTCCACGTCGAGCAATCTCACAAGCTCAATGAAATCGGGGTTATCTGACCTGGTTCTTGATATCGTGATCATGCCAGAATCCTTTTCCAAAGGTACAAGAGTATTTCTGGAGAATGAGCGCTGAGATCTCCCGGCGAATGACTCCGGCAGCGCGGTAGAGTCGCGGAATGCTCACGAACGCGCGGGTTCAGGAAATGACACCTCCGGGTCATAATTCCGGGTCATAATGTGGAGTGCTCTCAAAAGGACTGATTCACACTGGTGCTATCTTGTACTTCAAGTGTGTGATGATCGGAGAATTAATCACTTCGACGATCTCAAGTTTCGCTTTTAGCGTCTCCATGTGGTCGAACAGGCGCGTTCCCTTCCCGAGGAACATCGGCGCAAGTTGAATATCGAGCTCGTCCACCAACCCTGCGTTGAAATACTGCTGTATCACACTGGCGCCGCCGGATATTCTGACATCTTTGTTTCCAGCCGCTTTACGGGCTTTTTCGAGGGCGGCTTCAACCGTATCTGACGCAAAATAGAAGGTTGTCCCTCCTTTTCTTTCCCAGGGAATTCGAGGGCTATTCGTCAGAACAATCACGGGCGCATGGAAAGGTGCGTTTTCGGGCCAGTTGTATTCCCCCTCATCAAACATCCTTCTTCCCAGGATATAGGCGCCGGTCCTTTCAAATGTGTGTTGAGCGATTTCGTTGTCACGACTGAGGGAATCTCCCCCCTCCATTCCGAGGTGTTCCATAAACGCTCTGGTCTGGAAAGCCCATTGATGAATAGCTACCCCGCCGTCACCCAGGGGGTTTTTGGGCCCTCCGTTTGGCCCCGCCAGGAATCCGTCGAGGGACATGCCCACACTGACGAATACATTGCCCATATTGATCTCCCGTTCACCGTGGCTGGATGGATGCAGACACCATGGTACATCCCGCAATCTGGAAAAACAAGATAGAGGCGCGGGAAGCGATTCATGACTGAGCATCGGGAGATCGGGTCAGGGTTTTGGAGGTCATAATAGAGGCGGCGAAAACTGAGGAGATCGACCCCTTTCGGTGTTAGTTGCATCAGTTGAGTTTTCGAAAGTGGTATTTGCAGATTTGCCCGTTTTCGTTACATTGGGTGTCCGGAAACGGACGGCGACTCCAGCCAGATTCGTACCCGCTAGGTAACCGGCGATCATGACAGTGACTTCCTCCGAGCAGATTCGCGTACTCCTCGACACACTTTACCGATCGGAATCGCGCAGGATTCTCGCCACACTCGTACGCCTGCTCGGCGAGATCGATATTGCCGAAGACGCTTTGCATGATGCGTTCAAAGCCGCACTCGAGCAGTGGCCGGTTGAGGGGATACCTGCCAACCCCCGCTCGTGGCTCGTTTCCGCCGGCAGATTCAAGGCGATTGACCGCCTCCGCCGAAACGCGCGATTTGACACATCACTGGATAGCATTACCGGGCTCGTTGATGCGAGCGCGAAGGATCCATCTGATCTGGCCGATGAGGGGGTGTCGGACGATCAACTCCGAATGATATTCACCTGCTGCCACCCTTCCCTCGCCCCCGAATCCCGCGTCGCGCTCACGCTCAGGGAGGTATGCGGTCTCACGACCGAGGAGATCGCGAGCGCATTTCTCGCCACGCCCTCCGCTCTCGCCCAGCGAATTGTTCGTGCCAAATCGAAAATCCGCGACGCCCGTATCCCATATGAGGTCCCGGCGCCGGCCGATATTCCCGGCCGCCTCGACGCGGTGCTGCAGGTGGTGTACCTTGTGTTTAACGAAGGATATTCCGCCTCCTCCGGCGGATCATTGACGCGCCCCGATTTGTCAGAAGAGGCGATCCGGCTCGGCCGGCTGCTCCTGGAATTGCTACCGGAACCCGAGGCGATGGGACTGCTTGCGCTCATGCTTATCCAGGAATCGAGACGCACCGCCCGGACATCGGCTGAAGGGGACTTGATCCTGCTGGAAGACCAGGATCGATCTCTCTGGAACCGGGCGTATATCGCGGAGGGGAGCGCCCTCGTTGAGCGCGCACTTCTATCGCGCCGGTTTGGGCCTTACACGATCCAGGCGGCGATCGCCGCCGTCCACGCCGGGGCGCCCAATGCGGCCGCGACGGACTGGCAGGAAATCGTCGGATTGTATGACGTTCTCATCCGGGCGGAGCCCTCGCCTGTGGTTGAACTCAACCGTGCCGTTGCGGTAGCAATGCGCGACGGACCGCAGGCGGGTCTCCTTCTCATAGACGCAATACTCGCACGCGGCGACCTCTCTGACTATCACCTGGCCCATTCCGCCCGGGGAGAGCTTTGTAGACGGCTCGGGAGAGTTGACGAAGCTCGGGCATCATATAAACGAGCTCTCAGTCTGGTCCGGCAGGAGCCGGAACGGCGTCTCCTCGAACGGCGGCTGCGCGGCCTGCCGACATGAAACCCGGAAATACCCGTTTCCCGGAACGTTTTATCCCATTCCCGCTGTTGCAGGAACTACCCGGGCTTACCGCCCCCCGGGTCGCCGAAATCCCTGCAAGCCATGTCGATTCCGGGGGGCCTCAAACGACTATAATCATAAGCGGTCCCATCTCAGGGAGGAGCAATGAAATACCTGTGTCTCGTTTACAGNNGCGATACGGAAGAGCGGCTATTGTCTTGCCTCTGAGGCCCTCCAGCCGGTTCAGACAGCCACATCCGTGCGTGTGAGGAGCGGCAAGGTAACCATCACTGACGGCCCATTTGCTGAAACCAAAGAACAGTTGGCCGGATTTTACCTGATTGAGGCAAAGGACCTGGACCGGGCCATTGAGATCGCCTCAAAGATCCCTCCCGCCAGGGTGGGAACTATCGAAGTTCGCCCCATCAGAGAGCTTATGAGCACCCGGGGAGAGCGGAGGAAGCAAGGGTAAGATTCTTTCGGCTTCCTGATACCGGGGTGTCGATTTCAGGACCCGCCGAACGACTACTTATTGAACGGGCGATTCCACTACAAACCAATAATCAAGGAGATAATACGATGCGATTCATGATGCTGATGATCCCGGGGGTCTATCAGGGTGCGGAAGGGAAGAAAGTCAAATCGGATTTCGCTCCGGACGTCGATGACGTCGAAAAGATGACAAAATACAACGAGGAGCTGTCGAAGGCCGGAGCGTTGATCTCCCTTGATGGGCTCCATCCGTTGACGAAAGGGGCCCGCGTGTCATTTGCCGGGGGGAAGCCAAAGGTGACCGATGGACCGTTCACCGAGTCGAAAGAGATTCTCGGCGGCTACTGGATGATACAGGTTAAATCAAAAGAAGAGGCGGTCGAGTGGGCGAAGCGGGTCCCCGCCCGGAGTGACGATATTATCGAGATCCGGCAGGTATTCGATTGGGCGGATTTCCCGCCTGAGGTCCAGGGGGCCGCCGATAGCCCCGCGGTGAAGGCGCAGCTCGAGAAGCAGAAGAAGTAAATCACGATGCAGCGGGAACGGCGAACCGGGGGAGTATCGCTGTACCGATTCCGGGTTCCGCCGGCAGACGGTGTGAACCAGACTCAGATTAAGGGACATCGCGATGAGGTATCTCTGCCTTGCCTATGAACAAGAAAGCGTGGTTAATGCGTTATCCAGGCCGGAATGGGATGCCCTCAGAGGGGAGACATTATCATACGTTGAAGAGCTACGGAAGCGCGGGCACCTGGTCTCGACCGAGCCTCTCCAGAGCGCTCGCGCCGCGACCACCGTCCGGGTCCGGAGCGGAAAAGTCTCCCTTACCGACGGTCCCTTCGCTGAGACGAAGGAGCAGCTGGGCGGGTTCTTCCTCATCGACGCGAGGGACCTGAACGAAGCGATCCAGGTGGCATCGAAGTGGCCGTCGGCGCGCCTCGGGAGCATCGAGGTGCGGCCGATCGAGGAAGGACTCCCGATGGAACGTCGATACAGGCCGCCGGCTTAACGGGGGGGCATTCCGGCAAACGGCGGGCATACCACAACGTGACGCGAGAATCCCGCCGTCACGAATCCCCCGATGCGATCACAACAAAACACTGGTTATCCTCCGTGAAGAAGACACCTCCAGCGAAAGACATCAACGCATATCTCAAGACGGTTCCCCGGGGCTCGCGGGGAGTCCTCCAGAAACTGCGCCGGACGATCAGAACCGCAGCGCCGGAGGCCGAAGAGGGGATCAGTTACCGGATCCCGGTCTTCAAATCCCATGGACCACTGGTGTTCTTCGCTGCCTACGAGGACCACTGCAGCCTCTTCGTCCCGGGCAAAGCCATCGTTGCTTCATTCAGCGCCGAGCTCAGGGGCTACTACAATTCGGGGGCAACCATCCATTTCACTCCGGATCATCCGCTTCCCGCGTCGCTNNGCATGGCAACGCTCAATCCCTATCTGAACTTTGCGGGAAATACCGAGGAAGCGTTCATATTCTACAGGTCGGTGTTCGGCGGAGACTTCACAACGCTCCAGCGGTTCAAAGACACACCGGAAGCTGGCAGAGTTCCGGAGAAGGAAAAGGACATGCTCATGCACGTCTCGTTGCCGGTAGGGAAGGTAAATTCACTCATGGCGACAGATGCACTCGACTCCATGGGGCACAAACTGATCGTAGGCAATAACATCCAGCTTTCGCTCGAGGCGGAGAGCAAGGACGAGGCGGAAAAGCTGTTCAAAGGACTTTCGGCGGGGGGGAAAGTAACTATGCCGCTTAAGGACACATTCTGGGGAGCGTACTTCGGAATGCTTGTTGACAGGTTTGGAATCCAGTGGCTGGTGAATTACACCCACCCGAAGTGATGAGGAGGGGAAGTCCGAACGACTGACGCGATGAGACATTCACACCAACTGACTGATCGGCATTCATATGAAGAAGATCATCCCGTTTCTGTGGTACGATGACAGGGCCGAAGAGGCGGCGAATTTCTATGTGTCCATATTCAAAAATTCCAGGATCGTGTCCGTGAGCCGCTACGGAGATACCGGACCCGGCCCCAAAGGGAAGGCAATGTCCGTGACATTCCAGCTCGACGGGGAAGAATTCTANNTCCCCACAGCACTCGGCAAGTACCTCGGGGACAAAGATCCCGTGAAATCAAAGAGAGTCATGCAGGCAATGCTCAAGATGGGGAAGATCGATATAGAGAAACTGAAGGGGGCATACGAGGGACACTAGGATTGGATTCGATCCCGAATTGCGGTAGCTTACGGCATGGATCCACTGAGGGTTAAGGCTTTCTCCGGACTTGCATTTATGACGCTTGTGATCGGGGTATTCCTCTTTGTGCCTGCCTGGACCCTCGATTACTGGGAGGCATGGGTTTACCTGTTCGTGTTTTCCGGATCCTGCGCGATCGTAACTCTCTATTTCCTGAAACATGATACAGAACTGATAAAGCGCCGGGTCAAAGCGGGTCCGACCGCTGAAAGAGAAAAGACCCAGAAGGTGATTCAATCGCTGGCAAATGTGGCTTTCATACTGGGAATTCTTCTCCCGGGTCTTGACCACCGCTTCCAATGGTCTCAGGTCCCGTTCTCTCTCGTTTTGGCCAGCGATATATTCGTGCTGCTCGGATTCATCGCGGTCTTCTTCGTTTTTAAGGAAAACACGTACACCTCCGCTATCGTTGAGGTCGATCCAGACCAGAAGGTAATTTCGACCGGCCCCTATCGGCTCGTTCGCCACCCCATGTATGCCGGTGCGCTGGTGATGTTTCTCTTCACCCCTGTTGCGCTCGGTTCGTTCTGGGGGGTGCTGGGCACGATTCCCCTGATCGTATTGATTATATTCAGGCTTCTCGATGAGGAGAAGTTCCTGGCAGAGCATCTTTCAGGCTACAAGGAGTACTGCAATACGACCCGCTACAGGCTGATTCCTCGCATCTGGTAAGTCCCCCAACCTACAAAAAGAGAGCAGGTTAATATCTCAATCGGACCCGCCACACATGACTTCATCAATACCATCCCGGGAGCTACGGTGAAACGTCTACTCCTTTTTGTTCTCTTCCTGCATTGCGCGGGAGGTCGCACAGGTACTGCCCAAATCAACGAGCGGATCAAGATTGAGTCCAGGTCGACCGGCCAGGGGAACGCGTTGTGCGGATCCTGCACAATTCCGAAGAATATTTCGTCTCGCGTCCGGCTCGCATCAAAGGATGAGCCGGGAGAACCCATTGTTCTCACGGGTACCATCTATAAAAATGACGGCGTCACCCCGGATTCCGGCGTGACTCTGTTCGTCTATCAGACTGATGCCGGTGGTTACTATCACCGGCCCGAGGAGAACGTTTTTCTCCCGCGAATCCTCGGCTGGCTCAGGACCGGCCGCGACGGACAATATGAGATCCAGACCATCATGCCTGCGCCGGAAATCCTGGCACCGAATGAACCCGCACACATCCACGCACAGATTTTCGGCAACGGAATGCCGGAACACTTTCTTCATGAATTCTGGTTCAAGGGGGACAGCCGGATCCCGGAGGTAAAAAGGAAGCTCTCCGCGCAACTCGGCAATTTCTCCCCGATTATCACGCTGACAAAAGACAAAGACGGCGTTTCGAGGGGCGTGAGAAATATCAGAGTGCGGCCGGCTCCAGCATGGAAGTATGAAGAAGAGTGAATACCTGTCCCCCCGACTCACGGGAATTCAGGAGCAGAGCAGTAAAAAGGCCCGGGAGGATTCCGGGCCTTTAACGTTCGATGTGCCGGCGTGGTGTCGTTTGACTGATCCACGCAGAGTGTCCCGGATCACTTGCCGGAGGTTTCCGCCACGGCTACAGGCGCGTCTCCCCAGCCCCAGTGCTCCACTGCCTTTCCATTGACAAGACGGATAATGTCGCCCACGCCCCAGGAAACTTTCTTGTTTGACGCAGGCTTTCCCATGAACTTTCCCTTGTTGGTCCCTTCCCAGGTGGCGTAGATGAGAACTTTGTCCCCGTCTGCAAGAATCATCGTCGGGGTCCCGTGCAGATCGGGGTAAGCTTCACGAATCATCTTAAAGTACGCCTTCACGCCCGCTGCCCCTTTGGGTGTCCCGGGGGGGAGCGGCTGGTGCTCGATCATGTCCTCTGTAATGTAGTTGTCAATCGCATCGATGTTCCCACCATTCACGACTTCGCCGTAGAACTGGAGGAAACGCATTTTCCCCGCGGATTCCTGGTCAAGGTCGGCCTCGAAGTAGCGGATCTTGTCACCGGCGTAGACCGCCATCGTGTTTGTTCGTATCGGATTGATCCCCATCGACGCGAAGGATTCCGAGCGAACGGTCGACACCCACGATAACGTGTCGCCTGACTGTTGGTATCCCCGCGAATCGACGTGAAAGCCGGACTGCATTGACGCCATCCAGGCCTTTGCGGAGTCCTTCCCCCGATGCATGCTTCCGTCCGGCCCTTTCAATACCACGTCATCGGCAAGGAGACCCGCAAATCCATCAATGTTGTGGGCGTTGACAAAAGCATCCGCCTGTTTCCCCAGAGACACCAGGTCACGGTTCCCTCCAGCACAGCCGGCCAATACGAGAATTGCAACGAAGAACCCGGAAATGGTTTTCACCACTGATCCTCCTTTTGTAGTATTGTGAACGTGGGGTTGCGTGGGTGCTACTTAGCGGCGGCAGTCAGAACTTTGACATCCGGCTTACCCAACACGCCCGCGTTTTCCATCGCTTCTTTCAATTTGGGACTCGCCATGAAAGCGTCTACGGCACCTGCGTTAGGAAATGTCCCGATGATTGACACCCAGTTCGGGCTCTTGGCGTCTCTGTAGACGCCCCATACCTTGAATCCCATCATTTTGCGATTGGGTTCGTCCGCGTCATACACTTTTCTCCAGGAGGTGTATTCTTTCACCTCGTGTGTGACGATGACTGTAACAGTACCGCTTTTCGCCGGCTCCTTCTTCATTTCCTGCATTGCTGATCCCTTCTTCATATCCTGCGCGAATGCACCTGCAGAGGCTAGAAGAAGCAAACATACCATGAAAAGAGTGCGTTTGAACATTGTGGATCTCCTGGAAAGTGGATGAGATATTGGGGGTAGATGAGTATTGCGCGTCAGAAAAACACCTAGGGTGCGGTAACTATGGGAACAGGCTACCTTCTTCAAACGTTCCAGGGACCGGCAAAAAACACTTGCGTCAAAAGGGGGTCTTTTGGGGAGGAATTCAGGTTGTTCCCGCCGCGTTGCGGCGTGATCGGCGATCACGCCGCTCTGAGGCAAAGGGGCCAAGCCCGCCTGAAATCGGCCGGACTACTACGTCAACCGATTGATGAGAGCCACCAGGTATTTCGAGCGCATCTGTTCGCTTGCCATGATCTGTCTGGCAGGGGGTAGTTTGCATATGACCCCCAGAATGGCCGCCATCGCCCGATGACTGGTCAAGGCATGGTTATCGAAGATGAGGTTCTGCAGCTTCCCCCGTTCGATCGCCATCAGCACCGCACGATGCGTTCCGTTCACCGGGGTCACGACGCGCTCCTTGCGCGATTGAAGCCGCATACCGGCGTGTGAGCAGACACGGACACATACGCCGCAACCGAGACACCGATCCTCATCCAGTGCAGCCTTCTTCATTTTGGGATGATGAGGATTGTTGGCGGAGACGAGCGTCATTGCCCCGACCGGACAGGCATTGACGCACTTGCCGCAACCGTTGCACGTTTCCTCCGCCACCACCGGAAGATAGTTCGTGGTGTGGATCGGATGCAGCACGCTGAACCGGCGCTGGGCGATCATCGCCTCGCAGCAGCAGCCGCAGCAGTTGCAGATGAAGCTGACCTGCCGCTGGACATTCTCACCGAACTGCACAAGGTTCCGATCGTAGGCCGTCTCAAGCAATCCACGGCATTCTCCGGCGGTGACGCTCCTGGCGAATCCGTGTTTCGTCAGGGAGGCCGCAGTGAAGTTAAACGTCATGCAGATCTCCATCGGAGCATCGCACGCACGCCCCAGGTGCTGCATCTTATGCCGGCAGTAGCACATCCCTACGCCGATGTGCGTCGCCGAGTCGATCACATGCGTGGCGCGCTCGTAGTCGAGCACGTGCAAACCGTCCTCCGCCGGCAGGGCGGACTCCTGCACGTACGCCCTCCCCGGATGTGTCATCCCATCACCGAAGAGCTGCTTGACAAAATCCTCCTCGATGTTCAGATATTGATAGAAAAGCTGAGCGAGGAGTTTCTGGTCGACGTCGCTGCGGAGTCGCATCATCGAGAATTCGAAGAAGCCCGCCATGGGGGGCGGAAGGCAATACGTTCCGTCGACGTCGAGAAGGATGGCCCGGGATGCCAGTTCATCCAGAACACGCTGCGCATCGGGGATGGTTGTCTTCCAGCGGCGGGCGGCCTTTTCCACGTTGAACGGCCTGATGGGAAGCCGGGCAACGAGTTTCGCCTCATGTTCGCCGAAGAGGAGCTCCAGGATATGGTACAGCACTTCTGACGGGGGAGCGCCTTGAGGAAACCGATTGAGGCGTTCGACGAGGTCTGTGTATCCGGATCTGAGCGTATGATGGGCCATCGGGAATACGGTTGTCAGGAGTGGCGATGACGCACGGTCGACGTGAGTGGGATTCTATTACGGCCTGGTCCTTGCAACATTGACGTCTACGGGCGTGAAGTGCATCTTTATGTTCTTGTTCTTCAGAACGATTCTGATGTCGGGATAATAGGTATACCCTTCCTGTGTGACCGCGCGTACCTCCCCGCTGATATAGTCCTCCCCGGTGCTCTCGTTCCACGTCTCAACCCGTGAGACTGTCGTTGTCAGAAACCCGGGTTCGACAGACGCATATTGCTGAAAAGCCCGGGCGCCCAGAGTATCCGGGCCATATTCGAATTCTCCATTGATCGTGTCCGCCCGCTGAGCGCGGAAAAACCGCAGCAGGCTCTTGATGAATTTTAGGGCGCGCGGCGTGATCACGGTACGGTCTTCGCGGGGCAGTTTGACAAACGAGGGATACGCGGAGTCGCTTGCGATATCGACCCACTGATCCGTGCCTTCCGTCAAATGGAGCAAAAATGAATTCAACACGGGAGTTCTGATATCCCACTCCACGAGTGTCAGGCTCTCAATGTGCGCCCCCGTCAGGTGTGCGAGAATCGACACTACGAAATTCGGATAGTCGATCTCCACCGAGAAATTACTTGTAATGCAAATCGTCTCGGCGGCACCCGAAGAGTCGCGCGCGTGGCGTTGCTCGGGACGGGAAAGTTGAGACGCAAAGAGGAAAAGAATGATGAGGCAAGCCGGGCGTTTCATTTTCGACGTGACCATTCAATGGTATTGAGAAACAA
>PMND01000133.1:0-19511 GCA_003161955.1 Ignavibacteriota bacterium | reverse complement strand
CTCCCATCATGTCCCAGCGCGAACGGGTGTACCTTCAATACTTCAAAGTGAAAATGGTCGAACTGCCAGCCGTATTTCTGCAATTCCTCCTTGCTGAAGAACCTCGCGATCGGTGAGTGCGGGTCAACGAGAGATGAGTCTTTGACGGTTAACCCGGCAATGTGCTCATAGACCGTCCAGAATTTGATTCCGCCGATGTCATGTTCGATTATGAGCTGAGCGTAGGGGCCGTCAGTCCGCCTGCTTATCACCACACCTCTTGCGGCCGGAAAGATCGGTTCATCGGTGTAATTCGGGTGAGGCCGGCGGATATCGATCCCCGTGTGGAAGTGCGACGGGACTGTCGGCCGGGCCGCTCTCATGATGCCATATCCGCCGATCCGTGTCAGTGCGAGCGATTCCAGGGAATGCCGGTCCGGCGCGTCAATCGGAAGGAACACTTCGGCGCCTGTTGATCCGATCCCCGGAGCAAACAACATGAGAAGCATAAAGATGCTCTGCATGGCGCCCTCTACTCCCCCCTTTCATTCAACATTGATCACGACAGGAGCGCTCACCAGGAGATTGCGCTCCGCGTAGCCGCAAAGTTGAAAACGGAACACCCCCTTCTCAAGCTGCCACTCCACCCCCGCGGCCCCAAAAGGAATTTCTTCTCTCCCGTTTATGCGAAGGATGACCCCCGTCACGCCCCGCGGAATGAATCCCGCGACCCGGATCTTCTGGTACTCCCTCCGCAGCACGGGGTCGATCTTGAAATATTCGCCTCCGCTGGGGGAGACAATGGACAATCGCCCGACCCCACCGCCGCCGCGTGAGTCTGTTGAAACACGCCTGGCCCCCGGGGGAGGCGCAGCGACTCCTTCGCTCGCGGCCCAGAGCCGATACTCCGGGGGGAACACCTGGTACGTCCGTTTCCCCTCCCGGCCGTCCACCAGACGCACATCGAATTGCTGATGGACTTCGCAGTGTTCCACCGGCGCTTTCCCGTCGATGAACCACTCGTCGATCGTTTTTTCGCACAGGGGCGTCGGGAGCTTCCCTGAGACCCCGCAGACGGGCTGTCTATGGAGATGTCCGGGGACAGGAAATTCGCCGGGCGGCTGTCCGTACGGAGGAGTGTGCAGGTACGTGACGATATCGGTGAATATGGGGCCGGCGCCGCTCACGCCGGAGACGCCGCGCATCTGCTCTCCGTCGAAGTTGCCGACCCACACGCCGATCGTATACCTCTTCGTATAGCCGACAGTCCAGTTGTCCCGGTAATCCTTCGTGGTTCCGGTCTTCACGGCGCACGGGAACGGGAACCGGAAATTTCCGCCGAATGCGGGGCGGCGCGCGACCTCATCTTTCAGGATATCCGTGATCAGATAGGCCGCCGTTTCGTCGTACACGCGGTGCCCGTTACGCGGGGTACCGGTGCCCGGAATCAACATGGAGGCCTTCCACATTCCGCCGTTGGCAAATGACATGTACGCCGTCGTGATCTCCAGCAGCGAGATATCGGCATTGCCGAGCGTCAGGCCGTACCCGTAGAATTCCGCATCCTGATCCAGCCCCGAGAATCCGACGTCTTTCAGCTTTTCAAGGAATATGGACTTGCCGATCCTCTGGAGCGCGCGCACCGCCGGAACATTGTAGGAGCATGCGAGCGCGGTGCGCAACCGTACGGGGCCGTGAAAATGCCTGTCATAGTTCTCCGGGACGTAGTCGCCGTGGTGCTCGGGGATCGCGGTCGGAATGTCGGCCAGGAGCGTCGCCGGCGTCAGCCCCAGCTCCAGCGTGAGCGCGTACATGAAGGGTTTGATCGCTGATCCGGGCTGCCGCCGCGCCGTGGCGCCGTTGACCTGTCCGTGGTGCGTGGAGTCGAAGAAATCCGCCGAGCCGACCAGCACGCGGATCTCCCCCGTTCTGTTTTCCAGCACGACGGCGGCGGCGTTGTGCACATTCCGGGCACGGAGCTTTTTCAGGTGGCCGCGCATGATCCACTGCACCTGCTCCTGCAGGGGGTAGTCTATCGCCGTTCTGACGCTCCCCCCCCCGATCGCATCCCCCATCCCCTCGACCATTTCGGCCACGTGGGGCGCCTTGAAATGTGCTTCCGGAGGGATGATCTGGATTGGCTGGGCGATTGCCCTGTCGTACTCCTCCCGCACGATGAGATGCTGGTCGAGGAGGCGCTTGAGGACATTGCGCTGGCGCGCCAGTGCGGGGGCGGGGCTCCTCCGGGGATTCAGCGCGGTCGGCGCATTGGGGAGCGCGGCGAGGAACGCCGCCTCCGCGAGCGAAACATCGCACGCCGGTTTTCCGAAGTACCAGCGGGAGGCGGCTTCGACGCCGAACAACTGGTTCCCGTAGGGAGCGCGGTTCAGGTATTGCCCGAGGATCTCATCCTTCGTGAGCGTCCTCTCCAGCCGGAGTGCGTCCCACATTTCCAGGATTTTCGACGCCACCGTTCGTGGCCGGTGGTACACGTTGCGGACCACCTGCTGCGTGAGCGTGGAGCCTCCGGACCGGAAACGGAGCGCGCGCACGTTGTCGACAAGAGACCGGGCGATTGCGACCGGGTCGATGCCCGGATGAAAATAGAAGCGCCGGTCCTCAACGGCGACGGTGGCCAGCCGAAGGAAGGGAGCAATCGCATGCAGTTCCTTCCATTCCCCCCGCCCATCCCTGTCATTGGGAAATTCCCGAAGGACGATGCCGCTCCTGTCGAGAACGCGGAGCGATTGAACGGACCACCGGGCAAAGTCGTCCTCAGGGAGCGGCACAAACAGCGAGACAAGAGCCGGGACGACCGCTCCCCCGAGAACGAGCCACAACCAGAGCCATCTCCTCCTTTTCACGATGCGCACGCTCTCCTCACCTCCCGGATTACTAGCGTATATCGACCACCTTCGATCCTGTCTGTCCGAAGACCTCCGGCTCATACATCCCCTCCGCGCGCGTCGCCGGCATCCGGTATGACCCGCTCCGCGTGGCCTGCACGAGGTACGTGTACGAATGAGCCCCCGGAGTGAAGAAGTCGGCGAAGAGGAGCACGCGATCGTCGTATTTCTCCACGTGATGGAAGGCCTCCTCATACCATTCGTCCCCCCGCTCCCCCTCCTGATCAGCCAGGGCGGCCGACGTGGTCTGAAACGAGGTGTTGACGACCTCAAACCCCGCGGGGACAGGATCGTCCACGACCACAAAATGGCGGTACTGGCGGCTGGAGACCGTGAGCGTCACCCTGAGCATCGCCCCGGGCGTGACCGTGTCCGCCGGATCCCCGCCGAGCGTCTCGACCGTCTTGAACACGGAGTACCCTTCTTCTTTTGCCACGGTTTCGCCGGTCGGATAGTAGTTCATCCTTATGCCATAATACAGCCGCCCCGGGCCGTCTTTCCTCAGATTCACGGCATACTCTTTCCCGGGCGTCAAATCCCCGAGCGGTATGCGCGCCTGCGCGACCTTGAACGAGCGCCCCTTGAACAACTCATTGAGTATCGTTTTGCCCTCCAGGACGATCGTCGCCCGGAAATCCGGCTCTTCTTTCTCATAGGCGCGCAGGTATGTCGCAAGCGCATCCACCACGTACAGGTTCTCCTGCGTCGTGCGCCAGTGGCCTACCCGCTGCTCGTCGATCAACCAGCGAACGACCTTTGGGATGATCGGGCTCTCGGGCTGCGTTTCGACAAGCGCCTGCATGATGAGCGCGGTGGTGCGCGTGTTGGAATCGAAGCACCACCAGAGGTCATAGTCCGACCGCTCTTCAAAATGGGCTGAGGTGGGGGCGATCTTGACCCGGTTCGAGAGATCGCGCACGAGCTCATCCTGCATGGCCGTGTTGCCTTTCCCCGCATGCAGCGCTTTCAGGAGGTAGGCCTTCGGGAAGAGGGGCATGTCCCCCCGCTGTCCATAGAGGTTTTCCATGTAGCCGAATTCCGGCTGCCCGTTGAGCGCAAGCGTGTACAGGATGAGCGCGTGCGTGCACTGCACGTAATACTTCGAACCGCACATTTCGTCCCGTTCTTCGCCGTGCAGCACACGCTTGAGGTACGCAAGACCTGATTCAAATGCGTGTTTGTCAATTGGATAGCCGTTTATCCGTGCCTCGACGAGCGTGAACATGGCGTACGCAGAGATGTAGCACCACGTGCCCCCCTCGTTCTTCCAGTAGGAAAACCCGCCGTTGGTGCGCTGGAAGAGGGGGATTTCATCGAGCGTCTTCATCACCACGGAGCGGTAATCCTTCCCCTTGAGCACGTCGAACTTGAACGCTTCGACGAGATCCTTTGCCAGTATCATCGGGAGGACCGCCGAGGAGCGCTGCTCGAGACAGCCGTAGGGATAGCTGAACAGGTATGCGATGCCGCCGGAAAGTCCGACCATCGCGGTGGATGCGGAGGTGAACTCCACATCGCCGATGTCGCGAAACGCGTCCGCGGGGGGGAGGACGTGTTCCACCCTTGCCGACTCCGGGAGCGATTCGTACAAAGCGACGGTCTCCTTCAGACGCGGCGCGCTGACCGGGATCGTCCACTGGAGGCCGTCGCGGTTGGATTCGCTCTTCGCACGGAAAATGAATTTTGCCGTGCCGATCTTCTCCGCGGCGAATGAGAAGAGGACTTCTTTCGCCTGTCCCGGCTGGAGCGAATGCCTGGTTGTGTCCTCATTGCTCCACTTGAGCCCGGTTACCTGTGTCACGAGCTCGACATTTTGCACTCCCTCCGACGTGTTCATTATCACGACGCCGCTCCTGAACGTGTCTCCCACACGGGCGAATCTCGGGAGGGAGGGCTGGAGCAGGAGGGGCTTGTTCACGACGAGCGAATTCTCGCCGTACCCGAAGTCGGACTCCTTCGTCTGCGCCACCGCCATCAGCTCGAAGCCGGTAAGATTGTCGGGGAGCTTGAACCGGACGTGCGCGACGCCGTCCTCTCCCGTGAGTATCGCCGGGTTCCAGTACGCCGAGGCGCGGAATTCCTTCCGGATCCCGTCGGCGTCAGGGATGTTCGATTCGGCCCTCATCGCGGCCCCTCCTCCGCCGACCTCCTGCCCTTTTTCGTCGTAACTCCGCTGCTCGATGATGTGCATCCGCGTTTCGGTGGTGAGGACGGCGAGCGCCCGTTCCCTGTAAAACCAGTCGAAGGGATTCGGCAGCCTGTAATTGATCAGGTTGAGGATCCCCAGGTCCGCCACGCTCAGGGCGACCTCCCCCCGCCTCGGCCTTCCGCCACTATCCTTCAGAAGTATCGTCACATCCACCGAATCTCCAGGCCGGTATTCTTTCCGGTCGGACTCCACAGTCACGGCGAGTCTCTTTTCTTTCGGGCTGACCGAAAGGGCGACATACCCGACTTTGAATGACGGGCGTCCGATGTCGGCTTCTTGCTTTTTTGCGGGCCTGTCCGTCCGCCCCTGGAGCAGGACCACGGAAACAAAGACGTTCGGGAGGAATTCGCTCGTGATCGGGACGTCGATCTGCGGCGCGCTCCCGACGAGAGTTGTGGTGTAATGCGTCAGGATCCCTTCGCGCTCGATCGAAACGAGCGCCGTCGCCCGTTCGTACGGGCTCTTCACGATGATGCTCGCGGTTTCCCCCGGTTTGAAGTCCCGCTTATTGGCTATCAGGTCGATCCGGTCGTCATTCCGCCGCTCCCAGGCGACATAGCCCGAACCGCTCGCATAGAAGTACGTCTGCGCACCGAACACATTCCCCCGGGTGTCTTTCGAGGAAACATCGACATAGAAGAACCCCGGGCTCTTCGGGACGAAGGATTGAACGAGGGGCGCCGCCGCCGTCACCACGTCCGTGGAATCGAGAACCGAATCCGCTTCCACGGAATACCATGCATATCTGCCGCCGGTCTCCGCTTTTCTCACGGAGTGCCATACCCGCTGGACTATCCTGACCGTGAGCGTCCGGTCGGCCAGGAGCGTCCCCTCCTTCGTCGCCGCAATCAGAGAGAGCGTCATGGCGGTGTCGGTTTTGACAAACGTCGATGAGGGACGAATACCGACGTAGAATTCCCCCTGGTGGACGGTCACGGACGTGCGGCCCGAAAGCGTCTGGCGGGAAGGAGAGGTCACCTCCCCTTCGAGCATGAGTGAGACAGTCCCCCGCAGCTCGCCAACGCGGAGTGGAGAGCTGACGGTGAGGTTCCCCAGCGCATCCAGCGTCGTATCCCTGTTCTGCAGCTCCCTCCCGGAGAACTCGCTCTGATATCGTGTCAGCCATCCGAGCGGCTCGAAGAAATACCCTTCGAATCCGGGCGGATTGAAATAGCCGCGCGACGCCGTCAGGCGCCAGCGGACCTTCGCGTCCTTCATCGGGGCCCCGAACAGATACTTTGCGTTCAGGTATCCCTTTACCGTGTCGCCGAACGTGTAATCCTTTCTCTCAAACCTCGACGTGACGGCGAATTCCGCAGGGCGGAATGCCTCGACACGGAACGAACCGCCCACGAGCTGCCTCCATCGGTTTTTCCCTTTCACCCTGGCCTGATACTGAAGACTCATGCTGTAATACCCGAGCGGAGCGGCGGGCTTCAGCGCCAGCGCCGCCGCGAACGACCCGAACGGGGAGAGCTTCTCTTGTTGGTTGAGGACTTCTTCGTTTCTGGAATTCCTGATGATCAGCCGTGTCTTAAGCGAGGGAGCAAATTTCCAGCTCCCTTCCGACCGTCTGCGGATGATCCCCTTGATGTCGACCCTTTCACTGGCCTTATACAGACCCCGGTCGGTGAACAGCGTCCCTTCGAATTTCTCCGGCTGCGGGTTCCAATCGTACGGGATATCGAACCTGTACGGCTCTATCCCTTCGTTCCACAGGGAGCTCGTAAACGCGATCTCGCTCCCCTTGCGGACGATCACCCATTGCCGGGGCTGAGACTGCTCCTGGTAATAGCCTTCCTCCTCTTCGCCTCCCTCACCGTCGGGGGGCGGCGCCGCAAATTTCAGCTTCCCCCACCCGGGGGATTGTACGAGACCCCGTTCATCCGTCTTTCCCGTCCAGACCGCGCGGTTGCTGTCGTTCCGAATCTCAACCGACGCGTCCGCGACAGGCGTCGCGTCCTTGAGATTCGTCACCCAGATCAGGTTCGCGTCGGGGGAGAATTTCGCGGTGATGCCGAAGTCGGTCACCTGGACGAGGGTCTTGAGATATGCCGGGTTCGGACGTCCCATGTCGTCCACCTGCACAAAGACAATGCCGCGGCCGTCCTTCCCGATCACCTCGTCGAAATCGAGCGGGCGGACGGTGACCGTGTTTCGTTTGGCCCTGGTCGGCATCGTCTTCGTCCGCGTGAATTCCTTCGCCTCCTCGCTGAGCGAGGATGGCGTGAGGAGAATCCCCTCTTCGATCGCCAGCTTCTCATAATACTCCCACGAGAGCTTCTGCATGAGGGAGACGATCCGCTCCGGGTCGACCGCACCCATCTGCACGCGGACCGAGTCCACGTTCATTGTGGTCACGGGGAATTTGTGGGATTCGTACCCTTCGAGGACGCCGATGCCGGTCCGTGTGCGGACAAACGGGAGATACGGCTGCACGTGGAACGAGAAATGTTGATCGGTCTTCAGCACGTTCCCGTACATATCGCGAAGGCCCGCGGTGATCAACCCCGTGTATGTCGATTCGGGCAGGATCGGGAGAGGGAGGAACACGGCCTCCTGCGGAACTTCATTCTCGTAGTAATCCTCACGCGTTTTGAGCGGGGGGGTGAACGTGAGATGCTTCAAAAGGTTCGCCGGCGTTATCCCGTTGGAAAAGCCGAGCGTAATACCGGACATGGGGAAAATCCGGTTCGGATCGTCCTGGACGCCGGCGAAGAAAAGGTCCCCCCATGTGGAGAAAGCGAAACCGTACGGCGCCGCCATCGGAAGCGGTCCTTCCCTGCCTGTGACGCCGTCCTTTACATTCACCGACACGGAAGCGCTCATCCCGAAGGCTTCTTTCGTCTTCAGAATCACGACCTGCTCGGGATGAGTAATGCTGTCCGATGCGGCAGGTGACTCAGCCGTGAATGCGGGGAACGTCGCCTTCCCCCCCCTGCTCAACTGCAGGGAGGTGAATTTCGCAACGAGAGTCGGATCGATCGGCTGGTTGAACCGGAGCATGATCGATGTGCTCGTGTCGACGTGCGTCGTCCCGACCCCCGGAGACGTCCATACGATCACGGGGCGAGGGGTGTCGAACGACCAGGAGAACTCCGCGGTGAGCGAATTCCCGTTTTTCGACTTCGTCCCGGCGGGAATCTTCACCGTGAAGTGCGTGGAGTACGGGAGGAGCTGATCGGGAATGAATGCCAGCGTGATCGTTCCCATCCAGCGGTATTTTCCCTTGAGAGGGGGCTCGATGGTCATCGGCCCGCTCCCTTCGTCCTTCGGGACGGCCTGCAGCGCGACCATCGGCTCGCTGAACGTGGCAAAGATCGTCTGGCTCTGATCGAGCCCCGTGATCACCCCCTGTGGGGACGATGCGACGATGCGAAGATTCCTCTGCTGTGCGGTTGCCGGAATGGCAAACGCGGCAAGGAGCATTGCGACGGCTATTCGCTTTGACATGGTGTCAGCTCTCGAGGGAAAAAAAGGTGAATGAGAGAACAGATGACCGGCGGACGCGAAGTGACCGATGGTACGTCACTTCTTAAAGAGCTTCTTCAGTGCGTCCGAAGCTTTGTTTTTCAACTGATCCACTGCTTTCTTCTTCTCGTCATCAAGCTTCTGCTTCGCCATATCCACCGCCCTGTTCTTTGCCGGATCGGTGTCCAGCTGGACCTTCGGATTGTCCGTCGTCCCTCCGATATTGAAGTCGAGTTTCAACCGTCCGCTCTGGTCTTTGAACAGATTCACCGCTTCCCCTGCAAAGCCCGGGATGTTCAATTTCGGAGCGGCGCTCGGAGGCAGATAGAGAGCCATGTGGTAGTCGAGCGATCCGTCGAGACCCTGAGATCCATTGACAACGTATTGCCCTGTGGAGGCGGTGATCGTCAAATCCTTGATCGTCAGCCTCCCCTTCTGGACGGTGAAGTCGTTTCCCCAATCCTTAAACTGGATCGTTTCCAGGTCGGGAAGCTTTACCAGGCTCGCCAGGGACTGATTGACTTTGAATCCCTTCAATGATCCGTTCTTCACCGCAACCTTCCCATCCCCCTCCACAGTTTCCGGGACCAGACCCAGTGTATCGTTGAGCGCACCTTTCAGTTTGGTGCTTGTCGTCAAGGAGCCGCTGAGCTTCTGGCCGAACGACGTGAAATGCGAGAGGAGCGTCGCGGCATCGACGCCGTTCAGGTTCAGACTGAGGTCGAACAACGGCCGATCGGGCTTGTTGAGGTCAACCGATCCGTTCGAAACCACGGATCCGCCGAAGGCGTTCAGCGAGAGGTTCTGCATTGTGACAACCCCCTTCGAGACACGCATCGCCCCTTTGATGTTCGTGAACTCGAACTTCTCAAGCGTCAGCGTGCCGATCGTCGCGCTCGCATCGATATCCATTGCCGGGAGGGGAAAAGCAGCCTTCCCGCTCATCTGAGGCGACTTTGACGTCGCCGCACGACCCGCGTTCGCGACATCCGGAGTGACGTTCGCGGGCTGCACGTTCACTTCTTTCGGTCCTTCCGCGGTGCCGGAGGCCGGCTGTGCGCTCCCCTGCTTCTGCGCGCCGGGAGCCGGAGCAGGCGGCGCGGTCATTATGTCGCGGGCAAAGAGGTGGGTCGACTGGAGCGTCATAGCCGCCGACGCTTGTGGAACATTCTTCTCCTTCGAAACGAGCGAGAGATAGTTCTTGACCTTGCACGAGAGCGTCATGTCCGACTCACCGATAAGCAGCGAGAGCTTACTGGTCTCTGCGACTTCGTTGTTGAATGTGAGCGTGCCGTTCAGCTTGCGGACCGGTTTCGCGGTCCCTGCGGTTTTCGCCGAGACATCCTGGAATGTCATCGAGCCGGAACCGCGCATCGACTTCGGGTCGCTCACTTTCCCTTCAATGTGTATATCGAGTTTCATCTCCCCCCCGAGCTCCGTCCCCTTTTCAAGCGGGTAATACTCCGGAACGGTCGCAAGGTTGAGCGATCCGGCGGCGGAAAGCTTGAGATAGGGTTTGTCAAAATTCACAATACTCATGGCCATACTGAAGGGAGCCCCGCCGAGATTTGCCGACATTCTCTCTATGTGGAATTCCTGATTCGTCTTCGTCCGCGTGAAACCCGAAAGGAGCGTGATGTCGCTGATGGGCTTTGGGAGCTGCGGATACTGTATGCTGGCTCCCGTGGCGGCCACCGTTCCGGTGATGTCGGCGGTCGTCGAGTCCGTGAGCGTACCGGTGACGGCGATGTGAATCCGCGCGATGCCGGTCCCCTTGATCCCCTCCGCCTTCTTCATGTATTCCCTTGGGACGAGAGAGAAGAGATCGGCGATATTGAGACTGTCAGAGCCGACGGTGATATCAAGGACGGAATTTGTACGAGCATGGGAGACCGTTCCCTTCATCGCGAGCCGCATGTCCTGGAACGTCAGATCCCCTTTTTCCAGCACCAGCACGTCCTTCGATAGATCGTACGACATCCNNTCCACTGATGACGATCCTGTCTCCTTCCGTCCCGAGTTCCAGGGCGAGAGAGAGATTCCGTACCCTTGTGGCGGAGCTGTCCTTGAAATCGACGTAGTCCACAGAGCCGTTGTTCACGAGAAGATTCGAGACAAGGAACGCGGCAGTGGAGGAGACGGAGAATCCGGGGCCATTCTCGGNNCTCCTCCCATCAGGTTCGAGTAGTTCGTCTCGTTCCGGGCGTTGACTTCCAGCACGATGCGAGGTCGGTCGAGCTCGAGCGAATTGACTTCGATACGAGACTTGAGCAGCGGGAGAATCTTCAGATTCAGACGAAGCGCNNGGGATGACCATCGACTTCAACTTCTCGCTCGTAAACATCATCTTTAAAGCCACGATCCCTGCAACGACCAGGACGACTGGGATGGCGAGTATCACCAGCCAGATTTTTGATTTGCGGCTCATTGACATGGTGGGCTCCTGGACTCTCTGTGTAGTGAAATATAGACAAGAATGCCGCGGGTTACAATTGTTGAAAGAATGGTTCTTCGATGACTTTGCGATAGATGCTGTCCGCATTGTCATTCAAAGTCAGGCAGGCGGCGCGGGGAACAAGCGTTCCTTTGATGAAACGGGGGGACAAAAGGGTTGCGAATGAGGCCGATAGGATGTATAGTGCTTTGCGGGGTGGGGAGTTCAGGAGGCGGAAGTCCTGTTTGCTCGCAACGAATGAGGGTTTGCCATGTTACCACGAGCGTTCACATTGATTGCATGCTGCATAGTCCCGTTGATCGCAACCTGCGCCCCCGGGGAAGGAGAATCGCACTGGATCGCACCGCACGAGGGGATGCAGAAAATCGGGAGCACGCCGTGCCCCATGTTCCGTGCATCCTTTACACTCGATGCTGAGCCCGTCAGCGGGTCGGTGAAGGCCGTCGGGCTGGGTCATTACGAGCTCCTCCTGAATGGCACCCGTCCCGGCCAGGCCCTCATCAATCAGCCCTGGTCGGAATACAACAAAACGATCTATTATCAGGAGTTTGATATCAGCAAGCTCCTGAAGAAGGGAGAGAATGTCTGGGGGGTCTTGCTCGGGAACTCATTCTGGCGTGTGGAGAAGCCTACCGATACGATGCGGTACGTGAAAACCGACGCCATGCCGGATTTTTCGGAAGGACGCCCTTATCTCATCTGGCTTGAGGCACACGTCAAGCTTAGCGACGGAAGGGAAAAGGTGATCTCGAGCGACGGCTCATGGAAATGGCATGACGGTCCGTTGACCTCCTCAAATATCTACGGCGGGGAGGATTTTGATGAACGCCTTAATCCGGCGGGCTGGAACCTCCCCGGATTCGACGACAGATCATGGCTCCCCGCGAAAGTCATCCCGGCGCCGAAGGGGTCGATACTTCCCTTCACTGCTCCCCCCATTACAGCGCACGAGGTTTTCGAGCCCGTGAAGATCGTTTCCCCGCACCCCGGCGAATACACATACATATTCTCTCAGAACTGCTCTGCGCTTCTCCGGTTTACGGTGGAAGGGGAGACGGGGAAGAGAGTCCGGTTCAAACCCTCCGAATACGTGGATTCGACGGGTCATGTGAAATTCACCTATACATGGGGAACAGGCAAAGAGATATGGCACGACTACACGATCGGGGGTTCGGGCAAGGAATCTCACCAGACCCTCTTTTGCTACGTGGGCTGCCAGTATGTCGGGGTCACCGGCGCTGTGCCGGCTGGCTATCCGAATCCTTCAAAGCTCCCGGTGATACGATCGCTTGAACTCGTGCATACCAGAGCCGACTGTCCGATCGTGGGGACATTCTCCTGCTCCAGCGATATGCAAAACAGGGCTCACAGTCTGATCGACTGGTCNNAACGGCTGGCAGGAACAGAACTGGCATATGGCCCGGGCGATAAGCTACGGGTACAACGTCCGGAGCTGGTACAACAAGATCGCGCGCGACATACGGGACACGCAGCTCCCCGACGGTCATATTCCGACCAACTGTCCCAACTACCTCGTGGGGATCCCCCCGCACGGATACTGGAACGAAGCTCCCGAATGGGGGATATCCGGCGTGTTCGTCCCGTGGCACCTGTACGAGTGGTACGGCGACAGGAAGGCGCTCGATTCGAGCTATGAGAGCATGAAGCGCTATGTGGACTATCTTTCGCTCTCTGCAAAAGACGGGATCATCAACAGTAACCTGGGTGACTGGTACGATTACGGGCACGGAAAAGGAGACGGCCCTTCACAGTGGACTCCGACGACGCTGACGGCGACCGCAATCTGGGCGATGGGAGCGGCGACAGTCCGCCGCACCGCCGAATTGCTCGGACAGACCGCGGATGCATCCATCTATAAAGAACTTCAGGGGCGGATCAAAGCGGATTTCCAGCGCAGGTTCTACGACCCCGTGAGAAAGTCGGTACTGAATCACGGCTCGTGCCAGGCCGCCAACAGTGTGGCGTTGTGCGCCGGGCTCATCCCGGAAGAGGACCGGAAAGCCGTGCTCCAGGCTGTCGTCGAAGACCTCGAGCGTCACAACTGGCAGCAGACGGTGGGAGAGGTAATGCAGGTGTTTCTGATCAGGGCGCTGGCGGAAGGGGGCCGGAGCGACGTGCTTCACAGGATCTACAGCCGGGAAAACCAGGGAAGCTACGGGTTTATGGTCCGCCAGGGGTTGACGACGCTTCCGGAAAGCTGGGACGCGAAACCGGGGACCGGAAACAGCATGAACCACTTCATGCTCGGGCACCTGGTGGAATGGCATTACGCATACGTCGCGGGGATCCGGCAGCAGCCGGGGAGCGTCGGCTGGCACAAAGTGCTCATCGCGCCGGAGCCCGGACCGATGGAGAGCGCGTCGGCGTCATTCGACGGCCCGTCCGGGAAGATCGCGGTACAGTGGAAGAAGCACAAGAAAGATTTCGAGATGAGCGTCACGATCCCGGAAGGGGTCGAGGCAGTCGCGGTGATGCCGAACGGAGAGAGGCATGAGCTGAAGCCGGGGAGCGCTACTTTGAAGACGATAATCGAGTAGTCCGTGCGTCCAATGCGCCGATGGCAAAATGCGGGCCCGCAACCCATGTGCGAATATCCCGAATACCAGATGAGAATACGGAATGACTGATGTGCCGCGTCACCCGGAATTCGGAAAACTGACGCTGATCCACGGCGGTAAGCAGTCTCCGGCGGAAGGTTCCGGGCAAGCCGGCGTGGAATCTGCCGCGCGCGCCGCCGCACGGAAGTTCGAATCGGATTTGAAGGATGCACGTCGAACCAGGGGATTTCTTTCCGGGAGGAGGACCGCNNGCATTTTTCCGGTCCGACAGCTTCCTGTTCCAGGAATGCGACGATTCGTCCGGCTCGCTGATTGACGTCTTCAGGAACGAAGGGCGCGATCTCTTTGTCCACTATGCCAACAAGTGCGAACAAAAGGAGTGGCTTGCGGGGGTCGTCTTCGAATTGATGCAGGAAAATGATTACGGGGCCCGGGACGTCATTCTCGACTCGGCAAGCGAGTACCTCCCCGAGACGGTCATCAGGGTGCTCATTAAGCGTTTTCAGGCCAGGGACCAGGACGAACGGAAAGCGGACCGGGAAAGAGTGCGATCGCCTCAAGTTGAATCGCTCGTGCGGCAGATCGGTGACGCGCGCCTGTACGAGGAAATCACTCTTGTCGACAACCCGGAACCGGGCGTCGCCGACTGCATCGATATGGGAGAAGCCTACCTTGAATCCGGCGACCCGCAGTCGGCCCTGTCGTGGCTGATGCGGGTCCCCACGAACGGATCATTCCAATCGGACCGGCGTGACCTGCTCCTCGTTGCAACCCACACGAAACTGGGAAACAAACCCGGGGCTGAGGAAGCAGTCTGGCGGATGTTCCGGCGATCACGAAATGCCGAATCATTCAAACTGCTCCTCGAAACCATCGGCCCGAATCAGCGGGACCGCGTAATCGACGACGAGACAAAATTGATCATGGGGACAGCCGGATTGTCGTACGATGATGCTGATTTTCTCGTCATGTGCAACCGGACCGAGGAGGCAGAAACCTACCTCCTTGAGAGGGTCACGAAGCTGGACGGTCACCATTACGGCGCTTTGAACCGGTTAGCCACAGCCATGGAGGCGGACCGGAGATGTCTCCCCGCCTCGATTATCTACCGGGTCCTGCTGGAGTCGATACTCGCCCACGCAATTTCGAAATATTACGCTCACGGAGTTCGCTACCTCCTGAAGATCGACAGACTCGCCCAGGGAGTGACGGAGTGGCGGGAATTTGTTCCGCACGAGACGTATGTCGCCCAACTGCGGCAAACCCATGCCAGAAAGTCCAGCTTCTGGACGCTCTATGAAGGACAACGGGGCCGGGGAAGCAGGCGAAGGTGAATCGACCGGACAGGCCCTGCCCCGGGCGAGGCTGATGATCAGGACGTGACGGGGAGAGGCACCTCTCACCGCCGCGTCACGTTGACGTCAACGGCCTGTGCCGGGGTGTTCCAGCCTGAGACCTCAAACCGGAGCCGGCCGGGGAGCGACTCCGGCTTTGTGCATTGCAGCGCTGCCGTAATTGTTTTTGATTCACCCGGAAGGAGGGAAACATAGTTGTCGCTGTAGCCTGTCCTCAACGTCTCCGACTCCTCCAGAAGGCGGACGCGGAGGAAGAAGGCGAGTTTGTCCGTCGGATTGGAAAGCGTCAGATCGCATGAGCCGCCCGCGGATTTTTCCATCGTGATGACAGGGCGAGCGGGGGTGACGGCGACCGCAACCTCCGGCATCGAGGTCATTTCAGCAAAAATACCCGCGTAGACATCCGCGCTCCCGGCTGCTGTCACGGCGATGGGATACAGGGCATCGGAAATCGTGGTCCCATCGTGCCCCCTGAGTCGCACGGAGACGAAGAACGTCTTCCCTGACATCTCCCCCGGGAGCTTGAGCTCGATCCTGCCGATATCAGACGAGCTGTTCGCGCCGGTCTTCGCCGGTCCCGATTTTTCCGCGAGCGTATTCCCCTGAACAGTAATGAGTTTCGCTTCATACGTGCAGTCATTCACGGGATCCTCCGTGTCATTCAGGAGACGAACATCCGCCCCGAACGTCTCTCCACCTTTCCAGGCATAACGCTCATAGTCGGCTGAGATGTGGAGAGGGCGCGAGGCGCGTTTCTGGTAGAAGTAGGATGGTTTCGGGGTACCGTACCAATCAACCATCGACCAGGAGACACAGGGCCAGATGTCGTTGTACTGCCAGATGAGAAGTCCGCTGTTCTGGAACTTGTGCGATCTGCAATATTCCATGTTGAAGGAATTCGCCAGGGCCTGGTACAATTCGCTTTTCATTATCGCGTCGTAGATCGTCACCGACGGGCCGAATTCATCCGCATAGCGCATCAGCTTCTTCAGGTGCTGGAACCGCGTGTTGTATTCGCCGTGGTACTCAACCTCCGTGGTATCCAGAGGCCAGAGCACGGACCCCGGAGTAAACCTCACATAATTCTCCGGAACCGGGAATGTATTCAACCCCGCCTCGCTCCTGAACGGCCTGGCAACCCTGTACGTGGTGTACGGCTGCTGGCCGTGCCACACTCCCCACTGGTGGTCATCCCCTTTGTACGGCGAGGCACGGTGGAATTCCCGGCCCGGATCGAGCTTCGCCATGAGGGCCTCCAGAGCGTCGATGACCGTCTTGCTCCCCGAGTCATCCGGGTCGAACTCGTTTCCGCCGCACCAGAATGTGAGGCTCGGATGGTTCCTCAACCGGAAGGCGGCGGATTCCGCCCCCTCAAGGAAATTCGGGAGATCGATCCTGGAAAAGCTCCGGTTGCTGAGGAACTCCTGCCACGCGAGTATGCCGTACCTGTCGCAGAGCTCGTAGAAATCGTCTGTTTCGTACAGGCCGCCGCCCCAGACACGCAGAAGGTTGAAATGGGCGTCCTTCGCAAGCGAAAGGAGCCGGTCGTACCGATCCCGGTCGAGCTGAAGAAGCTGATCAACGGGGATCCAGTTCGCACCTTTGGCGAACATCTTCCGTCCGTTTACCTGGAACGTCCAGGGATATGACCCGATCACTTTTCCCAGTTGATAGGGACTTCCGGCTTCGGTCTTCATCGATTTGAGGAACTCCGCGACATTCTCATTCTCGACGAGTTTCAGCTCCCGTAAGCCGAACGAGGTGATCGCGCTCTCAGAAACCGAGCCCCCCTCCGACACTGTCGCATGCAATTCGTAGAGATACTGACGCCCCATCCCGTTGGGCCACCAGAGCTTCGGGTTTTTCACGGTGACGTCAAAACTGAGATGCGCGGTCCCTCCCGCTGCGAGATTCACATCCTTCTGGAATTCACCCGCCTGATTTCCGGATTCCCTCTCTTGAATCATGCCGCGGACCGACACCTGTTTCTGAATGTTCGAGAGATTGCGCACATCCAGGTCGACCGTGCAGACCGCCTCCGCGGCCGAATGAATGTGCGAGATGATATACGGGCGGTCGATGCGGATCGGACCCGAGACGCGGAGCCGGACCGGTTTCCAGAGACCCACCGGTACTCCGTGCGGGCCCCAGTCCCATCCGTACATGCACTGCGCGATGGAGTAAAGCTGATCACGGGGTGTGTCCCAGGTGAGCCCGCGCGCCATGAGATTGATCCGTGCGTCCGGAGTGGCCACCAACCGGACCGCGATCGTATTCTCCGCGCCGTATTTCAGCTCCCCGGAGACATCAAATGCGCGGGGGTTCAGCATCCCCTTCAGCCCGCCAACGAGTGTCCCGTTCAACCAGACCTCTCCCTGGAATGAGGCTCCTTCAAAAACGAGGTCTATCCATTTCCCTTTCTGTTCCACGCCGGGCGTGAACGTCTTGAAGAACCACCACTCCTTTTCCTCCACCCAGAGCGATTTCTCGTTGTCGTACCCGTAGTACGGGTCCGGGATCTCTCCCACCGCAAGGAGCGCCGTGCGGACGGTCCCGGGAATCTGGATCGGGAGGCAGTCTTTCGGCTGGTGTCCCGGGAGGTTCACCTGCTTCATAACGCCGACCCCCTGAGTGTAGTCTTTCATGAGCCATGTTCCGTTCAGGTCGATCGTACTGATGAGCGTGCCGGGGGACCCGTGCCGTTGCGATCGAGCGCTATGCGGAATATCCCCCCCGGCCTGGCATGGGGACTGCACCGGGCCGGCTGCGAAGAGGGCGATCAGGGCGAACGTGAGATTGATCAGGTGTTTCGGATTCCGGGTCGTTTTCATGAATTGCTTCTGGATGTGATGGCGTGCGGGGCGAGTTCAGATTCTTTTACGGCTAACGGGAGGGGTAAGGCGAGGAGGATAGTTGGACTGTTCTCCAGACCTTGAACGGAAGTATCGAGCCGACGGATTCTCCCGTGGTGCGGTTGGCGCGAGTCTCGATGCCTACGCCGATCAGATCACCGGGCGCCGCGTTTACGGCATACGGCCCGCGGACATGCTCCCGGAGGGGGACCCTGAGCTGATAGAGGAGCGTGTCTGACAACTGCGTGACCCGCACATCAATTCCCCCGGCGTCTTTTTTCCCCATCCGCTCGTACTCCTTGTACCCGTCCGTGTAGATCTCCATATCTTCCCCGGCTTTTCCCCAACCTGTTGCGGGCGACCCCGGAAGAGTGTCTTCGGAATGCGGAAGCTCGTCCATGGAGGCCGGCAGCGTACCCCATGCAACCGGATAGCGGACGCCGAACCTCCTCGCCTCCCCCCCGTTCGGATCGAACCAGATGAAGATGCCCTGATTCAGAATGCGATCGCGAAGGCCCGGATCGGTCGTCAGGAACGCGACGTGCAGATACTTATCGTCGTTCTGGACCGCGAGGGATGCGTCCCGCTCACCGAGAGGTAGTATGGCTCTGCGCCACGAGTCTGAATCGATCTCTCCCCCCTGTTCCGCCCATCTGCTCTGCATTGCNNTTTGTTTTTGTCAGGACGAAACAGTATCTACCCTGTGGAGGGCTGGCGTGATTCCATTGAATAACCATATCGGAAGACACATCCCGCGTTCCTTCGCGATCGGGTGCATAGTGCTCCTCCTGTTCGGCGTACTGGCCGCAGTCTGGGTCGAGCTCACGGGGGACGAGAAGCTCCTCCTCCGGAGGATACTCGACGAGCATCCGGCGCTGATACTGACATGCGTGTCCATCTTCCTTTCCATGGCGGTTATCGCCGCACTGTGGATCTTCCAACACTACATTGAGCCGCCCGGAAAACTGGTGGACGAAGAGAAGGCCCTCCCCTTCCTGAACAGTCTGCTTACCGAGCTAGCATTTACGGCGTTCGATACGGAGACGACCGGACTCCGCCCCTCGGAGGGGGATGAAATCGTCTCGATCGGAGGGGTGAGAATTGTGAACGGGAGAATGCTCCGGGACGAGACATTCGACCGGCTCATCGATCCCGGCCGTCCTATTTCGCGCGAATCGACGCAGGTCCACGGGATCGATGATGCCATGGTGCAGGGAAAGCCGGACATCAGGGACGCGCTCCCGGCATTCAGCCGGTTTGCACAGGAGACGGTCCTTGTGGGACACAATGCCGCGTTCGATATGAGATTCTTCCAGATCAAGGAGGAACCGACCGGCGTAANNCGGGGAGGCTCTGGAGGCGTCGAGGAAGACCTATCTGGCGAGGGTGAAATATTAGGATCAAAAAGGACACCGTTCCCTGGTGATGATCCCGTTGCCTCATCAGTACGTCGACATCAATACGTCGACTCCAGCTGCGATTTGATTTTGGTGCCTCTCTCCCCTATCTTGGCCCATTCAGCTCTTTGAGATGGCGGCTGCAACTCCTCTAACAGGGGTAGCGGACGCCTTTTTCATTTTCCTCCCTTAAGAGGAATTGTCATGCCGAATCTCATCGGTCAGACGGTTTCTCACTATAGGATCCTTGAGTACCTCGGCGGCGGAGGCATGGGCGTGGTCTATAAAGCCCAGGACCTCAAGCTCGA
>PMND01000131.1 GCA_003161955.1 Ignavibacteriota bacterium | reverse complement strand
AAGGGATCAATGGGTGTTAACCCCCTCTACAGCCATAAAAATATACTTGAAATCCTCTCCCTTGTCAAGCTCGCGTGTTGCGTCATCAGATGCCGATCAGAGCCCCCCGCTCCGCATCCTCTTCAATTCTCTCCCGACCAGCCCGGGGTCGTCGTCGAGAAAGTGCCGGGAGAGCCGCCGGGCGCGCCGCATGTCGTTGTCATCAATGTCGGCGACGATCAGGTCCTCCTCGAAGAGCTTTGCCGATACCACGCAGGTCCCGTCAGGACCTACGATCTCGGATCCGCCCCAGAAATTGATCCCATCCTCAAAGCCAACCCGGTTGCAGAATGCGACGAATACTGAGAGGAGCCTGGCATATGTCCGGTGATTCTCGGCGTTGACTGTGGCAATCTGCGGTTTCTCCTCTTTTCCCGAAATCCGTGTCGGGCTCGCTACGAGCGTGAGTATCGCTCCTGCACCGTCCTGTGCGAGCAGGTACGGGAGGGGAAGGTGCCAGAGATCCTCACAGATGAGAACGCCGAACCTCCCGTGCTTCGAATCAAACGCGCGAACCTCCGTGCCGCTGCTGAAGTACCGGTTTTCTTCGAACATCCCGTACGTCGGCGGATACGTCTTCCGGTGGACGGAACGCACCTCTCCCCCCTCGAAGAAAAAGGCGGCATTGTAGAGTCCGAACGATGCCCCCTCTTCTACACCGCCGGCAAGGATTGAAATCGTTTTCCCTTTCTCGATCAGGGGATGCAGTGTCCCTGGATCTCCGCGGAGGTTGAGCGCGAGGTCCCAGTTCATGTCCTTGATCGAATAACCCGTGAGGCTGAGTTCGGGGAACACGACAACCTGCGCGCCGGCGGCGGCGGCTCTATCGGCCAGCGCGATATGCTTCCCGATGTTCGCGTGCATATCACCAAGGACGGGGTCGATCTGTGCCAGCGCGAGGCGGAATTTCATGCGGTGTTCCGGAGGGATAAGAGGGGGGTCATGAACCTGAAAGGTCGAGCATCCTGATGTCCTTGATATACGGGACCGTCCTGTCTGTCTTCATCTCCTTGAGCTGGGAGAGTTTTCGCTCGATGCGGGCGAGGTTGTCCCGTATGATCGTGAGGTATGTCGTCTTCTGGTCGGCGCCGTGAGCACCGGCAAGCCCTTCAATCGTCACGCGGATCTCGTCAAGTGGCTTTCGAATTTCCTGTGCTATCTGGGGAACCATCCCCTGGATTGTCTCGAGGCGTTTCTGAGAAATCTCGAGCGATGTGAGCTGGTCACGAAGTTTCTTCCGTTCGATGACGTTCAGGACGGTCTTGGGAAGGACGGGAGTCGAAATCTCGTCCTTCACAAGGTAGTCTTCCACCCCCAGCTTCAGCACCTGCACCGCGAGGTCGAAGTCCTTGTTGACAGTGAGAAACACCACGGGGATCGTCACCCCACGTGCCTGGAGCGTCTTGGTGGTCTCCAGGCCGTTCTGTCCGGGGAGGAAGTAGTCCATCAGGATGATGTCGAATTGCGTCCCCAGGGCCAGTTCCTCGAGCGCGGCGATGCCACTTTCGCGCCAGACGATCTCAAATTGGCCCTTTTCGTACTTCCGCAGGAAGACTTCCACGAGGTTTGCAAAGTCGCGGTTGTCCTCGACGAGCAATATGCGAACTCGACCAGGGTCGGTCATTGGTTCAGTCCGGTATGGTGAAATAAAACTTCGTCCCTTCCCCTACGACGGAATCCAGCCAGATGCGGCCTCCGTGATTTTCCACGATCTTCTTGACAATTGTCAGCCCCGCGCCGGTTCCCCGAAAATCTTCTGTTCTATGGAGTCTCTGAAAAATGACGAATATTTTATCATACTGCTGACGTTCGATGCCGATCCCGTTGTCCTGGACGGATATTGTATAACCGCCTTCCGCTCGAATCACGGCGATGTCGACCCGCGGCGCCGAACTCCGGTTGAACTTGATCGCATTGGCAATCAAATTCCTGAACACCATCCCGAGCTGGATCCGGTTATAGCTCACAGTCGGGAGTTCATCCGGGACACTGACTATCGCATGGCTCTCGCGAAGAGAGAATTCGATATCGTGGAGCACTTCTCCGATCACGTCGCGGAGCGGGAGCGATTCTTCCGTTTCTGAAACCCTTCCGAGGCGCGAAAGGGTCAGCAGATCATCGATAAGTCCCTTCATCCGCTTCCCGGACTGAACGATGGACGTGAGGTACCCCATCCCCTCTTCGTCGATCACGTCCCGGTAGTCGTTGAGTACGATCTTGCTGTACCCGTCAATGGTAATCAGGGGCTCTTTCAGGTCGTGCGACACGACGTAGGTGAAGTCGTCCAGCTCCTTGTTCCGCGCCGCGATCTCCTGGGACTTGGTCACCGTATCCTCGTAGAGGCCTGCCCTGTCGATCGCAATCGACATCAAATTAGCGATACTTGCCACCAGACGCAAGTGAGCCTCGGCAAACAGGCCGGTAGCTTCGCGTCCAAGCGCGATGACCCCCGCAGTTTCCCCTTTTGAGCTTACAGGGACGGCAAGCAGGGACCCGCCGGCGGGGGAATTCCCCGAAAAGGGTTCCCCTGAAAGGGCCGCGAGGACGCCGGGCATGTCCGGGGAGAGCGGGACATTTCCGGAGTTTTCCCGGTCTCTGCTAAATTGAAGAACGAGCTGCCCCGTCTTCGGGGATCGGCTGAAATACGCGAACGAATCGAACTCCAGCACATTCTTGAGCCCGTCATGAACAACCGTCAGGACGGACCGGATATCAAGAGCCCCCGTGAGCCCTCTGCCGATCTCATACAGGAGCGTCACGCGGCGGACCTGCGCCTGGACTTCGCTATAGAGCTGCGCGTTTTCGAGGGCCGAGGCGAGCTGGTTTCCCACAAGCCTGATGAATCGCTGTTCCTGTTCGTTGAACGTGTGTTCGTTCTGAAAAGCGACCACCAGGGCGCCGAGAATACGGTCTTTCGATTCGAGAGGGATCCCCAGGAGACTCTCTGTGCCCAGCTCACGGAAAAGGGCTCTCCCCGGTTCGCTCAGTCGAACATCGTCGGGGAGGCCGGAGGGGATGATGATCGGTTTCCGTTCGCGTATCACGCTCCCCGTTGCGCTCCCTGACACGGGGAGCGAAGCGACAAGCCGTGCGTGATCCTCTCCGATGCCCCGGTGGGCGGCGAGTGTGATCCGCTCAAGTGATTCGTCGGGGAGGTAACACAGCACGATATCTGCCTGGACAAGAGAGCCGACCTGCTCCGCCGCAACTCCGAGGACTTCATCCGGGTTCAACGACCTGTTGATCGAAGACGCGATCGCATTGAGGGCAAGAAGCTCCTCGTTCCGGCGTTTGATCTCAGCTTCAGTTCGTTTGCTGTCCGTGATATCCGTGTACGTGAAGACGAGCCCGTTCACCCGTTCGTCCATTTCCAGGGGGGTGACTGCGAGCTGGAATATGCGCGCCTTCTCACCCGAGCCGATCGAGAATTCATGCAGGTATTCACGCATGGATCCTTCGAAGAGGCGTGCGGCGGCGGCAATCAGCTCCTCCCGGAGCGGAGAGAAGGGGATGATCTCCTCCAGTCTCTTTCCTATCACGGCCGACTCTTCCCGCAGATCCGGAGTCCCCTGCAGGACGGCATGCTCGCGCCAGGCCTTATTGACCTCGCGCACGATGGAGTTCCGGTCGACGGTATACACCACGCTCTCTATGGAATCCAGAAGGTCGTGGATGTACGCACTATCGAGGCTGACCCGCTGGAAGAGCATAGTCCTGTCGATCAGAGCACCGATCTGATCGGCGATCGGCTGGAGATATGTCAGTTCTCCGAGCCCGAAGGCATCGGGCTCCGCGCTCGATACGTCGAACGTCCCCAGTACCCGCTCGTTGAGAAGAATGGGAATGTTGATCTCCGATCGCATGCCCGCTCTCGCAGAAAGCAGATCGCCCCCGAGTGAAGGATGTGTGGCGATATCTCCTATCACCAATCCCCTCCCTTCTGCCACGGAAAGTCTCGACACGCATCCCTGCAGGGGGACGGATGCACCGACGGGCGGAAACCGGTCCTCGGCTCCCACAGTGGCGTGGACAACGAGGTTCTCGCCCCCCTCCGCAAGGAGGCATACGCTCATGTGGTCGAACGGCGTCAGAGTCCGCACTTCGGCTGCGATGACATCGAATATCCGGATGAAATCCGTGCTCGAATTCGCGGTGCTGATGATCCGGTTCAACATCTCGATCTGGCGGCTCTTTGCCGCCAGGTCATCTGCCAGACCTTTCCGTTCCGAAATATCCCGGGCGATGTTCAGCATCGCCACAGGCTCGCCCAGGGCATTGCGGAGGAGGCTCGTGTTCAGGCTGATGGCTACTTCCGTCCCGCCATGCTTCTTCCACCTCATATCAAAATCGCGGAGGAACCTCTTTTCACGAAGCGCCGCCAGCCAGACGACGAGCCGGGACATTTCCTCTTCGATCAGCCACGGGTAAGGGAACACCAACCCGATCACCTCACCCCGGGAGTATCCCGTCAGCAAAGAGAACTCACGGTTGACCTCCCACACCTTGCCCTGGAGGTCGCTGATCATGAGCGCGTCCCCCATGGTGTCGATGACGTTGCGCAGCGTCTCCTCCGACTCGCGAAGTTCCCGTTCCAGGCTCTTCCGGTGGGTGACGTCCGTGACCGTGCCGACAACCCCGCCGATGTTTCCGCCTCTGTCGCGGAGGGGGGAGAACCGGCACCAGAGCACGGCTGTTTCCTCGCTCCCCGGACGCGCGTAGCGGACTTCTTCTGAGCTCACGGGAGTTCCCGCCAGTGCACGGTTGAGCAGGTCGGGGAAATCGACGAGCTCGAACCGCGGGCCATCAACGAACGCGTTCCTGCCGATCACGTCCTCCCGCTTGATCCCGGTGATCAGCTCCATCCCCTTGTTCCACTCACGGTAACGCAAATCCGTATCATAGACTACCACGCCTTCCTGGACGCTTTCAAGAAGGTCGTCGTGGGTACCCTCCCCCGCCGCTGTAACCCGGGCCTTCTCGATTCTCGATGTGATGTCGGAAACGACGCCGTGGATCCCGGTCACCTTCCCCGCCTTATCACGTTCGTAGCGGACCGAATCCCTTACCCAGCGGTACGAGGCCTTCCCCTTCGGGAGGATCCGGTATTCCAGATCAAATTCATCCTTCCCTTCACCCTGGTTCGAGATTCTCCGTGAATATTCCCCCCTCTCGTCCGGGTGAAGGAGCGTCCTCCAGATATCGGGAGACCGGATGATTTCTTCAGGAAGGTACCCTGTGAGTTGCTCCACTCGAGGGCTCAAATAGACGAATTGACCGTTGGGCGCGCATTCATACACCACGTCGGTGAGCAATTCCACCGCATTCCGGTACATGAGCTCGGAGGCGCTTATCTGTTCATACCGGAGCGCATTCGCCAGCGCGTCTCCTGTATGGCGTCCGATGGCCGAGCAGAGGACCGTATCGGCCGCGGGGGAGCCGGCCTCTTTCGAGGAACAAAGAAGCAGTGTGCCGACCACGACGTCTCCCGCAATAAGCGGGAGATAGAGTACGGACCGTAAACCCTCTGATTCAAAGAGAGACTTGTACGGGATGTGGGGGGGATAGTCATTCATGTCCAGAAGGAGGGGCTCGGCGGTCTTCCACACCATCCCCGTCACGCCCTCGCGCGCGTCCTGTCTCGCGAGGGCCGTTGCGATCCGCGGGTTGAGCGACTCATCGGCACAAAGGAGCAGCGTCGTTCCGTCTCTGTCGGTGCGGTACGCCCCCCCGGATTCGAATCCGAGCCATTTCATAGCCCCCTGCAACCCCTCGGAGAGAACATCTGCCGGGGAGAGTGACAGATGAATCCTGTGCGCAAGATTCTCGAGTATCGCCTCGCCGCGGGACTGCCGGCGGAGCTCCTCCTCTGCGCGGCGGATCTCCGTGATGTCCCTGTGGTAGATCAGGAGTGCAGGGGTTCCGGCAAAGTGTATGCTCGTGCAGAGCGCCTCGACCGTCTTCAATGACCCGTCGGAACTCCTGATCGTGTAGACCAGCGCCGCCCTCTCTTTGGAATCCGGCGCGACGGCGGCGGCCACCGTTTTTCGATCGCGCGGAGCGACAAGAGCCGGGAATTCTTTTCCCACCAGGTCCGCAGGCGAGCCGACGCCAAAGAGCGCAGCACACGCTCCATTGGCAAACATGAACGTCCCGTCCCGGACGACCGAAAGCGGTCCCCCCTCCTTCTCACACATCTCCCTGTAGGAGCGCTCGGATTCGCGGAGCGACTGGAGCGCGGCATTACGGGCAGTAACGTCGGAGAGCGTGAGGTACCATGAGCCTTTCCCCATCCAGAGAGTCCTGGAAGCGGAGAGTGTGTATGCACGGCGCTCCCCTTCCGGCGCCGTGAGCGTGATCTGATCGCGCGCCACCCCCGAGAGGTCCCCGTCAGCCGGCTCCGTCGCGGAGAGCTCCCGTGCGAGAGATGCGTTTTCTTTCCCGAGAAATTCGCGGAGCGTCACCTCACCCGAAGAAGCGTCGACCCATGAGAAAGTCTTCCGGAATGCGGCATTTGCGTGAACCAGCTTCCTGCCACAGAACATGACCTGGGGGATTGGACTTGCTTCCGTAAGGGCCGAAAGCCGTTCATTTTCAACCCGGGCTTCCTCCACGCGTCGTAGTTCGACGGAGATATCACGGAGGATGATGACTCCGCGGGAAGATCCGAGCGGCGCAGCGGAAAACGAGATTGAAAACTCGCGTCCGTTCTTTCTGAGGAGCTCCATCTCCCCGGAAATTCTCCGTTTCCTTCGGAGCGACGCCACAGCCCTGAGAGCACTCCGGTAGGATCGCGCGGCGACGAGCCCTGAGAGCGGGACAGCCTCGAGTTCTTGTCCCTGGTAGCCGAGAAGCTCGCACGCCTTCGGGTTCGGATCCCTTCCCGGACCATTCAGGTCAAAGAGTATGATCGCTTCAGGAGAGAGGCGGAAGATCTCCCTGTACGTCTCCTGGAGCGGATCGACGCCACCGGGGGGGGAAGAGCCGACCCCCCGTTCTTTCGCATTCCGCGGCGCGAACCCGGCAAAAGCCGGCTGATCCAACCGGAGGTCCGGATCGTCGAACTCAATTCTCCTAGGAGAGAAGAATCCCGGGGAGTATATCCCGCGCGCGGTAACGCATTGAGAATAAAGAGAGGACCCCGAAGGGGTGCAGTCGAAGAAGAACCGTGGTAAGTCCTTGAAACCGCCCAGTACGATATCGGAGAAAGAAGGCCTCCGGACGATCCAGAGCGAGCTGATACCGCGCTTCTTCAGGAGCGGTGTGATCCTGCCGTGAAGATCGAGTATCACCCGTTCCTTCAACGGAGAGGGAACATCAACCACGAGGAGAAATCTCGCGGGGTGGGAGGAAAGAGCCTTTCGCACAAGCGAGAGAGCGACCGCCTGCGAGGAAGCCTCGAATACAGCCTTCGGGAGACCTGAAGCGGAGCGCCATTTCCCGATCGGGCCCAGGAGCGCATCGGCCCAGATATCATCCGGGACACAGAGGATTGTCTGTTCCCCTTTCGGGAGAGAAGAAGCAAGAGACCGGAGCGTCGAGAGATCGCTACCAGCTGCCACTTGCACCTCCGCCTCCAAATGACCCTCC
>PMND01000147.1:18329-24097 GCA_003161955.1 Ignavibacteriota bacterium | reverse complement strand
ATAGAAAAGCGCGCGTGGGAAGTCAAGATGCCGACAGGAGGACGGACAGGTTTAAAAGGACGGCGATCCGCATCGACTTTACCCGCATAGCGCTCTCACTCCTTGAACTGCTACGGCCCGCCTCTTCAGGCTTGCGTTTAGCCTCAGGCGAAGTTAAATTCCCATATGCTTCAGGTTCTTTGAGAGGACCTCTTCTTACCCATCGGCCCAGACGGACGGGGAGGAAGAGGTCTCGGCATTTGAGGGACTCCCAATTGCTGCGGGACTGTCACCAACGGGGGGTTCACCAGAAAAAATGCGAACTGCCGGAACATTCTCCCGGGCAAGCCAGTACAATGATTGAAATCAAACCTCATCGAACTGAAGAATACGCGCCGTCCTTCTGTTCATGCTCCGTTACTTCACAAATGACAGGGATACCATGGCTCCCAAACTCACCACTGAGGAAGAATCATACCTGAGAGATCTGTTGAATAATCAGTCTCGGGGCATTCGCCCACTGGATATCTCCGCCAATCTTCTGCTTCTTTCGGGCGGCTTGCTTCTCGTCGGGACAGCCCTCTATCTGGCCCGGCAAATGACCGACGCCGCGGTGTATTCAGTCGGATTGCCAAATTTTGTCGGAGGGATGCTTCTGATTGCCGGCTACATATTTCTTTCAAGGAAAGCTTCTCACTTGAAGAAGCTCACTTCGATACTGTTTAAGCTCTCGAGCAACAGGACCGCTGTCTGAAGAACACGGGTTCGAGACGGCAAATGTGCATTGATGGCAGGAGGAGCATTCGTTTGGACGCAACCATGAAGACAATCATCTGGAAACAGTTCGGTGCATCCATCGACATGCTTGAGAATGCGATTCGAGCCTGTCCCGGGTCGCTCTGGAGCGACCGCTCTCAGCGACCGGAGTTCTGGTATGTCGCGTTTCACACGCTGTTCTTTCTCGATCTCTACCTGTCCGAATCGGACGCCGGATTTGCTCCCCCCGCCCCGTTTACGCTCGACGAAATGGATGAGCGGGGACTGCTCCCCGAACGGGTCTATACGAAAGAAGAGCTGCAGAAGTATCTCGAGCACGGCCGCGAGAAATGCCGGGGCACGATCGCGTCGATCACCGAGGAAAAGGGGAACCGGCGTTGCGGATTCGAATGGCTTGACCTCAGTGTGGCGGAGGTGCTTCTCTACAACATGCGGCACGTCCAGCATCATGCGGGGCAACTGAACCTTATCCTCAGGCAGAAGATCGATTCGGCTCCCCGCTGGGTGCGGAAGACAGAGACGACGCTTACGGGGGAGTGACTCACGATGTCCAAACCGGTTCGATCTGTAATCACATTTCTGAAAATGTGAGTCAGTCAATTCTGAGGAGAGTCTCATGAAACAGCAATGCAACATTGCGTTTATCTACGGAAGCTGGTTTATNNTTTCACGGTTCATGGGTTACGGGTCTGTCGCTGATCAGCAGGCGACGAATGTCCAGCCGTCGCATGTGAAGGTGATATTCTACACCGGACTTGGATGCCCATTCTGCCCCCTTGTGAAAAGGAGACTCCATGAGCTCCAATCGAGAATGGGCTTTGAGCTAAGCGAGATCGACATAACACTCAAACCGGATGTGCTGATTGCCAAAGGGATTCGCGCCCTACCCGTAGTTGAAGTCGCTGAAGCCCGCTGGGTCGGAAACGCGACAAGCGAGCAGCTTGCGACATTCATTGCGGGCAACGCCCTCCGCGGCGCAGGTGGCTTAGCCCCTTCAGGAAAGAACGACCACTCATGACTCAGACGTCCACCGGGACAGATCGCCGTCGCTCACACGGCCTGACATTTCTCTCATTGATCCCAATTAATGAGACGTTGTTCACGCGTATTGCGGCATACTGCGATGGATTGTCGATGGCTGGTTAGAAAACTAAACAACAGGGAAGCATAAAGCATGGACAAGGTCAAGCTTGGCTCTCAGGGAGCGATCGTCTCCCGTATGGGACTCGGTTGCATGGGTATGAGCGAGTTTTATGGCGAGCGGAATGATGTAGAGTCCGCGGCGACAATACTGCGGGCCCTGGATCTGGGAATCACACTCCTGGATACGGCGGACGCATACGGGATCGGCGACAACGAAGAACTTATCGGGAAGACGATCCGCGGACGGCGGGATGAGGTCTTCATTGCGACGAAATTTGCCAACGTGCGGAAGAAAGATGACCCGGCGTACTGGGAACTGAGCGGCAGGCCTGACTATGTACGGGCGGCGTGCGATGCTTCTCTGAAGCGTCTGGGGGTGGACCACATCGATCTTTATTACCAGCACAGAGTGGACCCGAAGACACCGATCGAAGAGACGGTGGGCGCGATGGCGGAGCTTGTGAAGGCGGGGAAGGTGAAGTACCTGGGGCTGTCGGAAGCGTCGCCGGCCACGATCCGGCGGGCGCACAAGGTGCATCCGATCACCGCGCTGCAAACAGAGTATTCGCTCTGGGAGCGGCACGTGGAGAAAGAGATCCTCCCGACGGTGCGGGAGCTGGGTATCGGGTTCGTGCCGTACAGTCCCCTGGGAAGGGGCTTCCTCACCGGTGCAATCACGAAGAGGAGCGACATCGGCGAAAAGGATTTCCGGGCAGTGAGGTATCCCCGGTTCACGGGCGAGAACTTTGACAGGAACCAGGTGCTCGTGGAGCGGGTAAGAGCGATCGCAGACCGCAAGGGCGTGAAGCCCGGCCAACTGGCGCTGGCATGGGTGCTGGCAAAAGGCGCGGACCTGGTCCCGATTCCGGGAACGAAGCGGCGGAAGTACCTGGAGGAGAATGCGGCCGCGGCGGACATCAGATTGACCCCGCAGGAGGTGACGGAGCTTGAGGCTGCCGTTCCGCAAAGCGAGATAGCGGGGGATCGATACGCACCTGCGGGGATGAAAAACATCGACCAATGAGGAACCCCTTACGGAGATCAGTCCGGAATTAAAGAGAGATCGATTGCTATGGCCACATTTATTGCCCTGGTTCGAGGTATAAACGTCGGCGGCCATAAGAAGATTGCCATGGCGGACCTGCGCGACCTCTTGCTGCGCATGGGGTTTAAAGACACGAAGTCATTGCTCAATAGCGGCAATCTCGTATTCCGGAGCAAGACTCTGGCGACCGGAAGGCTGGAACTGCTGCTGGAAGCGGAAACGAAGAAGCAACTCTCCTTCGAGACGCACTTCTTCGTACGCACCACGCAGGAATGGCAGTCCGTCATCGCCCACAACCCCTTCCCCCGGGAGGCAAAGCGCGACCCCGGCCATCTGGTTGTCATGCTTCTTAAAAAGGCTCCGGAGCCCGGGGATCTGAAGACCCTGCAGCGTGCAATCACCGGTAACGAGGTTATCCGTGGTGAAGGAAGAGAGGCATACATCATCTATCCGGACGGCATCGGCCGATCCCGTTTGACCAACGCGCTTATCGAATCAAAACTCGGCTCAACGGGAACAGCTCGCAACTGGAACACGGTCCTGAAACTCGCTGCAATTTCTTCCGACAATTGAGGACAGAAGAGGGGAAACCCGCCCTGTCACATTCGCGCGACCCTGGCAAACATGAATGGGAGATGACCATGCGTACCGTTCTTAGTATTCTCGTCGCTTTAGTCGTGAGCGGTTGCGAGGAACACAATGAAGTCATCAACCCGGGGACGCCGACGTTCCCCCTCTCTGTCAGTCTCCGCACCGGAGAGTCCCTCCGGCTCCCCCAGATCGGTTTCATCGCCAGATTCGACAGTGTGACGTCAGATTCTCGGTGCCCGCTGGAGGTGGATTGTGTCTGGCAGGGGGACGGAGCGACACGCCTCTCGGTATTCCGGGATATGGACCAGGCTGTCACCTGCACTCTTCATACAACGCTCTCCCCACGCCTGATCGAGGTGGGGGACGTGGTGATTCAACTCAAAGAGCTGCAGCCGTACCCCCGGCAGCCTGGCATCATCCCCCCGGGAGCTTATCTCGTGTCACTTGAGATAGACCGGCATGAGGTCTCGCGTGACCGGCTTTGATTCCATCGCCCGCAGCCACCAGGCCGGCATTGCAGTATTGGCAACGGATGAGCCGGCAGATTTCCATTCTCCTGCGTCCTTCCGTTCCTGGCTGAAAAAGAACCACGCTAGTACTTCGGCGCTGATCGTCCGTCTCTACAGGAACCACGCCGAGAACAAGGGGATCACGTACGCGCAGGCGCTCGACGAAGCGCTCTGCTTCGGTTGGATAGATGGCGTCCGGAGGAGCTTCGACAAAGACAGTTTTACTGTACGCTTCTCCCCCCGCCGGGGCGGGAGCATCTGGAGCCTCGTGAACGTCGGTCACGCTCAACGCCTGATCAAGGACGGGCGGATGGCCAAATCTGGCCTTGTTGCTTTCCAGTCCCGGGACGAGAAACGGACCGGGGTCTATTCTTTCGAGCAGAGGCCGACGGAACTCTCCCCCGGGCATGTAAGGAAATTCCGCTCGGAAAAGAAGGCATGGGAGTTCTTTCAGCGCCAGGCCCCCTGGTACAGGCGAACGAGCGCCTTCTGGGTAATGAGCGCCAAACGAGAGGAGACGCGGGAAAAACGGCTCGGAATTCTCATTGCCTGCTCCGGGCGCGCCGCGCCCATTCCCGCACTTGCGCGGCCGAAGAAATCAGGCGCCTAGCCCTCGATAGTTCACAGAGCCCGCACCGTTCGAATTCTGACAGGATCAATGGCACCAATTCCTCAAAATACGACGGTCGTATCTGACGCGACGTTCACGTTCGGGCGGAATGATTTCAAGGGTCGTTTCCGGAGCGCCGATGAGGTCCATGCGATGTCGCTGGCGAACCTCGAAGGCGAATACGCCTCCATACGCTCCACGGGGGAGGTCCTCAAGAGTGCAGGGTTGAACTCATGAGCAGCGTTTTGATCGACAAATCTCCAAAGCCGGACGAGAAGACCCTCTCCGGCGTGCTCGGGGCTTCATTCAAGAGCTGGACGGAGATAAAGAATGCCATTACAGAGCAGCACGGCACCACGGGAGAGGAGTGGAAATACTACGGCGCCAAATCAGGGTGGGTTCTCAAGTTGCTTCTCAAGAAGCGAAACCTGTTCTTCCTGATACCCGGCGACAGACACTTCACACTCGGATTTGTTTTCGGTGACAGGGCCGTGGAGGCAATCGAGAAGAGCAGCCTGCCTTCCGCGACGAAACGGGAAGTGAAGGATGCCAGGCGATATGCGGAGGGAAGAGGGCTCCGCATCGACGTCAGGAACCGGACGACAGTCGACCATATCCTGAAGCTGGTGGATATCAAGGTCCATTNNAGCGGTTCACCGGCAGGCTTCTTCTTGTGGCCGCAACGCCGGACCACCTGCGCGCCGAACTCGAATCTCCGTCGAAGCTGGGATTCCTGCTCGACGCGGATGTTCCCGGTGACTGGCCTCCGGGCGAGTATGACCGGAATGCCCAGGAGTTTTTCCGCGGCCGGATGGAACAAGCGGAGCCATCGGCTTTGGGCTGGTACGTCTGGTATGCGGTTCTCCGTGCCGCCGGAGGAAATGCGATGCTGGTCGGCACCGGAGGATTTCTGGGGCCTCCAGATGCTGCAGGAGATGTGGAGATCGGATACTCCCTGTCTGAGTCATGGCGGGGGAAAGGCTTTGCAAAAGAGATGGTCGGCGGTCTCGTGCGCCAGGCACTCTCCGACCCCCGGGTCAACCGCCTCGTGGCCCGCACGAACGAACAGAATGTTCGATCGCGCTCGGTTCTCGAGGGGAACGGATTCCATGTT